>NZ_JBIBKK010000010.1:0-343243 GCF_042959105.1 Streptomyces sp. NPDC007917
TGCTTTTCCAGGGCTTGTAGGCCCACCGGTGCTGTGGTCACGCCGCTCATCGTGACGGTCCCGGTGGTGTAGTCGACACGGCGGCCGTCGGCGTAAGTGCGCGTGGTGCGGCTCTTCTTGACGCCCCAGTCCCAGTCCTTGGCCGTGCGCTCGTTCACACCGACCTTCCGGGCCGCCACTCGGCGTGCGACACCGGCGGCCCGAAGCCGCTCGTACTCGTCGCGCCCGGGGTGCCGCCGCGGCAGGCGCACCGAGGTCCGTCCGGCCTTCCGGGCCCATCCGAAGGCGGTGTTCCGGTTCACTCCCAGCTCACGCGCCACCACGCTCACGTTCCCCACGGCATCCAGCCGCGCAAGGAAACACTCCCTCAACCCCGCAAGATCATCGCGTCCAACGGCCACGGTCCTCGCAACTCCCACAGATCGCGGGTGTTGCGAGGACCGTTAGAACCCAAGCCGCGCGGGGGCCTTCACCGTTTACTCCTCAGGGGGCGCCGCGGTCTTCCGCCGGCGCCGCCCGTCGTGGGTTCTGCCGTCCGTCGTGGGTGCCTCGGTTGTGCCTCAGTCGAAGATCGGGCCCACCGTGCGGGTGCGCTTGATCTCGTAGAAGCCGGGGATCGAGGCGACCATCAGCGTGCCGTCCCACAGCTGGGCGGCGGCCTCGCCCTTAGGGGCGGGGGTCACGACCGGGCCGAAGAAGGCGACCTGCTCGCCGTCCGCGCCGGGGACCGCGATGACCGGGGTGCCCACGTCCTGGCCGACCAGGTCGATGCCCTCCTTGTGGGAGGCGCGCAGCTCGGTGTCGTACGCGTCGGAGTCGGCGGCGTCCGCGAGGTCGGCGGGCAGTCCGGCTTCCTCCAGGGCGGCGACGATCGTCTCGCGGTTCTTCTCCAGGCCCTGGTTGTGGAAGCGGGTGCCGAGAGCGGTGTAGAGCCGGCCGAGGACCTCGCTGCCGTGCTTCTGCTCGGCGGCGATGCAGACCCGGACCGGGCCCCAGGCGGTCTTCATCAGCTCGCGGTACTGCTCGGGCAGTTCGTCGGCCCTGGGCTCGTTGAGCACGGCCAGACTCATCACGTGCCAGCGCACCTCGACCGGGCGGACCTTCTCCACCTCCAGCATCCAGCGCGAGGTCATCCAGGCCCAGGGACACAGCGGGTCAAACCAGAAATCAGCAGGAGTCTTGGCGGTTTCGGTCACGATCTCTCCTCGAACGGACAGCTGTGGAAAAGCGCTATGTGTTCCAGATGTGTTCCAGGAAACACGGCCGGGCGTGGCGGCCATTCCCCGATTCCCGTTGTCAGTGCCGCGTGACATGATTTCGCATGCTCAATGTCCGATATTCGAGACGATGACGAGGGAGCCGCGTCTTGCCCGGCGAGAACCTGACCCGTGACGAGGCCCGCGAGCGCGCGCGGCTGCTGACCGTGGACTCGTACGAGGTGGCGCTCGACCTGCGGTCCGCGGTCGCCGAGCACACCGGCACCGGACCGCGCACCTTCCGCTCGACGACCACGCTGCGCTTCCGCTGCGCCGAGCCCGGGGCCGCGTCCTTCGCCGATCTGCTCGCGCCGCGGGTCACCGCCGTGCGGCTGAACGGCCGGGAGCTCGACCCCGAGACCGTCTTCGACGGCGCGCGGATCGCCCTCGACTCCCTCGCCGCGGAGAACGAGCTGGTGGTGGACGCGCAGTGCGCCTACAGCAGGACCGGCGAGGGGCTGCACCGCTTTGTCGACCCCGAGGACGGCCAGGTCTATCTCTACACGCAGTACGAGCCGGCCGACGCCCGCCGCGTCTTCGCGAACTTCGAGCAGCCCGACCTCAAGGCCCGGTTCACCTTCTCGGTGACCGCCCCGCAGGACTGGACGGTGCTCAGCAACGGCGCGGTGGCGGAATGCGAGCCGTGGGGCGCGGGTGACGGGTTCGCCACCACCCGTTTCGCGCCTACCGAGCCGATCTCCACGTACATCACGGCGGTCGTCGCCGGTCCGTACCACTACGAGCGGGACGACTACAGCCGCACCCTGCCGGACGGCTCCACCCTGGAGATCCCGCTGGGCGCCCTGTGCCGCGCCTCGCTGGCCAAACACTTCGACGCGGACGACGTCTTCACCGTCACCAAGCAGGGCCTGGACTTCTTCCACGACCACTTCGACTATCCGTACCCCTTCGGGAAGTACGACCAGGCGTTCGTGCCCGAGTACAACCTGGGCGCGATGGAGAACCCGGGCTGTGTGACCTTCCGCGAGGAGTTCATCTTCCGCGGAAAGGTCACCCAGGCCTCGTACGAGCACCGGGCCAATGTGATCCTCCACGAGATGGCCCACATGTGGTTCGGCGACCTGGTCACCATGGAGTGGTGGGACGACCTGTGGCTCAAGGAGTCCTTCGCGGACTTCATGGGCGCCTTCTCGCTCGTCGAGTCGACCCGCTTCACCGACGGCTGGATCACCTTCGCCAACCGCCGCAAGGCCTGGGCCTACCGCGCCGACCAGCTGCCGTCCACCCACCCGGTCACGGCCGACATCCGCGACCTGGAGGACGCCAAGCTCAACTTCGACGGGATCACCTACGCCAAGGGCGCCTCCGTCCTCAAGCAGCTGGTGGCCTACGCCGGGCGGGACGCCTTCCTGGAGGGCGCGCGCCGCTACTTCAAGCGCCATGCGTACGGCAATACGCGCCTGGCCGACCTGCTGTCGGTGCTGACCGAGACCTCCGGCCGGGACATGGCTTCCTGGTCCCGGGCCTGGCTGGAGACGGCCGGGGTCAATGTGCTCACCCCCCAGGCCACCTATGACGCGGCCGGCCACATCACCGAGCTGTCGATCGTCCAGGAGGCCGCCTCCGCCGAGCATCCGACCCTGCGCCCGCACCGGGTCGCCGTCGGCCTCTACCGCCGGGCCGGCGCCGCGGCGGGCGAGCCCAGCGCGCTGGTGCGCTACGCCCGGGCCGAGGTCGACGTGGACGGCCCCCGTACGGTGGTGGCCGAGCTGACCGGGGCCGAGCGGCCCGATCTGATCCTGGTCAACGACGACGACCTGACGTACTGCAAGGTCCGCTTCGACGAGGCCTCGCTGGACACCCTGCGCGCCCACCTGGGCGAGCTGACCGACCCCCTCGCGCGGGCGCTGTGCTGGTCCGCCCTGTGGAATCTCACGAGGGACGCGCTGATGCCCGCCCGTGACTTCCTGGACCTGGTGGAGCGCTTCGGCGGGGCGGAGACCGACATCGGCGTGGTGCAGATGGTCCAGGCGTGGGCCCAGTCCGCGCTCCAGCACTACGCGGCGCCCGACTGGCGCGAGGAGGGCGGCCTGCGGGTCGCCGAGGGCGCGCTGCGCGAGCTGCGGCTGGCCGCGCCGGGCAGCGGCCATCAGCTGGCCTGGTCGCGGTTCTTCGCCCAGACCGCCGCCACCGACCTGGACCAGCGGGTGCTGCTGGGGCTGCTGGACGGCACGGCCCGGATCGATGGGCTGGATGTCGACCAGGAGCTGCGCTGGACGTTCCTGGCCTCCCTCGCCGCCCAGGGAGCGGCCGGCGCGTCGCTGATCGCGGCGGAGCTGGCCCGCGACGACACCGCCTCCGGCAAGCGCCACCAGGTGCGCTGCCTGGCCGCCCGGCCGTCGGCCGAGGTCAAGGCGGAGGCGTGGGCGTCGGTCGTGGAGTCGGACGCGCTGTCCAACGCGCTGGTGGAGGCCACCATCGCGGGGTTCGCCCAGCCCTCGCAGGCGGAGCTGCTCGCGCCGTACGAGGACCGGTACTTCGCCGTCATCGAGCGGGTGTGGCGGGAGCGGTCGATCGAGATCGCCATGTCGATCGTCCGCGGCCTGTTCCCCGCGCAGGGCGACGCCAGGACCCTGGAGGCGGCCGACGCCTGGCTGGCCGGCCACCCGGACGCGGCGCCCGCGCTGCGCCGGCTGGTCCTGGAGGCGCGGGACGATCTCGCGCGGGCGCTGCGCGCACAGGAGTGCGATGCCCGCTCGGCCGTCTGACGGGTCGCCGTCGGCGCCGCTCGCCGGCAGGGGGTCGTTGTCGGCGGATCAGGTGTTTTCGGCACTCGAACGCCCGTACTTTAGGGCAGTGTTGTCCGTATTTGTCGACGAGTGTGTAACAGCGGTTAGCGGGCCGGGCGGGCCCGGGAATGGCGGGGTCATGAACTCCGACACCCCGCTCTCGCCCCGCCCGCTGCACCACCTCCCGGGCGGCGGGCGCAGCGTCCTGACGAGCCGTCAGCTCCGTGAGCACGGCGTGACGGCGGCCGAGGCCGCCGAGCGCTGCCGCCCCGGCGGCCCCTGGCAGCGGATCCTGCCGGGCGTCCATCTGCTCCATCCCGGCCCCGCCACCGGCGAGGAGCGGCTGCACGCGGCGCTCCTGTACACCGCGAGCCGGGAGCGCCCGGACCACCCGCAGGGCACCGTGCCGGCGCCCGGGGCGGGCGGGCCGTACGGCGAGGCGATGATCACCGGGCTGGCGGCGCTGGCCCTGCACCGCTTCTCCGCCGCCCCCTCGCTGCGCGCCCTGGACCGCGTCGACGTGCTCGTACCGCGCGCACGACGGCTGCGCGGGGCCGGCTATGTGCGCTTCGTCCGCGCCGCCGCCCTGCCCCGGCCCCGGCAGATCACCGGTCTGCCGACCGCCCCCGCCTCCCGCGCCCTCGCCGACGCGGTGGCCCGGCTGTCCGACGCCCCGGCCGTCCGCCGGCTGCTCATCGAGGCCGTACGGCACGGGCACTGCGAGGCGTCGTCCGTCGTACGGGAGCTGAGCCGGGCCCGGCTGCTGTCCCGGCCGCATGTCGTCGACGCCGTCGACGCGCTGCTGGCGGAGGGGCGGACCATGGCCGAGGCCCTGCTGTACAACATGGTGCGCGGACACTCCCTGCCCGAGCCGCTGTGGAACGTGGA
The DNA here is from genome assembly GCF_042959105.1 of Streptomyces sp. NPDC007917. Classification (NCBI taxonomy): domain Bacteria; kingdom Bacillati; phylum Actinomycetota; class Actinomycetes; order Kitasatosporales; family Streptomycetaceae; genus Streptomyces; species Streptomyces sp. NPDC007917. Next base: position 4,895 of record NZ_JBIBKK010000010.1, read on the forward strand.
GCTGCGGCTGCCCGGCGGCTCCCTGCTGGCCGGGGTGGACGCGTACTGGCCGCTGCAGGCCGTGGCGCTGGAGATCGACGCGCGCACCCCCCGCCAGGGCGGCGGGCACGACCCGCTGGGCGGCCTCACCCCCGCCGGCGAGCACATGGAGCGGCTGGGCATCACGGTCGTGCGCGTCACCCCCAAGAAGCTCCGCGAGTCCCTGGACGCGCAGGCCGCGGTGGTCCGCACCGCGCTGATCGCGTCCGTCGACCGCGTGCCCGCGCCCTACGTCGTGATCCGGCCCAGATGAGCGACGGGCCGGATGAGCGACCGGCCGGATGAGCGACCGGCCGGATGAGCGACGGGCCGGATGAGCGGCTGCGCCGGGGCGCGGGCCGCGGGGCGTCAGGTCACGGCTTGCGCAGCAGCAGCTCGGTGTTGCGGTCGCCCGCGTCGCCCGCCAGGGCCTGGCTGCGCCCCGGGGCGTTGTAGGACAGCTCGCGGTAGAGCGCGGCGAGGCCGGTCTGGGACAGGTCGGAGTGGTCCGCGCGGCGCGGCGCGGCCGACTCGACGAGGGTGGTGAACAGCGACAGCGTGCCGTCGTGGTTGTCCACGACCTCGATCACCCGGGCCAGCTGGGGGAAGTCCACGTGCGAGGCGGTGGTGATCTCCCAGAAGGTGGAGCGCGGGGTGATCTCGTTCTTGTGGCTGTGGCCGTTGATCCACGCCAGCACCTGGGGGTGGCGCTGGAAGAGGGCCACGATCTCGTCGCCGCCGTGCCGGGCCTCGCGCGGGCGGGCCGGGTCGCGGTTCAGGTTGTCCATGCTGCGGCTGTAGTGGTGGCTGAAGACCAGGATCCGGTCGTCCTTGTGGGCCTTCAGCGTCCGCTCCAGCCAGCGCAGCTGGGCGGTGCCCAGCGAACCGGTGTAGTGGCCGCCCGGGTCGGTGGTGTCCAGGCTGATGCCGAGGAGGCCGTCGGATATCCGGAACGAGTAGTAGCAGGTGCCCTCGTCGAGGTTGGCCTTGGTGTAGCCGTGGCCGACCGGGCCGGGCCCGGTGTGGGCGGGGTCCAGGTGGGCTGCGACGAAGTCGCGCTGGGAGAAGGGCGCGCGGCGCTCGTCGGGCGTGACGGTGCGCATGTCCTTCGCGTGCGCGCGCAGCAGCTCCTTCATGACCTTGCCCGTGGGGTCGCCGCCCTTGCGCTCGTCCTTGAAGCGCTCCTTGGCCTCGGCGGCCGGGATGATCTGGAGCTTGCGGCTGCCGGTGGCGAGGTCCGCGAAGTAGGAGCCGCCGAAGGAGTAGACGCCGCCGGACAGGTCGTCGTGGTTGCCGATGGTCGAGTACCACGGCAGCCGCAGCCCGGGGCTGTTGACGGTGCGCAGCGCGGCCTCGAGGAAGCCGTCGATGTGCGGGAAGCCGAGCTGCTTGTCGGCGTCGCGCAGCGCGCTCTCCGGGTGCCAGAACGCCTTGAGCCCGCTGTTCTGCACGCCCTCGTAGCGGCGCGGGTCGCCCGTGTTGGGGGTGATCCGGCCGCCGTTCATCACGCCCAGGAACCAGTCCAGCTCGATCCGGGCGTTGTTGTCGGTGTTGTCGCCCGTGGTCATGACGAAGGAGAGCGGGGAGCCGGTGGCGGGACCGCCGCGCAGCCCGTTGACCCGCTCGATGAGGGACGCGGCGCCGACCACGGTCAGCGCCTCGTGGGGCCGCCAGGCGCCCGGCCGCCCGGCGCGCAGGAACTCGTAGCGCAGCGGGTGCTGCACATCGGTCAGGTGCAGATCCGTGAGCTGCACGAAGGAGGCGAGCGTGGTGCGCCGGTCCTCCCGGCCGCCCTTGGCCCCGGCGAGCTCGGTGCGTACGGTACGGGCCCAGGCCGGGCCGTCGCCGAGCCGGCGGTAGGGGCCGCTGCCGCGCGGGGCGGAGAAGGTCTCCAGCGTGGTGCCGGCCTTCGAGGGGAGCGCGGGGGCGCTGACGACCCTGCGGGCGGCGGCGCGCACCTGGGGCGGCTGCGAGGCGGTCGCCGAGCCGCTGCCGGGCCCGAAGGCGAGCCCGAGGCCCGTCGCGGCACTGGCGGAGGCGGCGGCGACCAGGAGGGTGCGGCGGTCGAGGGCGGCGTGGGCGGCGGACCGTATGCGGGACATGCGGGATCTCCCCGAGTGGATGCGCGGCAGCGGTCGGGCAGCGAGCTGCCCTGTCACCTCGGATCGTTGGCAGCGGGGATGGCCTGCGAGTTAACGATGCGGCAACGCCCGCCGCCGAAATACGCACGTGGATCTTGGCGGCAGCAAACGGTCATCCCGCACTACGCCGCCGGAATCCCGCCGCTCACCCGGAGTTCACCGGGCCTGGGAACGCCCACAGAACTTCGGAATGGGGCACGCGCGGTGTGTGCGCGGCCCACGCCCGGCGCGGGCCCGCCCCAGGCACTGGACAATGAACCGTCCCAGGCATCCGGACAACGGACCGGAGAATGGATTGGACAAGGTCACCCGGGCCACCCGCATGATGGGAGGCACGCCGGCCACCCAGCAGCAGGCACAGAACGTGAAGGAGCGCGTCGTGAGGATCGGAATCGTCGGAGCCACCGGCCAGGTCGGCGGGGTCATGCGGAAGATCCTCGCGGAGCGGGACTTCCCGGTCGAGGAGCTGCGGCTGTTCGCCTCGGCCCGCTCCGCCGGGCGCACGCTCCCCTGGCAGGACACCGAGATCTCCGTCGAGGACGCGGCCACCGCCGACTACTCCCGGCTGGACATCGCCCTGTTCTCCGCGGGCGGAGCCACCTCCCGGGCGCTGGCGCCCAAGGTCGCCGCGGCCGGCGCCGTGGTGATCGACAACTCCTCCGCCTGGCGGATGGACCCCGAGGTGCCGCTGGTGGTCTCCGAGGTCAACCCGGACGCCGCCGCTCACCGCCCCAAGGGCATCATCGCCAACCCGAACTGCACCACCATGGCCGCCATGCCGGTGCTGCGCCCGCTGCACGAGGAGGCGGGGCTGACCGCCCTGGTCGCCACCACCTACCAGGCCGTGTCCGGCTCCGGCCTGTCCGGGGTGGAGGAGCTGGACGGCCAGGCCCGCAAGGTCATCGACGGCGCGACCGCGCTGACCCACGACGGGTCCGCCGTGGAGTTCCCCGAGCCCGCCGTCTACAAGCGCCCCATCGCCTTCAATGTGCTGCCGTTCGCGGGCAACCTCGTCGACGACGGCCGCTTCGAGACCGACGAGGAGCACAAGCTCCGCAACGAGTCCCGCAAGATCCTCGGCATCCCCGAGCTGAAGGTCTCCGGCACCTGCGTCCGCGTCCCCGTCTTCACCGGCCACTCGCTTCAGGTCAACGCCCGCTTCGCCCGTCCGCTGAGCGTGGCGCGCGCCTACGAGCTGCTGGCCGGGGCCCCCGGCGTCGAGCTCTCGGAGATCCCGACCCCGCTGCAGGCGGCGGGCAAGGACGCCAGCTTCGTGGGTCGTATCCGCGTGGACGAGACGGTCGACAACGGCCTCGCGCTCTTCCTGTCCAACGACAACCTCCGCAAGGGGGCCGCGCTCAACGCGGTCCAGATCGCCGAACTGGTGGCGGCCGAGCTCAGCTGAGCCGGCGCCCCCTCGGCCCGGTGCGCGTCACCGTTCCGGGCACCTGACGGTGGCGCCCCGCGGCGCCGGGCGATTACCGCGGGCGGCGGAGGGGCCTTGCGTGGAAGGATGGCCGAAACGTCGTATTCGAAGGAGATGCCCAGGTGCCTGGAACGAACCTGACCCGCGAAGAGGCGCAGCGGCGGGCGCGGCTGCTCAGCGTCGACTCGTACGAGATCGAGCTCGATCTCTCCGGCGCCCAGGAGGGCGGCACCTTCCGGTCGGTCACCTCAGTGCGCTTCGATTCGGCGGAGGCGGGCGACTCCTTCATCGACCTGGTCGCGCCCACCGTGCACCAGGTGGTGCTCAACGGGTACGAGCTGGACGCGGCCGAGGTCTTCGCGGACTCCCGGATCGCGCTGAGCGGCCTGCAGGAGGGGCGCAACGAGCTGCGGGTCGTCGCGGACTGCGCGTACACCAACACCGGCGAGGGCCTGCACCGCTTCGTGGACCCGGTCGACCAGCAGGCCTACCTCTACACGCAGTTCGAGGTGCCGGACGCGCGCCGGGTGTTCGCCAGCTTCGAGCAGCCGGACCTGAAGGCCACGTTCCAGTTCACGGTGACGGCTCCCGAGGGCTGGACGGTGATCTCCAACTCGCCGGCGCCCGAGCCCAAGGACAACGTCTGGCGCTTCGAGCCGACGCCGCGCATCTCGACGTACATCACCGCGCTGATCGCGGGCCCGTACCACAGCGTGCACAGCAGCTGGGAGGGCGAGGGGCGGTCGGTGCCGCTGGGCATCTACTGCCGTCCCTCGCTCGCCGAGTTCCTGGACTCGGACGCGATCTTCGAGGTGACCCGGCAGGGCTTCGACTGGTTCCAGGAGAAGTTCGACTACGCCTACCCCTTCGCCAAGTACGACCAGCTGTTCGTGCCCGAGTTCAACGCGGGCGCGATGGAGAACGCGGGCGCGGTCACCATCCGCGACCAGTACGTCTTCCGCTCCAAGGTCACGGACGCGGCCTACGAGACGCGGGCGGAGACCATCCTCCACGAGCTGGCCCACATGTGGTTCGGCGACCTGGTGACCATGGAGTGGTGGAACGACCTGTGGCTGAACGAGTCGTTCGCCACCTTCACCTCCATCGCCTGCCAGGCGTCCGCGCCCGGCAGCAGGTGGCCGCACGCCTGGACCACCTTCGCCAACTCGATGAAGACCTGGGCCTACCGGCAGGACCAGCTGCCCTCCACCCACCCGATCATGGCCGAGATCCGCGACCTGGACGACGTCATGGTCAACTTCGACGGCATCACCTACGCCAAGGGCGCCTCCGTCCTCAAGCAGCTGGTCGCCTACGTCGGCGAGGAGGAGTTCTTCAAGGGCGTACAGGCGTACTTCAAGCGCCACGCCTACAAGAACACCCGCCTGTCCGACCTGCTCGGCGCGCTCGAGGAGACCAGCGGCCGGGACCTGAAGACCTGGTCGAAGGCGTGGCTGGAGACGGCGGGGATCAACATCCTGCGCCCGGAGATCGAAACCGACGCCTCCGGCACCATCACCTCCTTCGCGGTGCGGCAGGAGGCCCCGGCCCTGCCCCCCGGCGCCAAGGGCGAGCCTCTGCTGCGCCCGCACCGCATCGCGATCGGCCTGTACGACGTCGACGCCACCGGCAAGCTGGTGCGCGGCGAGCGGATCGAGGTCGACGTGGACGGCGAGCTGACCCCCGTGGCCACCCTGGCCGGCCGCAAGCGCCCGGCCGTCATCCTGCTCAACGACGACGACCTGTCGTACGCGAAGGTGCGCCTGGACCCGGACTCGCTGGCCGTGGTCACCGAGCACCTGGGCGACTTCGAGGCCTCCCTGCCGCGCGCCCTGTGCTGGGCCTCGGCCTGGGACATGACCCGCGACGGCGAGCTGGCCACCCGCGACTACCTCTCCCTGGTGCTGTCCGGTATCGCCAAGGAGTCGGACATCGGCGTCGTCCAGTCGCTGCAGCGCCAGGTCAAGCTGGCCCTCGACCTGTACGCGGCCCCCGACTGGCGCGAGAGCGGCCTGGCGCGGTGGACCGAGGCCACCGTGGACCACCTGCGGGCCGCCGCCCCCGGCAGCGACCACCAGCTGGCCTGGGCGCGGGCCTTCGCGGACACCGCCCGCACCGACGCACAGCTCGACCTGCTGGCGGGGCTGCTGGCGGGCACCGAGACCATCGAGGGCCTGGCCGTCGACACCGAGCTGCGCTGGGTGTTCCTGGAGCGGCTGGCCGCGACCGGCCGGGCCGACGGGGCCTCGGTCGACGCGGAGCTGGAGCGGGACCGCACCTCGGCGGGCGAGCGCCACGCGGCCACCGCACGCGCCGCGCGGCCGACGCCGGAGGCGAAGGCCGAGGCGTGGGCGTCGGTCGTGGAGTCCGACAAGCTGCCGAACGCGGTGCAGGAGGCCGTGATCCGCGGCTTCGTCCAGAGCGACCAGCGCGAGCTGCTGGCCCCGTACACCGAGAAGTACTTCGCCGCGGTCAAGGGCGTGTGGGAGGGCCGCAGCCACGAGATGGCGCAGCAGATCGTGATCGGCCTCTACCCGACCGTCCAGATCTCGCAGGCGACTCTGGACGCGACCGACGCCTGGCTGGCCTCCGCCGAGCCCAGCGCGGCGCTGCGGCGCCTGGTCACCGAGTGCCGCGCGGGCGTCGAGCGTGCGCTTCGGGCCCAGGCGGCGGACGCTGCCGCGGCGGGCTGACGGCACGTACGAGGGCGCCCCGGACCGGGCCGGTCCGGGGCGCCCTCGTATCTGGTCCCGCGCGTCTGGTCCCTAGCGTCTGGTCCGCCGCGTCCGGTCCCGCGCGTCTGGTCCGCCGCGTCCGGTCCCGTTGCTCAGACGCGGTCGGCGCGGGCCGCGCGGCGGGCGAGCATGGCCTCGCGCCGCTCGTCGAACTTGGTGGCCTGGGCGTCCAGGCCCCCCATGTACAGCCCCAGCTCCTCCTGCGCCTTCAGCCCCTCGCCCGTGAGCCCGGAGATCTCCAGCACCTTGAGGAAGCGCAGCACGGGCTGCAGCACGTCGTCGTGGTGGATGCGCAGGTTGTAGATGCCGCCGATGGCCATCTGCGCCGCGGCCCGCTCGAACCCGGGAATGCCGTGGCCCGGCATGCGGAAATCGACCACCACATCGCGGACGGCGCTCATGGTCTGGTCGGGCGCCAGTTCAAACGCCTTCGCCAGCAGATTCCGGTAGAAGACCATGTGCAGGTTCTCGTCGGTCGCGATGCGGGCCAGCATCCGGTCGCAGACCGGGTCGCCGGAGTGGTGGCCGGTGTTGCGGTGGGATACGCGGGTGGCAAGCTCCTGGAAGGCCACGTACGCGACGGAGTGCAGCATGCTGTGCCTGTTGTCGGACTGGAACCCCTCGGACATGTGGCTCATCCGGAACCGCTCCAGCTCGACCGGGTCGACCGCGCGGCTGGTCAGCAGGTAGTCACGCATGACGATGCCGTGCCGGCCCTCCTCCGCCGTCCACCGGTGCACCCAGGTGCCCCACGCGCCGTCGCGGCCGAAGAGCGTGGCGATCTCGTGGTGGTAGCTGGGCAGGTTGTCCTCGGTGAGCAGATTGACCACGAGCGCGATCCGGCCCACGTCGGTGACCTTGGACTGTTCGGGCGCCCATGCCTCGCCGCCCATCACGCCGTCGAAGTTGCGGCCGTCGCTCCACGGCACGTACTCGTGCGGCATCCACTCCTTGGCGGCCTTCAGATGCCGGTTGAGCTCCACTTCGACGACCTCTTCGAGCGCGTACAGCAGGCGGCTGTCGCTCCATACGGCCTGACCGTGACGGCGAGTGGGGGCAAGGGTCACAGGGGGCTCCTGGGGACATCGTGCGATGCGTAACCTACGGGGCCGTAGGTTTGACTTACGGCTCCGTAGGTTACGACACCGTAGGTTAAAGCGAAAATAAACGGCCGGGCACGCACCGGGAAAAGGCGTGGGAAAGCGCCTGAAAGACGCACCGGGAAACCGCTTGGGGAGACGCGTGGGAAACGGCGGGAAAACGTGACGAGGGCGCCCGCCGGCCTCCAGCCGGGGGCGCCCTCGTCACGGCGTCCTCTGTGTCAGTTCGTATCAGGTCGCGTCAGTCACTGCGCTTGCGCGTCTTGTCGCCGAGCATCACCAGACCGGCGATCACGACGAACAGCACGATGGGAGCGACCACATAGAGGCCCAGCGTCTCGGCGACGCTCAGGCCCGGACCCGGGTCGTCACCGTCGTCGCGGAACGCGAACGCGGGGGACGACACCATCAGCATCGCCGTCGTCGCGGCGATGACGGCACCGGCGCGAACGGCGTTCTTTTTGACCTTGTTGCTCACGGACTCACGGTATCGGACGCCCTCGCGCCCCGCGTGCCCGGGGTGGGCTTGCCCCGGCTCCCAGGCCCCGTCTCCCCCGTCTCCCCGGTCTCTCCGGGCCCGCCCCCGCGCCGCGCCACCCTCGCCACCTCTCCCATCAGGGCGTGCAGCCGCGGCGAGACCACCAGGTCCTCCAGCGATACGGGACGGCCGGCCGCGTCCGCGATGGGCAGCCGCCAGTTCGGATACTCGTCCCAGGTCCCGGGCAGGTTCTGCGGGCGCCGGTCCCCCACCGTGTCCGGCAGCCACACGCCGACCAGCTTCGCCGGGGTGCGCAGCAGAAAGCGGTGGACCGCCTTGACGGCCGCCTCCTCGTCGCCCGGCCCCTCCGGCAGCATCCCCAGCCGCCCCAGCAGCGCCAGCCACTCCGCGAGCTCCACCGCGTCCGCGGCCCGCTCGAGCGCGAGCGGGCGGGCGAGCAGGCCGAGCCGGTGGCGCAGCTCGACATGGTCGCCGGTGAGCCGGGCGGCGGTGCTCGGCAGGTCGTGGGTGGTGACGGTGGCCAGACAGTCGACGCGCCACTCCTCGGGCATCAGCGGCCGGGCGCGGGTGGGCGCGGCGCCCCTGGGCCGCTCACTCGCGTCGCCCCCGCCGGGCCCGCTGACCTCGCCGGCCTCGCCGTTTCCGCTGGGGTCGTCACTCCCGCTGACCCCGCTGGTCTCGCCGTCCTCGCCGGCGTCGCCGTCCCCACCGCCCCCGCCGTTGTAGTTCCGCTCGAACCACAGCACCGACGTGCCCAGCACCCCCCGCGCGGCCAGCGCCTCCCGCACGCCCGGCTCCACCGTCCCCAGGTCCTCGCCGATGACCGCCGCCCCCGCGCGGTGCGCCTCCAGGGCGAGCACGCCGAGCATGGCCTCCGCGTCGTAGCGGACGTAACAGCCCTCCGTCGGCTCCCGCCCCTCCGGCACCCACCACAGCCGGAACAGGCCCATCACATGGTCGATGCGCAGCGCGCCCGCGTGCCGCAACAGCCCGCGCAGCAGGTCCCGGTAGGCGGCGTAGCCCGTGGCGGCCAGGGCGTCCGGCCGCCACGGCGGCAGCCCCCAGTCCTGACCGCGGGAGTTGAACGCGTCGGGCGGAGCGCCGATGGACATCCCGGACGCGAAGACGTCCCGCAGCGCCCAGGCGTCGGCGCCCGACGGATGCACCCCGACCGCCAGGTCGTGCACCAGGCCGATGGCCATCCCGGCGTCGAGCGCGGCGCGCTGGGCGGCGGCCAGCTGCCCGTCCGTCAGCCAGGCGAGCCAGCAGTGGAAGTCGGCCCGGTCCAGGTGCTCGCCCCGGGCGCGGGCCACCGCGGCGGACCGGGGGTCGGCCAGGCCGCCCGGCCAGGCGCGCCAGGCGGGGCCGTGGATCTCGGCGAGCGCGCTCCAGATCGCGTGGTCCTCGAGGGCCTGGCCGCACTCGGCGAGGAAGTCGCAGTAGGCGGCCCGCCGGCCGGGGCTCAGCGGCACGGTCCGCACCAGCTCCAGGGCCTCCCGTTTGAGCGCCCACACCGCGTCCCGGTCGATCAGCGCGCCCTCCTGGAGCACGGCGGTGCGTAAGCCGGCGGCCCGCTCCAGCAGCTGGTCGACGCGGTCGCGCGCGGGGCCGCGCAGCTGGGCGTACTCGGGCACATCCTCGACCCGCAGATGCACCGGGTCGGGGAAGCGGCGCGAGGAGGGGCGGTACGGGGAGGGGTCGGTGGGCTCGGCCGGCGTGCCGGGCACGGCCGCGTGCAACGGGTTGAGCTGGACGAACCCGGCGCCCAGCGCCCGGCCCGACCAGGCGGCGAGATCGGCCAGGTCGCCGAGGTCGCCCATCCCCCAGGAGCGCGCGGACAGCAGGGAGTACAGCTGGACGAGGAAGCCGTGGCTGCGCGCCGAGGGCGCCGGCATCCGGTCGGGGGCGACGATCAGGGTGGCGGTGGCCGAGCCGCCATCGGGGGCGTGGGCGCGCACGGTGTGGCGGCCCAGGGGGAGCGCGGAGGCCGCCGGGCCGTCGGCCGCGGGCCGCCAGTCGAGCGCCGCGCCGGCGCCGTTCTCGGGCTCGACCCGCAGCACGGTGCCCTCCGGCAGCCGCAGCCGTGGCGGCCGGCCGGGGCGCACCACCAGGCAGGGCGGCAGCAGCCGGGTGCGCTCCTCGCGCTCGTGCCGCTCCAGGGCGGTCTGTACGGAGTGGGGGGTCGAGGCGTCCACGCCGAGCGCGGCGAGCACAGCGACGACGGTGTCGTCGGGCACCCGCACGGTGTGGCCGGGGGCGGGCTCGTAGGAGGTGGCGACGCCGTGCAGCTCGGCGAGGAGCGCTCTGCCCATCAGGACTCCATTCAGAACTCCATCGGCCCCATGCCCGCTCCGGCGCCGTACGCGGCGGTGGTCGGCTCGCTGGTCAGCGGCAGTTCGGCGGCGAGCGGGGGCTCGCTGGTCAGGGGGGCGATGTCGATGGGCGCGGGCTCACTGGTGAGCGGCGCCTCCGCGTGCAGACCGGAGCCGGATCCCTCCAGGCCGCACAGGCCGCAGTCGGGGTGGGAGACCCCGGCGAACGGGTCGGGCTCCCCCGGTCCGGATGCGGTCTCGGTCACAGGTTTGGACTGAGCAGAGAGCAGAAGCTGAGCTGACGCGGCCACACGGGCCTCCGTGGGGTGTCGGCAGTGGGACAGGGCAGGCCTACCCACTGGAGGCGGTCGCAGACGTAACCGGCCCCCGGACGTGCCTCAGGTCACATCCCCTGAAGCAGACGATTTCACGGTCACAAGGGGTCCGAGGCACATAGCTTACTGACCAACCCGACATTCCGGCGTCAGACTTTCACCAGCCATGGTGCGCTCCCAGCCACCTCGGACCACCCCGGCGACGCGCCCCCGCCCCGCCGAAGTACTCATCTCGCCACATCCCACACCTGGCATTACCGGCACTTCGGGCACCGCCGTTGACACCCTCACGCGCGCGATGGTGGGCTCGCGCCTACCAGGGCTACACCTAGGCGAACCACCAGTCCGTATCGAGGAGAAGCCCGTGCAGCTGCGGGGAAGCCGAGGTCGAACATCGAGGGCGGCCGGCGCCACGGCCATGGCCGCCGCCGTCATCGGCGGACTGCTGGGCGGCGCGCCGGGCGCGGCCGCCGCACCCGGGGACCACGGAGCCCCCGGCGCCGCGACGACGGACCGCGAGAGCGACGGCGGCCTGCCGCCCGTATGGCCGCGCCCTCAGTCGCTGCGCGCCCAGGGATCCGGCGTGAGCGTGAGCAAAGAGGTCACGCTCGTCGCCGACGCCGACTCCGACCCGTACGCGCTGGACGCGCTGCGCGCCCTGCTGCACGACGCCGGGGCGCACATCGTCAACGAGGCCACCGAGCCCGTCCCCAAGGGCATGCCGCCGGCGGACGGACTGGTGGTGCGCGTCGGCGGGAGGGGCGCGCTGAGCGCGCTGAGCGCCCTGGGCGCGCCCGAGCGCGGCGATCTGCCCTCCGGCGGCTACCGCCTGGCGACCGGCCGGGCGGCCGGGGTGGAGACGGTCGCGCTGTCCGGCGTCGGCCCGGACGGCCTCTTCCACGCCGTCCAGACGCTGCGCCAGCTCCTGGTCCGGCCCGCGCACGGCGCGGGCCGCTTCCCCGGGGTGACCGTGCGCGACTGGCCCGCCGCCACCGTGCGCGGCACCACCGAGGGCTTCTACGGCGAGCCCTGGTCCCACCCGGACCGGCTCGCCCAGCTCGACTTCATGGGCCGTACGAAGCAGAACCGCTACCTGTACGCGCCCGGCGACGACCCCTACCGCCAGGCCCGCTGGCGTGACCCGTACCCCGCCGAGCGGCGCGAGGAGTTCCGGCAGCTGGCCGACCGGGCCCGCCGCAACCACGTCACCCTCGGCTGGGCGGTCTCCCCGGGCCAGGAGCTGTGTTTCTCCTCCGCCGACGACCGCAGGGCGCTGCTGCGCAAGGTGGACGCCATGTGGGCGCTCGGGGTGCGCGCCTTCCAACTCCAGTTCCAGGACGTCAGCTACAGCGAGTGGCACTGCGGCGCGGACGCCGAGGCCTACGGGTCCGGTCCCGAGGCGGCGGCCAGGGCGCAGGCCGAGGTCGCCAACGCCGTCGCCGAGCACCTGGCCGCACGCCACCCGGACGCCGTCCCGCTCTCGTTGCTGCCGACCGAGTACTACCAGGACGGCACCACCGACTTCCGGCGCGCCCTGGCCGACCGGGTCGACCCCGGCGTGGAGATCGCCTGGACCGGCGTCGGGGTGGTGCCCAAGACCATCACCGGGAGCGAACTGGCCGGTGCGCGCGCCGCGTTCGGCCACGCGCTGGTCACCATGGACAACTACCCGGTCAACGACTACGCCCAGGACCGTGTCTTCCTCGGCCCGTACACCGGGCGGGAGCCGGCCGTCGCCACCCAGTCCGCGGGGCTGCTCGCCAACGCCATGGAGCAGCCGACCGCCTCCCGCATCGCGCTGTTCACCGCCGCCGACTTCGCCTGGAACCCGCGCGGCTACCGCCCCCAGGAGTCCTGGCGGGCGGCCGTCGACGACCTGGCCGGGCCCGATCCCCGCGCCCGCGCGGCGCTGCGCGCGCTCGCCGGAAACGACGCGTCCTCGGTCCTCGGCGGCGAGGAGTCCGCGTATCTGCGCCCGCTGATCGAGGCGTTCTGGACCGCGCTGGCCGAGGGCGAGGGGCGGCGGCTGGACCGGGCGGCGGACCGGCTGCGCTCGGCCTTCACCACGATGCGGGACGCCCCCGACCGGCTCGATACGACCCTGGGCGGCGAACTGGGCCCCTGGCTGGACCAGTTGGGGCGCTACGGCGACGCCGGGGCGCGGGCTGTGGATATGCTCACCGCCCAGGCGCGCGGCGACGGCTCGGCGAGCTGGTCGGCCAGGACCGCGGTGCAGGAGCTGCACGAGAAGATCGCCGAGAGCCGGGTGACGGTGGGCAAGGGCGTCCTGGGCCCCTTCCTGAAGGAAGCCCTCGCCCGGGCCGACGCCTGGACGGGCCTGGACGGCGCGGACGCCGGGTCGCTGCACACCTCCAAGGCCCAGCGCGCCGCCGCCGACGGCGACGCGGCGACCTCCCTGGCCGCCACCGGCCCGGTCACGGTGCGCTTCGACCGCGCCCGCCCGCTCGCCGCCGTCTCCGCGCTCACCGGCCGCGCGGCCACCTCGCCCGGCACCGTCTGGGCCCATGTCCCGGACGAGGGCTGGCGGAAGCTCGGCGCGGTCTCCGGCAGCGGCTGGACCCAGCTCGCCGGCCGGGGCATACGGGCCGACGCGCTACGGCTCGCGTGGGAGGCGGGCACGACACCGCCCGACGTGCACGAGATCACCCCGTGGTTCGGCGACACCCCGGCCGCGGAGCTGCATCTGTCCCGGGACGCCGTCGACGCGGAGACCGGCGGCAGCGCCGTCGTCGTCGAGGCCCGCGTCACCCCGCGCCGCCCCGAGGACATCCACGGCAAGCTGACCGTCCACGCCCCGCGCGGCGTCCGCGTCAAGGCCGACAAGGCGGTGACGGCCCGGCGCGGGAGCACCGCGACCGCCCGGATCGAGGTTTCGATCCCGGACGGAACCAAAGCGGGGACCTTCACCGTCCCGGTGCGCTTCGGCGACCAGGAGAGCGTGCTGACCGTACGGGCCTTCCCGCCCACCGGCGGCCCCGACCTGGCCCGCGCGGACGGCGCGAAGGCCACGTCGTCGGCCGACGAGACCGCCGACTTCCCGGCCTCGGCCGCGATCGACGGCGACCCCGCCACCCGCTGGTCCTCCCCCGCCGACGACGGCGCCTGGCTGCAGCTGGAGCTCGCCCGCCCGGCCCGGGTCGGCCGGCTCGATCTGCACTGGCAGGACGCGTACGCCACCCGCTACCGCGTCCAGGTCTCGGCCGACGGCCGCACCTGGCGCACCGCGGCCACCGTCTCCGACGGCCGGGGCGGGCACGAGACCGTCCGGATGGACGCACCCGGCACCCGCTTCATCCGCGTCCAGGGCGCCGAGCGCGCCACCCGCTTCGGCTACTCCCTGTGGTCGGTGGCGGCGTACGCGGTGACGACGCACTGACACGGGCCGCGGGCCGCGCCCGGCCCCCGCTCCGCCACGGGGGCCACGGTCCGCGGACCGCCGCGCCGACACCGCACGGCCACGCGGACACACAGCCACGCAGACATGACGATGGCCCGGTCTCAGGCAGATCTGCCGTCGATCCGGGCCATGGCGTCCTCCGCGCCGTACGGCTGCAGGTATGGCAGCCAGCGCGGGTCCCTATGCCCTGTGCCGATGATCCGCCAGGCGAGGCCCGACGGCGGCGCCGGCTGATGGCGCAGCCGCCAGCCGATCTCCGCGACATGGCGGTCGGCTTTGACATGGTTGCAGCGACGGCACGCGGCCACCACGTTCTCCCACGTGTGCTGGCCGCCGCGGCTGCGGGGGATGACGTGGTCGACGCTGGTCGCCACGCCACCGCAGTACGCACATCGCCCGCCGTCGCGGGCGAACAGGGCACGGCGGGTGAGGGGGACGGGGCCCCGGTAGGGCACCCGGACGAACCGTTTCAGGCGGACCACGCTGGGTGCGGGTATGACATGGGTCGCGCTGTGCATCAGGGCGCCTGAGTCCTCAAGGCTGACGGCCTTGTCATTGAGGACGAGTACGAGCGCGCGGCGGAGCGGTACGACGCCGAGCGGCTCGTACGACGCGTTGAGGACCAGGACATGCGGCACGGGTGCCTCCTTGTACGCCGGCGGCGCGTGGCTCGCGCCGGGACGATCTCCCCCAGTTTCCCCTGAACCCTGGCCGGAACGCCACCATCACCGGGTTAACGGTTGAGAGGCATTTCCGCGTACCGCGCGCATACCGCCGGAAGAGCGGAATCCGGCGGCCCTCCGGACCGGCGGACACCCATGGGAGTGGCGAGAATCACGAGGCATCCGGGGCCGCGGCGGAAACCACCGGGCTGACGCCCTCACCCCGCTCTTGTACGCCCCCTCGGCGCCCTCACGCGCTCTCGAACACAGGAACGGCACATTCCCGGGCCCGGCTACTGTGTGAGGGGTTGCGCGCGCGGTCCTCCGTGCGGGCATGTCGCACATGAAGGGTTTCGCTGTGTTCTGGTCCGCTGCTCCGGCCGCAGACGCCACGCCTACTCCCACTCCCACCACCCCCGGCGCTCCCACCACGCTGAAGGACGCGCAGCAGAGCGCCACCAACGCCGCGGGCTGGGTGGAGGAGAACTGGTCCACCTGGCTCAGCATCGGGCTGCGCATCGCCCTGATCCTGGTGATCGCGTTCGTGCTGCGGTCCGTCGTGCGGCGCGCCATCACCAAGCTGATAGAGCGCATGAACCGCACCGCCCAGGCCGTGGACGGCACGGCGCTGGCCGGGCTGCTGGTCAACGCCGAGCGGCGGCGCCAGCGCTCCGCGGCGATCGGCTCCGTGCTGCGCTCCGTCGCCTCGTTCCTGATCATGGGCACCGCGGCGCTGATGATCCTGTCGACGCTGCAGATCAATCTGGCGCCGCTGCTGGCCAGCGCCGGTGTCGCGGGTGTGGCCATCGGTTTCGGCGCCCGCAACCTGGTCACCGACTTTCTGTCCGGCGTGTTCATGATCCTGGAGGACCAGTACGGGGTCGGCGACTCGATCGACGCCGGGGTGGCCTCCGGCGAGGTGATCGAGGTCGGGCTGCGCGTCACCAAGCTGCGCGGCGACAACGGCGAGATCTGGTACGTGCGCAACGGCGAGGTCAAGCGGATCGGCAACCTCAGCCAGGGCTGGGCCACGGCCGGTGTGGACGTCCAGCTCCGCGCGGACGAGGACCTGGAACGGGTCCGCGCGCTGATCACCCAGGTCGGGGTGGACATGGCCAAGGAGGAGCCCTGGAACGAGCGGCTGTGGGAGCCGATCGAGGTCCTCGGGCTTGACGCGGTCTACCTGGACTCCATGGTCGTGAAGGTGTCGGCGCGGACCATGCCGGGCAAGGCGCTCGGCGTCGAGCGCGAGCTGCGCTGGCGGATCAAGAAGGCGCTGGAAGAGGCGGGGATCCGCATCGTCGGCCGCCCCCTGGACCCGGATCTGCAGCCCGAGGACGCCGCCGACGCGGCGACGTCGACCGTCGCGGCGCCGTCGGCCCTGTCCAACCCGGACTCCCCGCAGGCCCTGGCCGCGTCCCCGATCCCACCGCCCGCCGCGCCGCCCGCCGCCCCGCCGGCCGCCCCGCCGGTGCAGAAGTAAGCCGGGAAGCAGCCGTACGCACAGCCGCGGTGGTCGCGCGGCTGTGCGTACGGGGTCCCGGGCTGTGGGGGGCTCAGGCCGTGACGGTCAGCGTGTTGCTCCAGACCAGACGGCCGTTCTCATAGCGCTCGTCGTGGGCGCTGAAGTGGACGCGCTCGCCCGGATACGCCCCGTAGAGATAGACGATCGGGTTGGGGCAGACCAGCAGCGGCGGCAGCGTGGCCTTGGGGTCCACCGGGACGGAGATGTTCCCGGACGGGTCGGAGGTGGTCTGCAGCAGCGTGGGGCTGGTGCGGAGGTCGGAGAGGGTCACGGTGCCGCAGGTCGGCACCGAACCCGAGACGGCGGTCCTGACCCACACCCGGTGGCTGGGCAGGAAGCCGCTGCCGGTGAGGGTCTTGGACTGGATGTCGTAGCTGATCAGCGTGGGCCCGGCGGCAACCCGCGCGACGGCCGCGGGCGCCGCCGCGGCCTGGGTGGCGGGGACGAGGAGGGTGGTGGAGACCGCGAGGGCCGTGCCCACCGCGAGCGCGGCGCGGACGGCGAGTGTCTTCAGGGTCCTGGGAGCGCGCATGATGGTTCCTCAATTCCGGTGGGGATGGCGTCAGCCGGGAGTCAGGCGTCGGCGACCCGGTAGTAGAAGTCCCTGAACTCGGTGTTGACGTAGGGGCTCTGGAGCCAGCCGCTGGGCTGGTGGATGCTCGTCACGCCGTTGACGTAGCCGAGGGTGGTGTCGGGGTCGACGTTCATCAGCCAGCGGCCGCCCCGGGAGAGCCCGCCGTCCGACGGAGCGCAGGGAAGCTCGATGCCCCCGAAGGAGGCGGCGCGGGTGTAGCCGCCGCACCCGGAGGGGATCTGCGCGTTGACGGAGTATCCGTTGGCGCTCACGAACTCCTCCCTGGGCTGGTTCCAGGCGAAGCCGTCGCCGCCGACCCTGTCGACGAGCCGTTGGCCGGACTCGTTGGGGTGGGTGGTGGCCAGCCCGAAGTCGTAGTTCATATTGCCGTCGTCGATCCAGGCGTTGAACGTGTATCCCCAGTCGCCGACGAACTTGCCGTAGGGCGCGCTCCCCCTGAAGTACCCGGGAATGAAGACCCAGTTGTTCATCCAGGCGTGTGCGGCCCGGCTGTACACACAGCTGCCGGAGGTGACCACCAGCCGGCGCGAGCCGCTGTTCAGCGCGTTGCCGTCGCAGGCCTTGTCCTTGCCGTCGAACGGATCGACGTACAGGATCCGCCCGACGCGGATCGGGATCTCGTCGGCCGCGGTGGGCGCACCCGGGCTGCTCGCCGCGGCCGGGGGTACGGAGCCGGGCTCGACAGTGGGCTCGGTGGCGGGAGCCGCGATCTGCCGCTGGGCTTGCTCCATGGCGCCCCGGGCCGGGCCGCCGCCCTGGTATGCGGCGTGCCGCATCCGCTCGGGCGTCCAGTAGGCCCGTACCGCTTCGGCGGCCTCGGCCCGGGCGGCGCCCCGGCCGCCCCCGGCCTGGATCAGCGCGGCCGAGGCCGCGCCCCCGCCCTTCGCCCTGCCTGAGCCGTTCGGGCCGCCCTTCGCCCCGCCCGAGCCGACCGCCCCGCCCTTCGCCCCGCTCGAGCCGTGCGGGCCGTCCGACGCGGCCCGCGCGCCGCCGGCCCCGGCGGCGACCGCGAGCAGCACGGCGATGAACACCGCGAGCGGCCCTCGTGAGGTTGTTTTCATGCGCTCCCCGTTCTCTCGACTGCCTGCGACGGTGGCAGTCACCGCTGGACCACCGGTGGAGGAACCCTCGGCTCCGGCCCCGGCCCGCCCCGGCCCGCGCCGGTCCGCCGCCGCCCGCCCACTGACCCGGCCGCGCCCATTGACGGCCCGCCGCCCCGCCCCTTACCTTGCTGTTCATCAATAGGAAAGTTTCTTAACAGAGAAGTTCGAGCGATACGGGGGCACCCACCATGGCCGCATCAGGCACTCCGGGAACGCCGCGCGTGCTGCGCGCCATGAACGACCGGGCCGCGCTGGAGTTGCTGGTCGCGCACGGGCCGCTGACCAGGACCCGGCTGGGCGAGCTGACCGGGCTCTCCAAGCCCACCGCCTCCCAGCTGCTGACCCGCCTGGAGGCCGCGGGGCTGGTGCGGACGACCGGGAACGTCACCGGCCGCCCCGGGCCCAACGCCCAGCTGTACGAGATCAACCCGGCCGCCGCCCATGTCGCGGCGCTCGCCGTCGACCAGGAGGGCATCACCGCCGCCGTCGCCGACATCACGGGCCGGGTCCTCGGCGAGCACCGGGTGAACGCCGAGGCGACCGCCGAGTCGGTGCGCAACCGCACCGGCGAGCTCGTCGCCGAGGCCGTGGACGGCGCGCTGGCCGCCGCCGGGCTCACCCGGGACGATCTGCGGCAGACGGTGATCGGCACCCCCGGCGCGCTCGACCCGCACACCGGGGTGCTGCGCTACGCACCCCATCTGCCGGGCTGGCAGTCCCGCACCATGCGGGACGAGCTGGCCGAGGTGCTGGGCACGCCCCTCGTGATCGAGAACGACGTCAACCTCGCGGCCGTCGCCGAGCAGCACCACGGCACCGCGCAGGACTTCGACGACTTCGCGCTCGTCTGGGCCGACGAGGGCGTCGGCGCGGCCATCGTGCTCGGCGGCACCCTGCTGCGCGGGGCGACCGGTGGCGCCGGGGAGATCGGCTATATGCCGCTGCCGGGGGCTCCGCTCGCACGCGGCGGGGACGACAGTGCCGCCCGGCCGGACGCGGGCGGGGGCTTCCAGAAGCTGGTCGGCTCCCCCGCCGTGGTCGAACTGGCCCGGGAGCACGGCATCGAGGCGCCCACCGCCGCCAAGGCGCTCGCCGCCGCGCTGCGCACGCCCGGCGCGGGCGACGCCGTCCTCACCGAGCTGGCCCGCCGCCTGGCCACCGGGCTCGCCTCGGTCGTGGCGGTGGTCGACCCGGAGCTGGTGGTGCTCTCCGGGCAGGTCGCCCAGGCCGGTGGGGAGCGGCTGCGCGAGCTGGTCGAGGCCGAGATGACGGGGCTCGCACTGCCCCGGCCGCGCTTGCGGATCAGCGCCATCGAGGGGGATCCGATTCTCATCGGCGCGCTGCAGACGGCGCTCACCGATGCCCGTCACACCGTCTTCGACACCGCCTGAGCCTTCGACCCGGTTCCCCCTGTCCCCGACAACCCCTGGTCTCGAATCGCCGTACCCAACCCCCCGCCCGGCGCCCCGCACCGCCGCTTCCCTGCCGTCCCCCCGTGCACAAGGAAGTCCGTCCATGCCACGACGATCACCGGTCCCTCTCGCGGCGGCGCTCTGCGCCGCCGCCCTGCTCCTGACGGGCTGCGCCAACCCGAGCACCGGCAGTGCCGACGACGATCCGACCGAACCGGTCACGCTCACGTTCTGGCACGGCTGGTCGGAGCCGAACGAAGTCAAAGCGATCAACGACAGCATCGCCCGCTTCGAGAAGCTCCACCCCAACATCAAGGTGAAGTCCGTCGGCAATGTCACCGACGAGACCATCAACCAGGCGCTACGGGCCGGCGGCGGTGACGCCCCCGACGTCGTCACGTCCTTCACCACCAACAACGTGGGCCAGTACTGCTCGTCCGGTATGTGGGTGGATCTCGACCCGTTCATGCAGAAGACCGGTCTCGACAAGGAGAAGGTCTTCCCCAAGACGCTGCTGAACTACACCAGCTACGAGGGCAAGCAGTGCGCGCTGCCGCTGCTCGCCGACGCCTACGGCATGTACTACAACAAGGACGCCTTCGAGGAGGCGGGCATCGCGCGCCCCCCGCGCACCATGTCGGAGCTCAAACGGGACGCCGCCAAGCTGACCGAGCGCACCAAGGGCGGCGGCTATGAGCGGGTCGGCTTCATGCCCGACTTCCGGCTCTACCAGAACAGCCCGGACCGGCTCTTCGCCCAGTGGGGCCCGACGTACTTCGACAAGCACGGAAAGGCGCGGCTGGAGAAGGAAGGAAAGATCAAGGACTTCTACGCCACCGTGCGGGACCTGATCCAGGAACAGGGCGGTTACGGGCCGCTGGAGACCTTCCGCACCTCCTTCGGCGATGAGTTCTCCTCCCAGAACGCGTTTCTGACCGGCAAGCTGGCCATGCACCTGGACGGCGAATGGCGCGGCCTCTTCCTCAAGGACGCGAAGTTCAAGTGGGGCACCGCCCCGCTGCCCGTGCCCGACGACCAGGCCGACACCTACGGCCGGGGCTATCTCACCGGCACCGTCACGGGTATCGCGCACAGCAGCAAGCATCAGAACGCCGCCTGGGAACTGGTGCGTTTCCTGACCGCGGACACCGATCAGGTGGTCGCCTTCGCCAACGCCATTCACAATGTGCCGTCCACCAAAGCGGCGCTCGCCTCCCCCGAGCTGGACTCCGATCCGACCTTCCGCACCTTCCTCGACATCGCGCAGAACAAGCACAGCAACGCCCTTCCGCCCTCGATCAACGGCGGACAGTACGTGACCTCGCTGCAGGACTTCTCATACGACGTGGAGGCGGGAAAGGTCCATGACCTGGACAAGGGCCTCAGAGAACTGGACGACCAGATAGACGCCGATATTCTCCAGGCGCAGGACTGACGGAGGGCGACATGGCCACGATGACAACGAACGCGCCCGCCCTGCGCCGCAAGCATCTGCGCGAGCGGCTGCGCACCGTCGGTTTTCTCTCGCCCTGGCTGGTCGGCTTCACCGTCTTCTTCGGCTATCCGCTGATCGCCACCGTCTACTTCTCCTTCATGCACTACAACCAGATCAAGGCGCCGACCTTCGTGGGCCTGCGCAACTGGCGGTATGTGCTGGAGCAGATGCCGCTGTTCGGGCCGGCGCTGTGGAACACGGTGTGGCTGGTCGTGGTGATGGTCACGCTGCGCGTGGTGTTCGGCCTGGGCATCGGGCTGCTGGTCACCAAGATCAAGTCAGGCGTCGGATTCTTCCGGACCGCCTTCTACCTTCCCTATCTGGCCCCGCCGGTCGCCGCGACCGTCGCGTTCGTCTTTCTTCTCAACCCCGGCACCGGCCCGGTGAACGACATTCTCGGCACGTTCGGGATCGACGCGCCGAACTGGTTCAACGACCCGGCCTGGGCCAAGCCGTCGCTCGTGATGCTGTCCCTGTGGGGCATCGGCGACCTGATGGTCATCTTCATGGCCGCGCTGCTGGATGTGCCGAAGGAGCAGTACGAGGCGGCCGAGCTGGACGGCGCCGGGGCGTTCACCAGGTTCCGCTATGTCACCTGGCCGTCGATCACGCCCATTGTGATGTTCGCGGTCGTGACGGGTGTGGTGCAGACCATGCAGTACTACACGCAGGCCCTGGTCGCCGGGAAGCTGGCCTCGGGCGTCAGCATCGGCCCCGGCACGGTGATCCAGCCCGGCTACCCCGACCACTCCACGCTCACCGTGCCCCAGCTCGTGTACTCGCTCGGCTTCCAGAACTTCAACACCGGGGCCGCCTGTGTGCTGTCGCTCGTGCTCTTCGCGATCGCGATGGCCGTCACCACCCTGCTGATGCGCCGGCGAGCCGGTCTGCTGTCGGCGGACGACTGAGAAGGCTTAAGGGGACCAACCGTCATGACCACCACCCTCTCGGCTCCGTCCGCGCCGGCGCGGCCCGCCGTCCGCCCCTCTTCCGCCCCGGCCGCCCGCCGCAAGGCCGCACTGCACTGGATCGCCGTGCACGCGGTCGCCATCGCCGCGGCCCTGTTCTTCGTGCTGCCGTTCGTCTTCGTCTTTCTGACCTCGGTGATGAGTGACAGCCAGGCGATGAGCGGCGATCTGTGGCCCGACGCATGGCACTGGTCCAATTACACCGAGGTCTTCAACACCCCGGGTTTTCTGGACTGGTGGCGCAATTCCCTGATATACGCGGGGCTCGGTACGGCGTTCACGCTGATCTCCTCGGTGCCGGTCGCCTACGCGCTCGCCAAATTCCGCTTCCGGGGCCGTCGCACCGCCATGATCCTGGTCATCTCCACGATGATGCTGCCGCCGCAGGTCGTGGTGGTGCCGATGTATCTGGTGTGGGCCCAGCAGTTCCATCTGTCGGGGTCGCTGTGGCCGCTGATCATTCCGATGGCGTTCGGCGACGCGTATTCCATCTTTCTGCTCCGGCAGTTCCTGCTGACGATCCCCGGGGAATATCTGGAATCCGCGAAGGTCGACGGCTGTGGGGAGCTGCGGACCCTGTTGCGGATCATCGTGCCCATGGCCAAGCCGGGTATCGCGGCCGTCGCGCTGTTCCAGTTCTTCTACTGCTGGAACGACTACTTCGGCCCGCAGATCTACGCCGCGCAGAATCCGGGCGCCTGGACGCTGTCGTACGGCCTGGAGAGCTTCAAGAGCGCGCACAGCGTCAACTGGAATCTGACGATGGCCGCGACACTGCTGGTCATGGCCCCCGTCATCATCGTCTTCTTCTTCGCTCAGAAAGCCTTCGTCGAAGGCGTCACACTGACAGGAGTCAAGGGTTGAAGCTCGCAGTGGTGGGTGGCGGATCCACCTACACCCCCGAACTCGTCGACGGATTCGCCCGCTTGCGGGATGTGCTGCCGATGGAGGAGCTGGTCCTGGTCGACCCGTCCGCCGACCGGCTGGAGCTGGTCGGCGGGCTGGCGCGGAGGATCTTCGCCAAGCAGGGCCACCCCGGCCGGATCTCCTGGACGGATGACCTGGACGCGGCCGTGGACGGCGCGGACGCGGTGCTGCTGCAGCTGCGCGTGGGCGGGCAGGCCGCCCGCGACCAGGACGAGACCTGGCCGCTGGAGTGCGGCTGCGTCGGGCAGGAGACCACCGGCGCGGGCGGGCTCGCCAAGGCGCTGCGCACAGTCCCGGTGGTGCTGGACATCGCCGAGCGGGTGCGCCGCCGCAACCCGGACGCGTGGATCGTGGACTTCACCAACCCTGTCGGCATCGTGACCCGTGCGCTGCTGACGGCGGGGCACCGCGCGGTCGGGCTGTGCAATGTCGCGATCGGCTTCCAGCGGAGGTTCGCGAAGCTGCTGGGCGTGGCCCCGGAGGAGGTGTCGCTGGACCACGTCGGTCTCAACCACCTCACCTGGGAGCGCGCGGTGCGGCTCGGCGGCCCGGACGGCGAGGACGTGCTGCCCAAGCTGCTGGCCGAGCACGGTGATGCGATCGCCGGCAATCTGCGGATGCCGCGTACGTTGCTCGACCGCCTCGGCGTCGTCCCCTCGTACTATCTGCGCTACTACTACCAACACGACGCGGTCGTACGGGAGCTGGGGACCAAGCCGTCGCGGGCGGCCGAGGTCGCGGCGATCGAGCGGCAGTTGCTGGAGATGTACGCCGATCCGGCGCTCGACGAGAAGCCCGAGCTGCTGGGCAAGCGCGGCGGCGCCTTCTATTCGGAGGCGGCGGTCGATCTGACCTCGTCCCTGCTACGGGACACTGGTGAGGTGCGCATCGTCAACACCTTCAACCGGGGCACGCTGCCCTTCCTCCCGGACGACGCGGTGATCGAGGTCCCCGCGGCCGTGGACGGGCGCGGCGCGAGCCCGCTGCCCGTCAGCCCGCTGGAGCCCCTGTACGCGGGGCTGGTCGCCCATGTCACCGCGTACGAGGACCTGGCGCTGGAGGCGGCGTTGAAGGGCGGCCGTGAGCGGGTCTTCGACGCCCTGCTGGCGCACCCTCTGATCGGCCAGATCGAGTACGCCGAGAAGCTGACCGACACTCTCATCGCGCACAACCGGGAGCACCTGGCGTGGGCCTGAAGCAGTCCCAGGGCGTGAGCGCCCATCCGCCGAGTGCGTCCGTCCTGGCGGTGGACGCGGGCAACAGCAAGACCGACGTGGCGCTGGTCGGCCCGGACGGGGCGGTTCTCGGCACGGCGCGCGGCGGCGGCTTCGCGCCGCCCGTCGTCGGCGCCGAGGCCGCGGTGGCCTCGCTGGCCCCGCTGGTGGCGCGGGCGGCGCGGGCCGCCGGGTTCGACGGGCCGCCGTCGACCGAGCATGTCTCGGCCTGCCTGGCCAATGTGGACCTACCGGCCGAGGAGGAGCAGGTGACGCCGCTGCTGGCGGCCCAGGGGTGGGGGGCGAGTGTCACGGTCGCCAACGACACGTTCGCGCTGCTGCGGGCCGGGGTCGCGGACGACGGTGAGCCGACCGGTGTGGCCGTCGTCTGCGGCGCGGGCATCAACTGCGCGGGGCTGGGCCACGGAGGCCGCACCGCGCGGTTTCCCGCCATCGGCCGGCTCTCCGGCGACTGGGGCGGCGGCAGTGATCTGTCGAAGGAGGCGATGTGGTGGGCGGCGCGCGCGGAGGACGGCCGTGGTGCGTCGACGGCGCTGGCCCGCGCCCTGCCCGAGCACTTCGGCCTGGCGACCATGTACGAGTTGATCGAGGCGCTTCATCTGGGGCGGATCGCCCCGGCGCGGCGCCATGAGCTGACGCCGGTGCTCTTCGCGGTGGCCGAGTCGGGTGACGGGATCGCGCGCGCCGTCGTCGCCCGGCAGGCGGAGGAGGTGGTCACCATGGCCACGGTGGCCCTGACCCGGCTCGAACTGCTCGGTGAGCAGACGCCGGTGGTGCTGGGCGGCGGTGTGCTCGCGGCGCGCCATCCGCTCCTGGACGACCGGGTCCGCGAGCTGCTGGCCGAGCGCGCGCCCAAGGCCGAGCCGAGGGTGGTCACCGCGCCGCCCGTGCTCGGAGCGGCCCTGCTCGGTCTGGACCGCACGGGCGCGCCGGCGGCGGCGTACGCGGTGCTGCGCGCGCATTACGCCCGGGGCTGAGGACGCCGATTTTCCAGGTCGGGGCGGGTGATTGGGAACCGATCCGCGCCGAGAAGCGTATGAGAAGTTGGGAGAAGGAGGACGACGCGGACACCCCGGGGCCGGCGGCTCAGAGGCGAAGATCGCGATCGGGCCAAGATCCGGGCACGACCGGTGTGCTCGTCGTCGGCTGCGTCCATACTGCTGCCCGGACACCTGTCCCCCGCCGCACCGGGCGACGGGCCGTCGACAGTGACTGAGGGGTCAGGACCGAGGGGGAGGTCTCGTGGCATACCCGCCGACCACCGGCGCGGCCGGAGCAGCGGCCGCGCCCGCGTTGTCGGGGCGGCGGCGGGCCGCGTGGCGGGAGGGCATCGGGCGGGCCCGGGCCGCGGCGACGACGGAGCCGGGGCGGCTGCGGGTCATCGGGGCCGTGCTCGCGGCGTTGGTGGTGGCGTTCGGGGCGGTGACGGCGTGGCAGGTCTCCGACCGGCAGACCGCGGCGGACGCGGTGGTCGAGCACAGCCAGCCGCTGAGTGCCGACGCGGCGAGCATCTACCGTTCCCTGGCCGACGCGGACACCACCGCGGCGAGTGCCTTCCTGGCCGGCGGGCAGGAGCCGGCCGAGGTGCGGCGGCGTTACGAGGCGGATATCGACCGGGCCGCCAAGCTGCTGGTGCGGGCCGCGGCCAATACGGAGGGCTCGGCCACCGCCCGCGAGGAGATACGCCGGATCAGCGAGCTGCTGCCGGTCTACGCGGGTCTGGTCGAGTCGGCGCGGGCCAACAACCGCCAGGGGCTGCCGCTGGGCGGGGCCTATCTGCGGTATGCCAACGACACCATGCGGCAGCGGCTGCTGCCGGCCGCCGGACGGCTGTACCAGGCCGAGACCGCGCGGCTCGGCGAGGACTACGAGGAGGCGACGGCCTGGCCGTGGGCGGCGATCGGCATCGGTGTCGCCGCGCTGGCCGCCCTGGGCTGGGCCCAGCGCCGTGACTTTCTGCGCACCAACCGGGTGTTCAACCGCGGGCTGCTCGCCTCCGCGGCCGCTTCGGCGGTGGCGCTGGTGTGGCTGGCGGTCGGCCATGGCCTCGCCCGCTCCGCGCTGAACGACTCCAATGACCATGGGGCCAAGTCCCTGCATGTGCTCAACGAGGCCCGGATCGACTCGCTGCGCGCCCGCGGCGACGAGAACCTGACGCTGGTGGCACGCGGCGCGGTCGTCGTCGACAAGGAAGGCAAGGACAAGGGCAAGGACGCCTACGAGGTGGGCTATGCCGAGCAGATGTCGGGCCTCATAGGCGATGACGGCGCGGATGCCGGGAGCGTCGCGGGCGGGGGCAAGTCCGGGGCCGCCCCCGGGAGCCTGCTGGCCCGGGCGCGGGACCTCGCGGACGACGACGAGGGCCGCGCCCCGGTGGACCAGGCCATCACGCGCGTACGGGAGTGGCAGGTGCGCCACAAGGCCGCCCGTGCCGACGACGACGCGGGCGACTACAAGGACGCGCGGGCGAAGGTCATCGGCGGTGAGGGCAGCACGGGCGAGTCGTTCGACAAGGTCGACGATCTGCTGGCGAAGGCCCTGGACCACGAGCAGCGGGAGTTCAAGCGGGCGGCGGACGACGGGCGGGGCGCGCTGGGCGGGCTGGCGCTCGGCGCCGGGGTGCTGGCCGCGCTGGGCGCGGCGGCCGCGCTGCTGGGCATGGGCCGCCGGCTGGCGGAGTACCGGTGAGGGCGATGGGGGGTCTGAGGATGCGAGCGGGGCGATCAGTGCGGTCGGGTGCCGCGGCGGCCGTCTGCGCCCTGGGGGTGGCCACGGCGATCTTCGTGCCCGCGGCGCTCGACGACCAGGGCGGCGGGAGCGGGCACGGCGGCGGGGCCGGGGCGCGTCCGCGGGCGGTGGGGACGACGGCGGCGACCACCACGGGCAAGTGTGTCCGGCCGGAGGCCAGCCTGCGGCCGTCGAGCGCGAGCGGCCCGGCCATACAGCGCATCAAGAACCGGAGGGTCGACGGCCGCAAGCTGGGCAAGCTGATCGCCGGGGTGGACCAGAACAGCTACCGCTGGGGCTACCGCGACCCGGCCACCGGTGATCTCACCGGCTTCGACATCGAGTTGGTGCGCGCCATCGCCAAGGACATCTTCGGCGATCCCGACGCGGTCATCTACCGTGCCATCCCCACCAGCCAGCGGATCAAGGCCCTGCAGCAGGGGAAGGTGGACATCGTCGTCCGCACGATGACCATCAACTGCGACCGTCTGAAGGACGTCGCGTTCTCCACCGCCTATTTCAAGGCGGGGCAGCAGGTGCTGGTGCCCGAGGGCTCCTCCGTCACGGGGTACAACACCTCGCTGCGCGGCAAGAGGGTCTGCACGGCGCAGGGTTCCACCGCCGAGGCCGAGCTGGACAAGGAGAAGGGCGGCGCGAAGGACCTGGGTGCGATCAAGGTCGACCCGGTGCCCAACCAGCTCGACTGCCTGGTCAGGCTGCAGCTCGGCCAGGTGGACGCCGTGATCACGGACAACGCCCTGGCGGCCGGGCAGGCGGCTCAGGACCCGTCCGTCAAGCTCGTCGGCAAGCCGTTCACCGAGGAGTTCTACGGCGTGGCGATGAACAGATCCGACGAGGACCTGGTACGCCGGGTCAACAAGGTGCTGGAGGAGTACCGCTCCGGCGGTGACAACAGCCCCTGGATGCGGGCCTACCGCAAGTGGCTCGCCGAAGATCTCGGCAGGACGGAGGAGAATCCGGCGGCACCGGCCCCGGTGTACAAGGACTAGCGCCCAGGGAGCAGCGTCCATGGACGGGCAGCGAAGGACGGGCAGCCGCCGAGGGTTGGCGCCGGGCGGGCGCGCGTAGGGATGCACGCGGCACGTGCGCGCAGTAGGGATGAGCGAATACGGATCACGCAGTTCACAGGGCACGGACACGGAGAGGTGATCGATGGGGGGCACGGGACCCTTCCCCAGTTCCGCGGGGGAACCCGACAAGCCGGTCATGGGCCGCGAGGAGGTGGACCGCGTGCTGGCGAAGCTCGGCGCCGAACACGAGGCGATCGAGTCCTCGCTGCTCGCCCTCCAGGACCACGCGGGCCGCAGACTCCTGGAGGGCGCCGAGCTGACGGGCGTCACCAAGGACCGGTGGGCCACCACCGAACAGGCCATCTCCCTGCTGTGGACGTACTTCGACGCCTACACGGACGCGCTGCACTCCGCCCGTGAGGTGCGCGCCCGCCACCGCTGGTCGACGCCCGGCGAGTTGGCCGAGCTGACCGAGCTGCTGCGGGGCCCCGGCATCACGCTGCCCAGCAGCGCCTCGCTCACCGGCTCGCCGCTGCTCAGCGAGCAGCTGACGCTGGACGCGCTGGTCGACCGGATGAACCGCTGGTACGCCGAGGCCCTTGATGTCATCGTCACGGCCGACGCCGTGTGGTCCGCGCTGCCCGCCCGTATCGACATGCTCTCCGCCGAGCTGCGCCGCACCCGCTCCCTCGCCCATTCGGTGGGGGTGCGCCCCGGGGAGCACCCTTCCGGTGACGATCTGGAGCGGATCACCGCGGAGCTGACCTCGCTGCGCGCCGAGGTCGTCTCCGATCCGCTCGCCTTCTGGTCCGGCGCCTCGCCGAGCTCCGCGCCCGGCGGCGGCCGCCCCGACACCACCCGCTATGACGCCGCGGCCCGCGCCCTGGAGGACGTACGGCGCGAGATCGAGGCGGTTCTCGATGTGCGGCAGGACGCGGAGCGGCGGCTGATGCGGCTGCGTGACGTCCTCTCCCGCGCGGACCGCACGCTCGCCGAGGCGCGGCAGGCGCGCGGCGAGGTGCTGGCGAAGATCGCGGCATCCGAGGTGCCGGCGGTCAGCGGCCCGCCGACGGTGCTGCAGGAGCAGCTGGTGACGGCGGCCGAGTACCGCAGGCGCGCCCAGTGGCACCGGCTCTCCCCGCTGCTCGAGTCGCTGGAGGAGCGCGCTGACGACGAGTTGCTGCGGGCCCGGGAGTCGCTGACAGCGGTGACCGCGCCGCTGGCGGTCCGGGCCGAGCTGCGCGGCCGTCTGGACGCGTACAAGGCGAAGGTCGCGCGCCACGGCATGGCCGAGGACCCGCTGCTGATCGAGCGGTACGACACGGCGCGCCGGATGCTGTGGAGCGCGCCCTGTGATCTGCGCGCCGCCGAAGCGGCGGTGCTGCGCTACCAGCAGGCCGCGGCCGAGGCCCTGGTCCCGCGCCAGACGGCGCCGCAGGAGCCTCAGGACCGAAGGACGGGAGGGGTGCTGTGAGCGCTGTGGGCAGGTGTCAGCGGCGTGGCTGCGGCGGGTCGTACGAGGATGTGGGCGGCGGCCAGCTGTACTGCGACACCTGTGGCATGGCCCCGGTCGTCTCGCGGGACGGAATGGTCGCCTCGCAGCCCACCGGTATCACCGGCGTGGGGCGCGGGGACCGGGGAAGCGGCTCGTCGGGGACCGGTTCGCGTTCTTCTTCGCGGCCGTCGTCGCGGTCGTCCTCGTCCCGGCGCTCGGTGTCGGGGCGGCTGTCGCGTTCGCTGGGGTCGGGGCGGTCCTCCTCGCGTTCGGTGTCGGTGCGCAGCTCGCGTTCCTCGGCCGCGGCCCGTTCCGGGCGCAGCCGGCTGGGCGCGGGTCTGGTCAGCGTGCCGGAGGTGCCGCGGCCCGATCCGCGTACGGCGGTGCTGGCCGATCCGGAGGTGCCGGAGCGCAAGAGGTTCTGCAGCCGGAGCGACTGCGGGGCGCCGGTGGGGCGCGCCCGGGGCGACCGGCCGGGCCGTACCGAGGGCTTCTGCACCAAGTGCGGCCATCCGTACTCGTTCGTGCCCAAGCTGAGCCCGGGCGACATCGTGCACGGCCAGTACGAGGTGGCGGGGTGTCTGGCCCACGGCGGTCTCGGCTGGATCTATCTGGCCATCGACCGGGCGGTGTCAAACCGCTGGGTGGTCCTCAAGGGCCTGCTGGACACGGGCGACGAGGAGGCGCTGTCCGTCGCCGTGTCGGAGCGCCGGTTCCTGGCCGAGATCGAGCACTCCAACATCGTCCGCATCTACAACTTCGTCGAACACCTCGACCAGCGCACCGGCAGCCTCGACGGCTACATCGTGATGGAGTACGTCGGCGGCAAGTCGCTGAAGGACATCGCGAACGCCCGCCGCGCGCCGGACGGCAGGCGTGATCCGCTGCCGGTCGAGCAGGCGTGCGCGTACGGCATCGAGGCCTTGGAGGCCCTGGGTCATCTGCACAGCCGCAATCTGCTCTACTGCGACTTCAAGGTCGACAACGCCATCCAGCAGCAGGATCAGCTCAAGCTCATCGACATGGGCGCGGTGCGGCGGATGGACGACGAGGAGAGCCCGATCTACGGCACGGTCGGCTATCAGGCCCCCGAGGTCTCGGAGCTCGGCCCGACGGTCGCCTCGGACCTGTACACGGTGGCGCGCACGCTGGCCGTGCTCACCTTCGACTTCCAGGGTTATACGAACGTCTTCGCGGACAGCCTGCCCGATCCGGGGAACATCGAGGTGTTCCAGCGCTACGAGTCGTTCTACCGGCTGCTGGTGCGGGCCACCGACCCCGATCCGAACCGCCGGTTCGGCTCCGCGCAGGAGATGGCCGACCAGCTGACGGGCGTGTTGCGGGAGGTCGTGGCGTTGCAGACGGGGCGGCCCCGGCCGGCGCTGTCGACGCTGTTCGGGCCCGAGCCGCGGGTGGTGGACACCCGGTTGTTCGCCGAGCAGGGGCAGGACGCGTCCGTGCTCGGCGCCCGTGCCGGCCGGGGCCGGGCGGCCGCCGCTCCGCCCCGTCCCGAGGGCGTGCTCGCCCTGCCGCTGCCGGCGATCGCGCCGCTGGACGCCCGCGCCACCGCCCTGGCGCTGCCGGTGCCGCTGGTGGATCCGGACGACGCCAACGCCGGGTTTCTCGCCGGGCTGCTGGCCTCCGCCCCGACCGAGTTGCACGCGGCGCTGCGGGCGGCCCCCGCCGACTCGCTGGAGCTGCGGCTGCGCCGTGTCCGCGCCCAGTTGGAGCTGGGCCATGCGCGTGAGGCGGGGATCGCGCTGGACGGTCTGGAGGCCGGTTATCCCGACGACTGGCGGATCGTCTGGTACCGGGGGCTGCATGCGCTGGCGACCGGGGACAACGAGACCGCGGCCCTGTCGTTCGACGCCGTCTATGACGCGTTTCCCGGTGAGCCCGCGCCGAAGCTGGCGCTCGGTGTGTGCGCCGAGGTGCTCGGCCAGTTGGACAATGCGGCGGAGTACTACCGGCTGGTGTGGACGACGGACCCGAACCATGTGAGCGCCGCCTTCGGGCTCGCCCGGGTCCTGCTGTACGCCGGGGACCGTGCGGGTGCGGTGGCCGCTCTGGAGTCCGTACCGGAGTCGTCCATCCACTACACGGCGGCCCGGGTCGCGGCGGTGCGGGCGCGGCTGCGGCAGCGCGCCGCCCACGAGCCGCTGCTGGCCGATCTGATGGCCTCGGCGCAACAGGTCGAGCGGCTGGGCCAGTTGGGCCTGGACGCGGTGCGGTACGAGCGGCTGTGCACGGAAGTACTGGGCAGCGCCCTGGATTGGGTACTGTCCGGCAGCAGCGGCGCGCAGCCGGGCGGCGCCCGGCTGTCCCTGCTGGGCAGCAGTCTGGACGAGCGGGGACTGCGCTTCGGCTTGGAACGCTCGTACCGGGTACTCGCCAGGCTCGCGCAGCGGGGCGAGGAAAGGATCGAACTGGTGGAGCGGGCCAACCGTTTCCGCCCCAGGACGTGGGTGTGATCGATGTCGCAGATGCCGCAGCTGCCTGGAGTGGCAGCCTGCCCGACCTGTGAAGAGCCGCTGGAGTCGGGTGACAACTTCTGCGGCGTGTGCGGGGCCGACCTGGCGTCGGCGGCGCCGGGTGCCGCCGTGGCCGCGGACCGCCCGGCGCCCCCGGTGCCCGTGCCCCCGGTGGACCCGGTGGATCCGGTGCCCCCGGTGAACGGAGCGGCGCGGGCCGAGCGGCGGGAGCCGGAGGACTACCCGCTCCCGGCCCCCGCCCCG
This sequence comes from Streptomyces sp. NPDC007917, assembly GCF_042959105.1. Taxonomy (NCBI): domain Bacteria; kingdom Bacillati; phylum Actinomycetota; class Actinomycetes; order Kitasatosporales; family Streptomycetaceae; genus Streptomyces; species Streptomyces sp. NPDC007917. Next base: position 36,789 of record NZ_JBIBKK010000010.1, read on the forward strand.
GCGCCCCCGGCTGCCGCGTGGGCCCCACCGGCCCAGGACGTCCCGGCGGCCCCGGACGTCCCGGTGGCCTGGGACGTGCCGGGCGGGCAGGACGAATCGGCGGCAGACCCCCGGGCCACGGCGGCTCTCGGGGAGCAACCAGCCTCCGGCACACCCGACACTCCGGGTATGTCGGGCACCGGAACGGACACTGACACGAGCAGCGGCCGCCGCCTGTGCGGCGCATGCCGGGAGGGCACCATCGACCAGGACGGATACTGCGACTCCTGCGGCCACGCCCAGCCACGGGATCGCGACCACATGGAGCGGGAGTTGGCGGGCGTCGCGGCGGCCAGCGACCGCGGGCTGCGCCACCACCGCAACGAGGACGCGTTCGCCGTGTCCGCCGCCGCGCTGCCCGACGGCTCGCCGGCGGTGCTCGCGGTCGTCTGCGACGGGGTCTCCTCGGCGACCCGCCCCGACGACGCGTCCGCGGCCGCCGCCCGGGCGGCCGGCCAGTCGCTGCTCGCCGCACTGCCCCGCGGCGCCCATCCCCAGCAGGCCATGAACGAGGCGATCGTCGCCGCCGCGGAGGCCGTGAACTCGCTGGCGGCGGAGGACGGCCGGACGGGTCCGCACGACGAACCCCACCAGCGCCAGCAGAACGCGCCGGCCTGCACCATCGTCAGCGCGGTGGTCACCAGCGGCATCCTGACCGTCGGCTGGATCGGCGACAGCCGCGCCTACTGGGTGCCCGACGACCGTTCGGCGCCGCCCGCCCGGCTCACCGAGGACGACTCCTGGGCGGCCCAGATGGTGGCGGCCGGTCTGATGTCCGAGGCGGAGGCGTACGCGGACGAGCGGGCCCATGCCATCACCGGCTGGCTCGGCGCGGACGCCTATGAACTGGAGCCGCACACCGCGTCCTACAAGCCGGACCGGCCGGGTGTGGTGGTGGTGTGCACCGACGGCCTGTGGAACTACGCGGAATCGGCGCAGGAGATGGCCCGCGCACTGCCCCAGGACGCCCGAGCCCGGCCGATGCACAGCGCGCGCGTGCTGGTCGGTCACGCCCTGGAGGGCGGGGGCCACGACAACGTAACAGTGGCCGTACTGCCGTTCCCCGCGGAGCCGGGCGGGGCAGGATCCGGCTGATCCTGCGGAGAAGCGCCGGTGCCGAGCAAGCGGTCTGAGCCCAGGGGCGGTTGAGCCCAAGGAGCGGTTGAGCCCAAGGAGCGGTTGAGCCCAAGGAGCGGATCTGATGGCCAACTTCGCCAAGTCCACCGTGCCGCGGTTCTCGGTCGAGGTCTACCAGAACGAATACCTCCCCGAGGGCGGCCGCGAGGTGAACGCGATCGTCACGGTCACCTCCACCGGCGGCGGCACCACCGGGGGGATGCCCATCCCGGCGGTCCCGGCGCCCGCCCCGGCCCGGGACCAGGGCGGCGGCCCGGCCCCGCGCGCGGCCGTGGTGATCATGGTCGACTGCTCCGGCTCCATGGACTATCCGCCGACGAAGATGCGCAGCGCGCGGGAGGCGACCGCCGCCGCGATCGACGCCATCCGCGACGGCGTCGCCTTCGCCGTGGTCGCCGGCACCCACAAGGCGGTGGAGGTCTTCCCGGGCGGGGGCCGGCCGGCGATCGCCGACCCGGCCACCCGGGTCCGGGCGAAGGACGCGCTGCGCAAGCTGAGCGCCGACGGCGGCACGGCGATCGGCACCTGGCTGCGCCTCGCCGACCGTCTGCTGGCGTCGGCCGACGCGCCGATCCGGCACGGCATCCTGCTGACCGACGGCCGCAACGAGCACGAGGAGCCGGCGGAGCTGCGGGCCGCGCTGGAGGCCTGCGCGGGCCGCTTCACCTGCGATGCGCGCGGGGTGGGCACCGACTGGGAGGTCAAGGAGGTCACCGGCGTCGCCTCCGCGCTGCTCGGCACGGCCGATATCGTGGCCGACCCCTGTGACCTGGCCGCGGACTTCACGCGCATGATGGACGCCGCGATGGGCAAGGAGGTCGCGGACGTCGGCCTGCGAGTGTGGACGCCGGTGGGCGCCGAGGTGGTGTTCGTCAAGCAGGTGGCGCCCGCGGTCGAGGACCTGACCGACCGGCGCGCCGAGGCCGGGGCGCGGGCCGGCGACTATCCGACGGGCTCCTGGGGCGACGAGTCCCGCGACTACCACCTGTGTGTGCGGGTGCCCGCGGCCGACGTCGGGCAGGAGATGCTGGCCGCCCGCGTCTCCCTGGTGCTGCCGCGCCCCGGGGGCGGGCTCCCGGCCACCCTCGCCCAGGGGCTGGTGCGGGCCGTGTGGACGGAGGACATGGTCGTCTCCACCGCGTTGAATCCGCAGGTCGCGCACTATACGGGCCAGGCCGAACTGGCACAGACCATCCAGCAGGGCCTGGATGCCCGCAAAGCGGGCGACATGGATGGAGCGACGGCCAAGCTGGGGCGTGCCGTCCAGCTGGCGATCGTCTCGGGGAACGAGGACACGGCGAAACTGCTTGCGAAGGTGGTGGACGTCGTCGATGCGGCGACAGGTACTGTGCGACTGAAAGCGAAGGTCGCGGAGGCTGATGAGATGACTCTCGAAACGCGCTCCACCAAGACAGTTCGCGTCAAGAAGTAGCAAGAAGTAACGCGGCAAGCACACAAAACGGCAGTGAATGCCGAGAACGGCACAAGAGGGGGAAGACCGACATGCCGACCTGCCCTAACGGCCACCAATCCGCGGCCGACGACTGGTGCGAGGTGTGTGGCCACCGGATGTCGGGGACGCCCGTGCCCATGGGCGCCGTCCCCCCGCCTCCACCGCCCATGCCCGGCCCGCCCGGGTTCCCTGGAAGCGCTCCGGGACCCGCGGGTCCGGGAGGCCCCGGCGGTCCCGGCGCCCCCGACGGCATGGGCTTCCCCGGTGGGCCGCCACCACCAGGCGCCCCGGGGCCCCAGGGCGCGCCCGGGGGCTACGGCTACCCGGCGCCCACCCCGCAGCCGCAGGACTCCACCTTCCAGGCGGAGCTGTGCCCTCAGTGCCGTACGCCCCGTGAGGCGCAGGCGCCCTTCTGCGAGGAGTGCCGTTACAACTTCCTGACCCAGTCGCCCACCTCGTACGCCCCGCCGCCCCCGCCCGGGCCCGGCCCCGGCGGCTTCCAGCCGCCGCAGCCCCCGCAGCCTCAGGCGTTCCCGGCGCAGGGGCCCCCTGGGGGTCCGGGCGGCTACCAGGCGGGCCCGCCGCAGCCGAACCACCCGGGCGAGCCGCTGGCCTCGCCGCCGATGCAGCAGCCCCCGGGCCCGTCCTTCGGCGACGACGACTGGACGCTGCGTCCGCCGAACGCCGCCGGGCCCGGCGCGCCGCCGCACGCCCCCGCGCCCCCCTCGCCGTACGGGCAGCCGCAGCCGCCCCAGGCCCCGGCCCCGCCCGGGCCCTCCTTCGGCGGCGACTACCCGGGCGCCCCGGCGCCCGGACCGCACCAGGGGCCGCCCGCCCACTTCACCCAGGGCGGACCCCAGGGCGGACCCCAGGGTGGACCTCCTGGTCCCCCCGGGCCGGCGGCCCCGGCGGGGTGGGTCGCGGTCATCGGCCCGGACCGTGAGTACTTCATGGCGATGATGCACCGCAGCGGCCCGGAGGCGGCCGGTCTGAACCTTCCGGCCTACTCCCCCGAGCAGCAGCTCCAGCTCACCGGGCCGCAGGTCACCATCGGCCGCCGCCGCCACAGCACCGGCGAGTCGCCCGACATCGACCTGGCGCGCCCGCCGGAGGACCCCGGGGTCTCCCACCAGCACGCGGTCCTCGTCCAGCAGCCGGACGGCGGCTGGGCGGTCGTCGACCAGGACTCGACGAACGGCACCACGATCAACGGCGGGGAGGACCCGATCCAGCCGTACGTCCCGATCCCCCTCCAGGACGGCGACCGCGTCCACGTCGGGGCCTGGACGACGATCACCGTGCGCCGGGGATAGCCGAGGACGGCCCTTCTCCCCGGCTGACGCGACCCAGCCCGGTGGCGGGCGGCCGGCCGACTTCGGCCGATCGTCCGCCACCGGAGGCACACCCTGCATAGATTCGGGGCGGAACATCCGCTCACCGAGATGCGTGGAGGGTGTAATGCCAGTGCTGAAAGGCAAGACCGCCGTGGTCACCGGGGGCTCGCGGGGCATCGGCCGGGCCATCGTCGAGCGGCTGGCCCGCGACGGCGCCGAGGTGGTGTTCAACTACGCGCGCAGCGCCGAGGCCGCCGAAGACGTCGTCCGCACCGTCGAGGAGGCGGGCGGCAGCGCCCGCGCGGTGCGGCTGGACCTGGCCGAACCCGGGGCGGCGGAGCAGCTGATGGAGACCGCGTCACAGGGGCCGTCGGGCGGCGTGGAGATCCTGGTCAACAACGCGGCCGTCAACCTTCCGAGGACTCCTCTCGCCGAGATCGAGGAGGAGCCCTTCGACCACCTGCTGAGGGTCAATCTGAGGGCCGCCTTCCTGACCGTGCGCCACGCGGCCCGGCACATGCCCGACGGCGGGCGCATCATCAACGTCTCCACGCTCAACACCACCCGGCCCGCGCCCGGCATCGCCCCGTACATGATCAGCAAGGGTGCGCTGGAACAGCTCACCGCGGCGGCCGCGCAGGAGCTGGGGGAACGCGGCATCACCGTCAACACGGTCTCCCCCGGTGCGACCGACACCGACATGCTGCACGACGCGAACCCCGGGGAGATGCTGGACCTGCTCGTCAGCATCACCCCGCTCCGGCGGCTCGGGCAGCCGTCCGACGTGGCCGACGTCGTGGCGTTCCTCGCGGGCCCCGACGGCCGCTGGCTCACCGGCCAGAACCTCCGTGCCTCGGGCGGCCTCAGCTAGGAACGCTCGTCCAGGGACGCTCGTCAGCGGGTCCGTTCGGGATGGGCGGGCCCCAGCGGCCATGCGTACGGGCCCTCCGGGTCGTCCAGCCACGCCCACTGCCGCTCCCCGCGCACCGTCACGCCGTACCGCTCCCGCCCCGGCCGGCCCTCGTGCTCCCACAGGGCAAGGGCCTCCAGCGGGTCCAGCCGCGCCGTGACCACGTTCAGCAGAAAGCGGAAGGAGTCCTCCAGCAGCGGTTCGGTCGGCAGTCCCTTCGTACGGACCGGGGGCGGGGGCTCGCTGCCGCGCAGCGGGACGAAGTACGCGGGGGTGGTCAGGAAGCGCCCCTCGCCGTGCCGGGTGTCGGCGACCCGCAGCGCGATCAGCCCGGTGGCGAGGGGCGCCAGGATCAGCGCGCCGCTCCGGCACTGGCCCAGCCAGGCGGGCGGCAGACGGGTCACGGCGCAGGTGGCGATGATCCGGTCGAAGGGGGCGCGCGAGGGGCAGCCGAGCGCCCCGTCCCCGGTGACGACCGCCGGGTGGTATCCGGCCGCGGCCAGGTGGTCGCGGGCGGTGTCGGTGAGGTCCGGGTCGATGTCGACGGTCGTGACCCGGTCCTCGCCGAGCCGGTGCGCGAGCAGCGCCGCGTTGTAGCCGGTGCCCGTGCCGATCTCCAGCACGCTGTCCCCGTCCCGCACCTCCAGGGCCTCCAGCATCCGCGCCATCAGCGACGGCTGGCTGCTGGAGGACACGAGCTCGCCGTCGCGCACCCGCGTCGCCAGGGGCGCGTCGGAATACACCCCCGCCAGCCAGCGCGCCCGCCGCGCGGCGTCCGCGTCGTGCCGCCCCAGCCGCTCGTACAGCGCCGTCCCGCCGGGCGAGCCCGCCTCGCCCGCCTCGTAGTAACGGGGCACGAACACATGGCGTGGCACCTCCTCGAAGGCCTCCCGCCACGCCGGGTCCGTCAGCCCGCCGTCCGCGGCGATCTCCCGGACCAGGGCGGCCCGCAGCGTCGCGGCCGTCGCGGCGTACGGATCGGTCTTCCGGTCCGTGCCGTCCGCGCCGCGCCCGCCCGTGCGCGTGCTGCCCATGACTCCACTGTCCTGCGCCCGGGCTCCGGGTGCGACCTACGTCCGGAGTCCTCCGTCAGGCGGTCTGAGAGCATGGAGGGGTGACAGAGATTCCGCGCGGCACGCTTCAGGAACAGACGTTCTACGAACAGGTCGGCGGCGAGGAGACCTTCCGGCGCCTGGTGCACCGCTTCTACCAGGGCGTGGCCGAGGACCCGCTGCTGCGGCCCATGTACCCCGAGGAGGACCTGGGCCCGGCCGAGGAGCGGCTGCGACTCTTCCTCATGCAGTACTGGGGCGGCCCGCGCACCTACAGCGAGAACCGCGGCCACCCGCGGCTGCGCATGCGCCACGTGCCCTTCACCGTGAACCGCGCGGCCCACGACGCCTGGCTGCGTCATATGCGTGACGCCGTGGACGAGCTGGAGCTGGCGCCCGAGCTCGAGCGGCAACTGTGGGACTACCTCACCTACGCGGCCGCGTCCATGGTCAACACCCCGGGCTGACCCCGCGCCGCAGAGCCGACGGCGTCGGCGGGCGCCCCTGCGTACGCACGCTCTGCTCGCCCCAGGCGGCCAAGGCCGCCCGCGAGCGGCCGCGCGCAGATTCGTCCCCGCCCGGCGCGGCGGGCGGCGCCGCGCTCGGCTCCGCGACGGCCCGTCGCGGCCAGGGGCGTGCGGTCAGCCGCCGCCGCACCGGCGGCGCGGGCGACGCGCGCCCGCCGCGGCCCCACGCGAGGTCGCGCCCCGCCGCCCGCGGCGAGCAGCGCAAGCTGTTCGGGCTGGGGAGCGAGCGCCGCCGGGCGCCATGGCCGCGGCAACCGGCCCCGCGGTACGGGCGGGCGCAGGAAGCTCAGCGACCGCGCCGGGTGATCCCGCCAAGCGTCCGCGACCAGATCTGACGGACGAAGGCGGGGCTCAGGCCGGGGTCACCGACAGGCCCGAGAGCCCCGGCAGCCCCGTCTTGCGCACCGCTATCGAGCCGTACGGCGTACGCAGCCGCAGCCAGCCGCCCGCAGCGAGCAGCGCAAGCTGCTCGGGCCCGGGAGCGGTCGCCGTCGCGCCGCCGCCCGGCCCACCCGGGGCCACAGCCGCGGCAACCGGCTCCGCGGTACGGGCCGGGCGCAGGAAACCCAGCGACTGCGCCGCGTGCACGGCGCGCAGCGGAAGGCCGGTCCCGCCGAGCGTCCGCGACCAGATCTCACGGCCGATGCGATCCCGCTCGGCGCGGGTGCGCCGCTCCTCGGGCAGCGCCGCGTCCCGGGCGCGGAACTCGGCGACGGCCGAGGCGACCGCCCCGCGCACCTCGGCCGCGCCCGGCAGGCCGGGCACCCGGCGCCAGCCGCCGCGCGGCGGCAGCAGGCCGGCCCAGGGCGGGCCGGTGACCGCGTCGGGCACGGCCACGGCCAGGCCGGCCGGGCCGTCGGGCGCCGCGGCCGCGCCGCCGTCCGCCCTACGCCGCGCCCCCGCGTCCAGCGCGTCCGCGAGCTGTCCGGCCGAGACCGTCGTGTCCAGCACGGTGTCGGCCGCGAGCCGCGCCGTGCGGATGGCGAGCACTTCGAAGGACGGCGGGCGGCCGAAGACGGCGAGCACTCCGCCGCCCGCCTGCAGCCGCACCGCCGCGGCGCGGTCGTAGTGGATCAGCCGGGCCAGGAAGGCGGCGAGGTCCGCCGCCTCCCCGGGGTCGGCGAAGCACAGTTCCTCCCCCTGCACCGTCATACGGTCACGGCCCCCTCGGGCTGCTCGTCCCGCCCGGCGGCCTCGGAAGCCACAGCGGCCTCCGAAGCCACAGCGGCCTCGGGGGCCGCTTCGGCGGGCCCGGCAGCGTCGTCCGCGCCGTCCGCGTCGCCTTCCAGGTACGTCACCAGGAAGCCCTCCTCCTCGGAGGTGAGCCGGCGCGGACGGCCGCGCTCCAGGTCGTAGGGGACGATCATGGTGGAGGCCCGCGCGTACACGGTCTCCTCGTCCTTGACCTCGTACCCGAGCGTGATGAACGCGGCGCCGATCTCCTTCACCCACAGCTCGACGGTCACCGGGGCGTGTCGGTGGAAGAGCGGCCTGAGGTAGCTGATCTCGTGCCGGGCCACGACCACGCCGCCGGTGAAGGCGCCACTGCCGTCCCCCGGCGCCAGCCGCCAGATGAAGTCGACGCGCGCCTCCTCCAGGTAGCGGAGGTAGACCACGTTGTTGACGTGGCCGAACGCGTCCATGTCGGACCAGCGCAGGGGGCAGGAGTAGATATGGCGGGCCACACTCAGCCCCGGGTCAGCTTCTTGTAGGTGGCGCGGTGCGGGCGGGCCGCGTCCGGGCCGAGGCGGTCGACCTTGTTCTTCTCGTACGCCTCGAAGTTGCCCTCGAACCAGAACCACTTGGAGTCGCCCTCGTACGCGAGGATGTGCGTCGCGACGCGGTCGAGGAACCAGCGGTCGTGGGAGACGACCACGGCGCAGCCGGGGAACTCCAGCAGCGCGTTCTCCAGGGAGGAAAGGGTCTCCACGTCGAGGTCGTTGGTCGGCTCGTCGAGGAGCAGCAGGTTGCCGCCCTGCTTGAGGGTCAGCGCCAGGTTCAGACGGTTGCGCTCACCGCCGGAGAGCACCCCGGCCGGCTTCTGCTGGTCCGGGCCCTTGAAGCCGAACGCGGACACATACGCGCGGGAGGGCATCTCGACCTGGCCGACGTTGATGTAGTCCAGCTCGTCCGAGACGACGGCCCACAGCGTCTTCTTCGGGTCGATGTTGGCGCGGGTCTGGTCGACGTAGGAGATCTTGACCGTCTCGCCGACCTTGATGTCACCCGCGTCCGGGGTCTCCAGGCCCTGGATCATCTTGAACAGCGTGGTCTTGCCGGCGCCGTTGGGGCCGATGACGCCGACGATGCCGTTGCGCGGGAGGGTGAAGGACAGGTCGTCGATCAGGACCTTCTCGCCGAACGCCTTGGAGAGGTTCTCCACCTCGACCACGACATTGCCCAGGCGCGGGCCCGGCGGGATCTGGATCTCCTCGAAGTCCAGCTTCCGGGTCTTCTCGGCCTCGGCGGCCATCTCCTCGTAACGGGCCAGTCGCGCCTTGGACTTGGCCTGGCGGCCCTTGGCGTTGGAGCGGACCCAGTCCAGCTCTTCCTTGAGGCGCTTGGCGCGCTTGGCGTCCTTCTGCCCCTCGACCTTCAGCCGGGTCTGCTTGGTCTCCAGGTAGGTGGAGTAGTTGCCCTGGTAGCCGATGGCGCGGCCGCGGTCGAGCTCCAGGATCCACTCGGCGACGTTGTCCAGGAAGTACCGGTCGTGGGTGATGGCGACGACGGTGCCGGCGTACTGGGCGAGGTGCTGCTCCAGCCACTGCACGGACTCGGCGTCCAGGTGGTTGGTGGGCTCGTCGAGCAGCAGCAGGTCGGGCGCCTCGAGCAGCAGCTTGCACAGGGCGACGCGGCGCTTCTCACCACCGGAGAGGTTGGTGACCGGCCAGTCGCCGGGCGGGCAGCCGAGGGCGTCCATCGCCTGCTCCAGCTGGGCGTCCAGGTCCCAGGCGTTGGCGTGGTCCAGCTCCTCCTGGAGCTTGCCCATCTCCTCCAGCAGCGCGTCGGAGTAGTCGGTCGCCATCTGCTCGGCGATCTCGTTGAAGCGGTCGAGCTTGCCCTTGATCTCCGCCACGCCGTCCTGGACGTTCTCCAGCACGGTCTTGGTCTCGTCCAGCGGGGGCTCCTGGAGCAGGATGCCGACGCTGTATCCGGGGGAGAGGAAGGCGTCCCCGTTGGACGGCTGCTCCAGGCCGGCCATGATCTTCAGCACCGTCGACTTACCGGCGCCGTTGGGACCCACGACACCGATCTTGGCGCCGGGCAGGAAGCTCAGCGTGACATCGTCGAGGATCACCTTGTCGCCGTGAGCCTTGCGCGTCTTGCGCATGGTGTAGATGTACTCAGCCAAGAGAAACCGTCCGGCAATCGTAGGTATCGAAGTGCGGCCTCACCACGAAGGTCGCAGCCCGTGGGTCGGCGTGCGGCTGCGCCGCGTCGTCAGATACACCCCATCTTGCCGTACGCCAAGCTCGCGACGGAAACCCGTTGCCCACCTCATACGAGTTGCCCACCACATGCATACGAAAGGGCCGGAGCCTCTTCCGAGGCTCCGGCCCTTTCAGCGATTACTTCGGGTCAGTGATCACTCACCCGCCGGAGCCGCCTTCTTCTTGCGGACGAAGAAGACCGCGCCGCCGCCGATCACGACGAGCGCCACGGCGACGCCCGCGATGATCGGGGTGTTGCTGCTGCTGCCGGTCTCGGCGAGGTCGCCGCCGCTGCTGTCCGCGCTGCTGCCGCCGGCCGACGCCGGGCTCGGCTGCGAGGACGGGGTCTCGTCACCGCTGCCGCCGCCGGTGCTCGCGGTCTTGCAGTCCAGCACGCCGGAGAAGGTCTTCTCGAAGCCGTTCGGACCGGTGATGGTGAACTTGTAGGCCTGGTCCTCCTTCACCGGGGCGGTGATGGTCTGGGACTTGCCGGCCTCGACGGTGTGCTTCTCGCCCAGGAGCTCGAAGGTGAACGCCTCGTCGCCCTTGTTCGTCGCGGTGATGTCCACGCCGCCCTTGGCGCAGTTCTTCTCGGCGGACAGCGCGGGGATCGCGCCCTTCTTCGCCCAGTCCGCGGTGGCGGTGGCGGAGACGGTGGACTCGCTGGAGCCGGCCAGGATCTGGGTCTGGCTCTTGGTGGCGCTGGCGAACGCGCGGCCGACCGGGACCTTGGTGGCGGCCTGGGCGGTCAGCGTGGCGCTGCCGTCGGCGGCACCGGCGGGCACGTCGAAGTAGATCTCGCTGCCGTCGGCGGCGCTGGTGACCGTCTTGCCGGCCTTGTCGACGACCTTGACGCCGGAGGCGGCGGTGTCACCCGGGGTGACCGTGACGCTGTCCGCGTTGGTGTGGACCTTGATCGGGCCCAGGCGCTCACCGGACTTTCCGGAGACCGCGGGCGGGTCCAGGGTCAGCGACGCCTTGGGCTCCTCGAGGCTCTGCGCGTTCTTCTCGAGGTAGTCGGCCAGCTTCTCGGCCGCGGGGTCGACGGCGTCGACATCGGCGCCGTCCGAGAAGCGCCAGATGGCGACCTGGGTGCCGGCGGCCGCGGTCTTCTCCGTCAGGGGGCCGGAGTCCGCCTTGGCCGCGAGCGCGGAGAGGTCATTGACCTGCGGGTAGGAGTTCTGCAGGATCCAGTTGATCTTGCCGGCGTCGGCGTTGTGCGCCAGCGACGTGGCGCTCCAGGACTTCTCCTCGTACTTCGCCTTGCTCTGCGTCGGGTTGTGGAGGTCGATGCAGTACGTCTGGATGGTGCCGCCGTTGTCGACCGCCATCTCGAACAGACCGGCGCCGACCCGCTGGTCCTTGCCCTTGTCGTGGATGACCGCCTGGTCGAAGGTCTTGAGACCGCTCAGCGTGGCGGTGGCGCCACCCTGGCTCGGAGTCGCCTCGTCCGCCGCGGCGGAGCCGGCCGTGACTATCGCACCCGCCGCGACCAGGCCGGAGGCCAGGACAGCGGCGGCAAGACGAGCAGCGCCCCGCCTCTTTACAGAAATCATGGTTTCCCCTTCGGGCGAGCGCCGATCTATGGGTGCGCCTCGCCAGCGAACTCAAAACTCAGGAGCCCCCGTTGGCACCAGGGATCCTAGGGAGAACCCTCGTCCCGTTCCCCAGGAATACCAAGGCCCAACCGATCCGAATCGAAATCGTTATCTCATCACACCATCGCCTCTGACCTGGCTTTATCGACAAATCCCCGGGAATCAGGGGGATGTTGCCCCGGTCGGTACGTTTAAAAGAGGTTTAGCCCGCGAGACCCTGCGAAACGCGGATGTGCCCCGCGCCAGATCGTGTCCGACCGCCACCGCGTCGATGTCCGCGGTGATCCACCGCCTGGCCCCACCGCCGTCCTCCCGCTGCCGCTCCCCGGCTCGAGCCCCCGCCCGATCCGCCGCCCGCGCCGCTCCCTGCCCATCAGCCCCCTGCCGGTCGGCCCCCTGCCGGTCGGCCCCCTGCGGGCCGGGCCCCTGCCACTCCGCCCCGGGGCGCTCCGCCGGCCGCTCGCCCGGCCACCCGTCGCGCGGCTCCACCGGCCGGTCCCCCGTCCGCTCCCGCACCCGCAACGTGCCGTGCACGACCAGCGGTTCGCCCAGCGAGACCGACGCCGCCACATTGACCGCGAGCCCCCGCCAGGCCCACACCGTGTAGAAGCTCGTGTACGCGTCGAGCCACGCTTCCCGCGCCCGGTCCCAGCGCCGCGCCGTCACCGCCAGCCGGAACCGGGCCACCGCGACACCGGCCGCCGTCTCCCAATAGTCCGGCCGCGTCGCGGCATTGCCCACCACCGTCAGCCAGGTCTCGTTCAACCCCGCAGCCTCCCCCGTCACTTCTCCGCGCCCGCGCCCGCATCTCGCCCGCGTCGCGCTCGCGTCGCCTTCCGCCTCCATGCTGCACGCGATCGCGCAAGCCCGCCGGAGCCTGTGGGCTACTCCCCGGTTGTGGACAACTCGGCGCCCCGGCCGGGTGAACCGAACCCGCCCGCCACGACCCCGCCCGCCGCGATCACGTACTGCTTCCGTACCTCCCGGTAGCGCGTCAGCTCCGCCGTCACCGGCTCGAGCACCCGCGTCCGCCCGCACTCCGCGGCCACCTCCCGAAGCCGCCGCTCCGCCGCCAGCCCGTACCGCCGCGCGGGCCCCCGAGCCGCCAGCCCGCACCCCCAGGCCAGCGCCGGACCACCGGCCCCCGCCGCCGCGGCCGGCAGCGCGGGCAGCCACCACGCCACCCCGCCGAACACCCCGGCCACCACCGACAGCAGACACACCACCCCCACCAGCAACACCCCCGCCAGCGCGATCTGCGCCGCCGCCACCACCGACCACCACAGCGGCCGGGACAGCCGCCGCTCCGCCGTCGCGACCACCGCCTCGTCCACCGCGTCCGGCAGCCCCTTGCCGCCCCACGCCGCCGCCTCCCGTACGGCCTGGGCCCAGGGCGCGGGCAGCCCCGCCGTCGCCTCGTCCGCCAGGGCCCGCACCGCCTCCTCCACCGCGGGCCGGGCGGTGACCGCGGCCACCGCCGCCGCCTTCGCCCGTGCCCCCGGGATGGCCGGCGCGGCCCCGGCCCGTCCCCCGGGAGCGCCGCCGCTCCCCCCGCCCACGCTGCTGCTCCCCACGCACTCGCTGTCTCGTTCCCAGGACCACACGGCCCCCGCCCGCCTCCGCTGCCGCAGCCGCCCCCAGGGCGTTCCGCACGCCCACCGCGCGTCCCGCAGCCAGGCGCGCTCCGCCGCCTGCCCGGCCGCCACGGCGCCCGCCGCGTCCGCCAGCCGCTCCTCGAACTTCGCCCGGGCCCGCTCGGAGAAGCCGACCGGCGCCCCGTCCGCCACGTACTGCGGGCGCAGCCGCTCCATCGCGCCGTCCACGTCCGCCGCCAGCCGCCGCTCCGCCGCCCCGCACTCGGCGGTGAGCCGGCCCAGGGCCTCCCGCAGCTGCCCGACGCCCGTGCCGGTCACCGCGGACAGCGCGAGGACGGTCGCCCCCGGCTCCCCGTGCTCGCCCAGCGCGAGCCCGTCCTCGTCCAGCAGCCGCCGCAGATCGTCCAGCACCTGGTCGGTGGCCTCGCCGGGCAGCCGGTCCACCTGGTTGAGCACGACGAAGGTCACCTCGGCGTATCCGGCCAGCGGGCGCAGATAGCGCTCGTGCAGCACCGCGTCCGCGTACTTCTCCGGATCCACCACCCACACCACCGCGTCGACCAGCCCGAGCAGCCGCTCCACCCGCTCGCGGTGCCCCGGGGCCGCCGAGTCGTGGTCGGGCAGGTCGATCAGGACGAGGCCGCGCAGCGTCGGGTCGTACGGATAGGCGGGGCGGCGGCGGTCCCGGTGCGGGATGTCGAGCCGGTCGAGCAGGCCGTCGGCGTGGTCGGTCCACGCGCAGGCCAGCGGCGTGGCGGTCGTGGGGCGGCGGATTCCCGCCTCGGACACATACGCCCCGGCCAGGGCGTTGAAGAGCGTGGACTTGCCGCTTCCGGTGGCCCCGGCGAGGGCCACGACGGTGTGTCCGAGCGGGTGCCGCCCCCGTGCGACGGCCTCGTCGAGCACCCGCCCCGCCTCGCCGAGGGTGCGCCCGTCCAGCCGGGTGCGGGAGAGCCCGACCAGTTCGCGCAGCGCGTCGAGGCGGGGTCGCAGCGCGCCGGTGACAAAGCCGCGGCCGCCGTGCTCGTACGTCGGCGCGTACGGCTCGTGCGCCGCGCCGCCTCCGATGCCGCGCGCCCCGTCGTACCCCGTGCCGCGCCGCCCGCCGTCCCCCTCGCCGTACGCCTGGCCCCTCTCCTCGCCGTACCCCCGACCGCCCCCCTCGCCGTACCCCCCGCCGTACCCCCCGCCATGTCCTCCGCCGTACGTCCCTTCGCGCCCCCGGCCGTACGCCTCGCCGCCGTACCCCTCGCCGCCGTCAGCCACCCGCGCCGGCCCGCCCCCCGATCCCGGCACGCCCCCCGATCCCGGCCCGGCCCCCGATCCTGGCCCGGCCCCCGGTCCCCGCCCTTCCGGCGCGACCGGCGGTCCGGGCCGCCGGCCCACCACCCGCCGTGCGATCAGGCCGTCGTCCCATGTCTGCCGGGGCGGCGCGGGCTTGCGGGCGGCGCTCTCCTGGGGGAGCGCGCTTCCCGGCCCGGATGTCGCAGTGGCCGTCACCACCGTCACCTCTCCTTCTGCAGTACGGACAGCGCGGCGATGAGCCGGACCTGGTGGTCCGGGGTCACGTTGAGGGCGTCGAGCGGGGCCAGCCGCAGGTCGCGCTCCGCCGCCAGCACCCGTCCGACGCAGTCGTCGAGCAGCCGGCGACCGCGGTCGCGCAGGCGCAGCGCCCCGTGCGCGCCCAGCGTCTCGGCCAGCCGTTCGCCCGCCGTACGGGTGCGGCGCCCGCCGATCAGGGAGGCCACCAGCAGCGCGGCGGCCTCGTCCGGGGCGCAGCCGGCGCCGCCTTCGGCGGCCCGGGCGGTCACCTCCTCCTCGGCCAGCTCCTCGACACAGCGCCGCCAGCGCCGTACGGCCACGCCGATCCGCTCCCCGGCGCCGCGCGCGTCGCACGGCGCGAGCCCGGCGCGCGCGGCGGGGTCGCGCCGGCCCGTCTCCTCGATCCGCTCCTCGGCGGCGGCCGTGACGCTGCGCAGGAGGGTGGCGAGGGAGTCGGCGAGGGCCGTGAGGAGTTCTTCGGGCGTGCTGTCGTACGGCCTGCCGTGCCAGTGGGTGAGCGCGCCTCCCGCGAGCGCGGCCCCGCCGTCCAGTTCGCGCCGCACCCGCTCGGCCGCCTCCTCGTACGCGCCGTCCACGTGCTGCACCAGCCGTACCGCCGCCGCGTGCTGGGCGGCCGCCGCCCCGGCCAGCGCGGGCATCCGGGCGCGCAGCGAGGCGATCACCCCGGCGGCGGTGCGCTCGGCGGCGGCGTGGCGGGCGGCCGGGTCCTGGGCGTGCCGGGTGAGCCAGTCGCGCAGCGCCGCGACGGCCGTCCCGGGCAGCAGCCCGCTGCCGCCGCCCGCGGACTCGGGGAGCTCGGGGATGGTGAACCGGGGCACGTCCCCCAGTCCGGCCGCCGTGAGCAGTCCCGCGTACTGGTGGGAGACCTCGGCGGCGACCTGGTGGGGCACCCGGTCCAGGACGGTGACGAGGGTGACGTCGTACTCCTTGGCGGTGCGCAGCAGATGCCAGGGCACGGCGTCGGCGTAGCGGGTGGCGGTGGTCACCAGCACCCAGATGTCGGCGGCGCAGATCAGCTCGGCGGCGAGGTCGCGATTGCGGGCGACGAGGGAGTCGATGTCCGGCGCGTCGAGGAGCGCGAGCCCGCGGGCGAGCCCGGGGTCGGTCTCGACCCGCAGCGCCCCGGCCGCCGCCGTCCGCGCCGCCTTGTCCTGCTCGCCGTACGCCCCGCCCCCGTACGCTCCGCCCTCGTACGCTCCGGATTCGTACGCCGCTCCCTCGTACGCGTCCTCCTCCTCGTACCCGCCCTCGGCCCGCTCGCCCTGCGCGGGCACCCACACCCGGGTCAGCTGCGGCAGCACCCGCTGTCCGGCGAACCACGCGCGGTCCTCCGGATGGCAGACGAGCACCGGCGTGCGCGTGGTCGGGCGCAGCACCCCGGCCTCGGTGACGCGGCGGCCGACGAGCGAATTGACGAGCGTGGACTTCCCGGCCCCGGTGGATCCGCCGATGACCGCCAGCAAGGGCGCTTGGGGGGCACACAGCCGGGGCACGAGGTAGTCATCCAGCTGGGCGAGCAGCTCGGCGCGGCCGCGGCGAGCGCGGTCGGCGCCGGGAAGGGGGAGCGGAAACCGTGCGGCATCGACGCGATCGCGCAGTGCGGTCAGAGCGTCGAGCAGTCGGGGCCGTACGTCCAAGATCGCCACGGGTGAAGAATGCCCGCTTTTGAGACATTTTTGAAGCGTATGCCCGCTCATGTGCGTCAAACAGACCCACCCGGATTACCCCAGATTGACCAAGAGGCGGGCGTGGCGACTGGGGCACGGGCATAACGAGTAGACAACACCCGCTCTCTGAGGCGTGAAAAACGATGCGGGATTCGCACCTGCCTGCGATTATCAAACCGCTTCACCGAACCTCCACAACGTGCCACGGAGGTGAAGCAACCGGGGCGAGGCGCACGGAGCCCTATCCTTGTCCCCGGCAAGGTCACGGATCCGCCGAGCCCGGCCACCGGCACCACGGCCCCGCACCGTCGGAACCGCAGGCACACCGGGGGCTCAGCAGTTGCGTGATCCACCGTCCGGCCCCCGTAGCTCAGTGGATAGAGCAGGTGCCTTCTAAGCACTTGGCCGCAGGTTCGAGTCCTGCCGGGGGCGCTCTCCACCTCCTCCTCTACGCACGTAGAGGGTCCGGCCCCGAAAATCCGGTCGGCACTGTCGGCGCGGGCGGTTACAGTGGGGCCGTCCAGGTGCGAAGGCGGGTCCTACTTCCACTGTTAATGGGGCGGTTGCGGGTTCGAGTCCCGTCCGGCGCTCGCGTCGGTAGCTCAATCGGCAGAGCACCTTGTCGGATCCTCCGGCTCTGATCTCTGGACACCCGGCGTGCGTCGCGCGCCGGACACCCGGCGTCGCGCGCCCTCAGTCGGCCGAGCCGGAGACCTCGCGCTCGTACGTCTCGATCGTCCGGACGAACACGGCGCGCTGCTCGGGGGTGAGCGGGTCGAAGGCCGCGCGCCAGGCGTTCGCGCCGTGGGCGAGCCAGGTGTCGATGGCCGAGCGGGTCTCCTGGTCCTCCGTGATGGCGACGATGGTGCGCCTGCGGTCGTCGGGGTCGGTGCGGCGCTCCAGGACGCCCTGGCGGCTGAGGTCGCTGACCATGAGGCTGACCGTCGTGGGGGCGACCTCCAGGCGGGCGGCGAGCTCGTTGACCGGCATCGGGCCGTCGAACAGCAGGTACGACAGCAGCGACAGATGCCTGGGGGCCAGGTTGAAGGAGCTCAGCCGCTCCGGGATCCTGGTGCGCTTGAGCCGGGCAGCGACGCGCGGCATCAGCAGCAGCATGGCCCGGATCGCCTGGTCCGAGCTCAGGGCGGACTCCGGACCGGACCGCGGCTCACGCTCCGCCGACATGCCTCTCAACCCCCTACTGGCTCGCGCCGTCGCCTTCCCGGCAAAGCTATCCCGAGGCGCGCGCCACCGCTCACGGCAGGGGGGTCACGACGGGAGGGGCACCTCCAGGGCGGGCAGCAGGTGCCGCTCCTCGTAGGCGAAGTGCTCCTCCAGGTCCGAGACCAGCCGGTCCAGCTCGGCGCGGATCTTCTTCACATCGGCGGGGTCGGCGGGCAGTCCCCCGTTCAGCAGGGCCTCGAACTCCTTCAGGGCCCGCTCGACCACCTCGTGCTCCTGGCGCAGCCGTGTGATGGCCGGGACCAGATGCGGGAACCGCTGCTCGAAGGCGGTGAACGAGCCGTCCTCCCGGATGTGGTGGGTCTGCAGCGCGTAGCAGAAGGTCAGGCAGTGGCGGCGCAGTTGAGCCACGAGGTCGGCCCCTGAACCGGCGTCGGCCTCCGCGGACTCCCCCGCCAGCGCCCGGTCGATCTCGGCGCGGACGTGGTGGAGCGCGGCGCGCAGATCGTTGTGGTGGCTGATCAGCTGCCGGCCGATCATCCGGTTGCGCTCGGGGTTGTTCGCGCCGAGGTCGAGGAGGTGGAGGGCGATGACCGGTACGGTCCGCTCGGTCTGCTCCGCGTGGGCGCCGAAGCCCGGGTCGTGTGAGCTGCGCAGCTCCCAGTAGCGGTCGCGCTCCTCGCCCTCCAGCACCACCGCCCGCGCCGCGAACGGCTTGACGGCCCCCTCCTCGGTGCCGAGTTCCACGGTGAGATGCGGATCGGCCAGCAGGTCGTGGTACCAGTGCGGGTGCTCGGGACCGTCGGCGTTGGAGCCGAAGACGAGATAGCGGTCCCCGTCGCGCAGATACACGGTGGGGGTCGTATGCGGCTTGCCGGTCCTGGCGCCGGCCGTGGTCAGCAGGATCAGGTGGGCGCCTTCGAACATGCCGCCCACTTGTCCGTTGTTCGCCCGGAAATCTTCGATGAGGTGTTTGTTCAGGTCCACGGGAGCCTTTCCGATACCTTCCTCAGTCCATCCGCAGCACCGCGACCCCCTCCACCCGGTCGGCCGCCAGATCGTCCAGCGCGGCGTCCGCCCGCTCGAACGGGTACGGCGTCACGGTGACCCGGAGCCGGTGGGCGGCCGCCGCGGTCAGGAACTCCCGGCCGTCCTCGCGGGTGTTGGCCGTGACGCTGCGCAGGGTGCGCTCGCGGAAGAGGTGCCGCTCGTAGTCCAGGGCCCAGATGTCCGAGAGGTAGATTCCGGCGACGCTCAGGGTGCCGCCCCCGTCCAGCGCCTCCAGGGCCACCGGCACCAGGTCCCCCACCGGCGCGAAGAGGATCGCCGCGTCCAGCGGCTCCGGCGGCCGGTCGTACGCCTCGCGGGCGGACGCCGCGCCGAGCTCCAGCGCGAGCGCGCGCGCCGCCGCCGAGCGGGTCAGGACGTGGACCACCGCGCCACGGCCGATCGCGACCTGGGCGGTGAGGTGCGCCGACCCGCCGAAGCCGTAGATGCCGAGCCGGCCGCCGGGCGGCAGTTCGGCGCGGCGCAGCGCGCGGTAGCCGATGATTCCGGCGCACAGCAGCGGGGCGAGCTCCTCGTCCGCGTAGCCGCCGGGCAGTTCGTAGGCGTAGGCGGCGGGGACCGTGACGTACTCGGCGTAACCGCCGTCCGCGTCCCAGCCGGTGTACTCCGACGACGGGCACAGGTTTTCCTGGCCCCTCAGGCAGTAGCGGCAGCGGCCGCAGGTCCGGCGCAGCCAGGGGATTCCCACCCGGGTCCCGGCCGGTGGGCCCTCCGCCGCCGGGCCCGCCGCGACCACCTCCCCGACCGCCTCGTGGCCGGGGACGACGGGGGTCCTGTGCGGCGGCAGGTCGCCGTCGCGTACGTGCAGATCGGTGCGGCACACCCCGCAGGCCCGGACCCGCACCAGCAGCTCATCCGCCGCGGGCCGCGGAACCGGCAGCTCCACCTGGTCGACCCGGCCCGGGGTCCGCACCACCCATGCCCGCATTTTCCCTGGGATGTCTGGATTCGCCTGCGCCACCGGGGCAACGTACTGCGGCGGCCTTACGGGGAGGCGGAGGCGCGCGTTCCGGGCGCGTCAGCGGGCGCGTCAGTGGGCCCGCGGCGAGCGCCCGTAGGCTAAGGCCCATGGGCAGCTCACGGTCTCCGCTGGCGGAGCGGGCCACCGGCCCCGGCGCCGCCCCGCCCGCGCGCCACGGCGCCTGGCGCGGGCAGGGTCCGGTGGTCTGCGCGGTGGCGGTCGGCGGCGCGGCGGGGGCGGTGGCGCGGTACGGGGCGTCGCTGCTGTGGCCGATCCCGGCGGGCGCGTTCCCCTGGACGACGTTCCTGGTCAACGCCGTGGGCTGTGGGCTCATCGGCGTTCTCCTGGTGCTGATCACCGAGGTGTGGGCGGCGCACCGGCTGGTGCGGCCGTTCTTCGGGACGGGGGTGCTGGGCGGGTTCACCACCTTCTCGACGTACGCCGTGGACATCGAGCGCCTGGTCGACGGGGGCAGCCCGGCCACCGGGCTGGTCTATCTGGTGGCCACCCCTCTGGCGGCGCTGGCGGCGGTGTGGGCCGCGGTGGCGGCGACGCGGCGCGCCATGGGGGTGGCCGGGCCACGGGGCGCACGCCGAACAGCGGATGCCACGGAAGCGAACGGCACGGGCGGCGGGGGCGGGCGATGAGCGGCCTGCGGCTGACCGTGTTCGTCGGCGAGAGTGACACCTGGCACCGCAAGCCCCTGTTCGCGGAGATCGTGCACCGCGCCCACCGGGCCGGGCTCGCGGGAGCCAGCGTCTTCCGCGGGGTCGAGGGATTCGGCTCCTCGTCGCTCGTCCACACCTCACGGCTGCTGTCGCTGAGCGAGGATTTGCCCGTCGCGATTGTGATCGTGGATACGGAGGAGCGGGTACGGGCGTTCCTCCCCGAGCTGGAGGAGATCGTCGACGAGGGGCTGGTCGTCCTCGACCCGGTCGAGGTGATCCGCTTTCCGCACCGCGACGAGGGCGAGAAGGGTGAGGAGACCCGGTGAACTGGCTGCTGGTGGTGGCCGGCGCCATGGTGGGCGCGCCGCTGCGCTATCTGACCGACCGGGCCGTGCAGGCCAGGCACGATTCGGTGTTCCCGTGGGGCACCTTCACCGTCAATGTCGTGGGCTGTCTGGTGCTGGGCACGCTGACCGGCGCGGCCGCCGCCGGGGCCGCCTCCTCGCGGCTGCAGCTGCTGCTGGGCACCGGGCTGTGCGGGGCGCTGACGACGTACTCGACGTTCTCGTACGAGACGCTGCGGCTGGCTGAGGACGGCGCCCGGGTCTTCGCGGTCGCGAATGTGGTGGTGAGTGTGGCGACCGGCGTCGGCGCCGCCTTCGCCGGTGCGGCGCTGGCCCGGGCCATCTGGGGCTGAGCACCGGGGACCCGCCGCTCAGCCCCGTCCGGAGCCGGGCGCCGCGTCGGGAACGGGCGGCAGCAGCCTGGTGCCCGGCGTCAGCTCCTCCCCCGCCCTCGCCGACCGCAGATGCTCGCGCAGCACCCGGCTCAGCTCCCGCGCCGCCCGCGGCGGCGCGACGTCCTTGCGGTGCGCGAGAGAGATGGTGCGCTGCATGCCGTGGCCCGCGAAGGGCGTGGCCCGCAGCCCGGACCTGGCGGCCACCATCCCCGGGATCACGGCGATCCCCAGCCCCGCCCGGACGAAGCCGAGCACCGCGTCCATCTCCCCGCCCTCGACCGAGAACGAGGGCTCGAAGCCGGCGGCCCGGCAGGCCGAGGTGGTGAACTCCCGCAGGTCATAGCCGCGCCGGAACATCACGAGCGGCTGGTCCCGGAGATCTTCGACGCGGATGTGCCGACGTCTGACGGGCGGCGGCGCGGCGGGCGAGGAGGCCACGACCAGCTCCTCGCGCAGCAGTTCGGTGGTGGCCAGCGCCGGGGCCTGCCCGGCCAGCGGGGTGATGATCAGCGCGAGGTCCAGCTCGCCCGCGGCCAGGGTGCGCACCAGGTCCTGCGAGCCGCCCTCGTCCACGATCAGTTCGATGCCGGGGAACTCGTCGTGGAAGCGGCGCAGCACATCCGGGACGAGGCTGGCGCACAGGCTCGGCGGGGCGCCGAGCCGGACCCGGCCGCGCCGCAGCTGGGCGACCTCCTGCACCTCGCGGCGCGCGGTCTCGGTGTCGGCGAGGATCTGGCGGGCCAGCGGGAGCAGGGCCTCCCCCGCGTCCGTGAGGGCGATGTTGCCGCGGGCGCGGTGGAACAGCTCGGCGCCCAGCTCCCGCTCCAGGGTGCGGATCTGCTGGGACAGCGAGGGCTGGGCGACATGCAGGATCTCCGCCGCGCGCGTGAAATGGCGAGTATCGGCCACGGTGGCGAAATAGCGCAGCTGCTGCAGTCTCACCCAGGCATGATAGCTGTGGGCTATGGAAACGAGCCATACCATGTCTTGGACGAATCGCAAGGCTTTCCCTAGCGTCTTGTCACATGGCACTGGCGACGCGGACGGGCCCTGAGCGGCCCGCCCAGAAGGGGCCGCGACAGCGGCCGGAACCGCCGCGGAAGCCCGCGCGGAGACCGTCCCTCATCGGCTCCGTGTGGCGCTCGACCGTCGGCAAGAAAGCGGTGATGGCCGTCACCGGGCTGGTCATGCTGGCCTATCTGGCGGCCCATATGTTCGGCAATCTGAAGATCTTCTTCGGCCCCGGCGAGTTCAACCACTACGGGCACTGGCTGCGCACCATCGGCGAGCCCGCGCTGCACTACGAGTGGTTCCTGTGGATCGTCCGGGTGGCGCTGGTGGCCTCCGTGGTGCTGCACGCCGTGGCCGCGTACCAGCTCAGCCGCCGCGATCTGGCCGCGCGGCCGCAGAAGTACGCGCGCCGCAGGCAGCAGGCGAGCTACGCCACGCGGACGATGCGCTGGGGCGGGGTGATCCTCGGCCTGTTCATCGTCTGGCACATCCTGGACCTGACCACGCTCACCGTGAACGAGCGCGCCGAGCCCGGCCATCCGTACCAGAACGTGGTGGCGACCTTCTCCACCTGGTACGGCAACACCATCTACATCGTGGCGATGCTGGCCCTCGGCCTGCACATCCGGCACGGCCTGTGGAGCGCCGCCCAGACCCTCGGCGCGGGCCGCCCGCACCGCGACCGCGCCCTCAAGATCACCTCGACCGCCGTCGCGGCCGTCCTGGCCGGCGGGTTCATCGCCGTGCCCATCGGGGTCATGACCGGAGCAGTGAGCTGATATGAGCACTTACGCGGAGTACACGACCGGCGAGCCGATCACCGATACCAAGGCCCCGGACGGCCCCATCGAGGAGCGCTGGAACCGCCGCCGCTTCGAGGCGAAGCTGGTCAACCCCGCCAACCGCCGCAAGTACACCGTGATCGTGGTCGGCACGGGCCTGGCGGGCGGCGCGGCCGGGGCGACGCTGGCCGAGCAGGGCTACCACGTGGTGCAGTTCTGCTACCAGGACTCGCCCCGGCGGGCCCACTCGATCGCGGCCCAGGGCGGCATCAACGCGGCCAAGAACTACCGCAACGACGGCGACTCCATCCGCCGGCTGTTCTACGACACCGTCAAGGGCGGCGACTTCCGCGCCCGCGAGTCCAATGTGCACCGCCTCGCCGAGGTCTCGGTGGAGATCATCGACCAGTGCGTGGCCCAGGGCGTGCCGTTCGCCCGCGAGTACGGCGGTCTGCTGGACACCCGCTCCTTCGGCGGCGTCCAGGTCTCCCGCACCTTCTACGCCCGCGGCCAGACCGGGCAGCAGCTGCTGCTCGGCGCGTACCAGGCGCTGACCCGGCAGATCGCCGCGGGCAACGTCGAGATGCACCCCCGCACCGAAATGCTCGACCTGATCGTCATCGACGGCCGGGCCCGCGGCATCGTGGCCCGCGATCTGATCAGCGGCGAGGTCTCCACGTACTTCGCGGACGCCGTCGTGCTGGCCTCCGGCGGCTACGGCAACGTCTTCTACCTGTCGACGAACGCCAAGAACAGCAACGCCACGGCCATCTGGCGGGCGCACCGGCGCGGCGCGTACTTCGCCAACCCCTGCTTCACCCAGATCCACCCCACCTGCATCCCGCGCTCGGGCGACCACCAGTCCAAGCTGACCCTGATGAGCGAGTCGCTGCGCAACGACGGCCGCATCTGGGTGCCCAAGGCCAAGGGCGACACCCGCCCGTCGGCCGAGATCCCCGAGGACGAGCGCGACTACTACCTGGAGCGGATCTACCCGTCGTTCGGCAATCTGGTGCCCCGCGACATCGCCTCCCGCGCCGCGAAGAACGTGTGCGACGAGGGGCGCGGGGTGGGCCCGGGCGGCCAGGGCGTCTATCTGGACTTCGCCGACGCGATCGCCCGGATGGGCCGCAAGGCGGTGTCCGAGAAGTACGGCAACCTCTTCGAGATGTACGAGCGGATCACCGCCGAGGACCCGTACCAGGTGCCGATGCGGATCTACCCCGCCATCCACTACACGATGGGCGGCCTGTGGGTCGACTACGACCTGCAGACCACCGTGCCCGGCCTGTTCGCGGTCGGCGAGGCCAACTTCTCCGACCACGGCGCCAACCGGCTCGGCGCCTCCGCCCTGATGCAGGGCCTGGCCGACGGCTACTTCGTCCTCCCCTCCACCATCAACGACTACCTGGCCCGGCACCCGCACGGCGAGGTCGACCCCGGCCACCCGGCGGTCACCGAGGCGGTGGCGGAGGTGACGGACCGCCTGGCGCGGCTGCTGGCCAACGACGGCGACCGCACCCCCGACTCCTTCCACCGCGAGCTCGGCGAACTGCTGTGGGACGAGTGCGGCATGGCCCGCACCGACACCGGGCTGCGCAAGGCGCTCGACCGCATCCCGGCGCTCCGCGAGGAGTTCTGGCGGCGGATCAAGGTGCCGGGCACCGGTGAGGAGCTCAACCAGTCGCTGGAGAAGGCCAACCGCATCGTCGACTACCTGGAGCTCGCCGAGCTGATGTGCCTGGACGCGCTGCACCGCGCCGAGTCGTGCGGCGGCCACTTCCGCGAGGAGAGCCAGACGCCCGACGGCGAGGCGGCCCGCGACGACGAGTCATTCTCGTACGCGGCGGCCTGGGAGTTCCGGGGCACCGGCAGCGCGCCCGTCCTGCACCGCGAAGACCTGGTCTTCGAGTACGTCCACCCCACGCAGCGGAGTTACGCATGAGGCTCACCCTGCGGATCTGGCGCCAGCGCGGCCCGAAGGAGCCGGGCGCCATGACCGCGTACGAAGTCGACGGCATCTCGCCCGAGATGTCCTTCCTGGAGATGCTGGACACGCTCAACGAGGAGCTGATCCTGCGCGGCGAGGAGCCCGTGGCCTTCGACCACGACTGCCGCGAGGGCATCTGCGGCGCGTGCGGCATGGTCATCAACGGCCAGGCGCACGGCCCCGAGCGCACCACCACCTGCCAGCTGCACATGCGGCACTTCTCCGACGGTGACACGATCGACGTCGAGCCGTGGCGCGCCGCCGCCTTCCCCGTGGTCAAGGACCTGGTCGTGGACCGCTCGGCCTTCGACCGGATCATCGGCTCCGGAGGCTACATCTCCGCGCCGACCGGCAGCGCCCCGGACGCGCACGCCACGCCCGTGCCCAAGCCGGTCGCCGACACGGCCTTCGAGCACGCCGAGTGCATCGGCTGCGGGGCCTGCGTGGCGGCCTGCCCCAACGGCTCGGCGATGCTCTTCACCTCGGCCAAGGTCGTCCATCTGAACGTGCTGCCGCAGGGGCAGCCGGAGCGCGAGTCGCGGGTGCTCGACATGGTCGGCGCGATGGACGAGGAGGGCTTCGGCGGCTGCACCAACACCGGGGAGTGCGCGGTGGCCTGCCCCAAGGGGATTCCGCTGCAGAGCATCTCCACGATGAACCGGGAGTTCCTGCGGGCGAGCCTCAAACACGGCCGCGGCTGACGGTACGAGACTCCTCGTACCGTCAGCGGGGCAAGCGGCGGCCGGTCGCTCAGACCGCCGCCGTCACCGGGGTCCCCCGTCGCGTCTCGCGCCGGCGCAGGACCGTCCCCAGGCCGAGCGTGGCCAGCGCGATGAGCATCATCAGCGCGCTGGTCCACACCGGCGAGCGGAAACCGAGGCCCGCGTCGATGGCGAGCCCGCCGAACCACGGGCCCGCCGTGTTGCCGACGTTGAACGCCGCCGTGGTGAACCCGCCCGCGAGGGTGGGCGCGCCGTCGGCCAGGTAGAAGGTGCGCGAGGTCAGCACCGGCGCGATGCCGAACGCGAGCAGGCCCTGGACGAAGACCAGCACGAACACGGCCACCGCGGCCCCGGCCGTCAGGGCCAGCACGGCCCAGCCGAGCGTCAGCGCGCTCATGCCGGCCAGCAGGACCAGTTGCGGCCGGGAGTCGGCGATCCGGCCCCCGACGGTGATGCCGATGAACGCGCCCACGCCGAACAGCACCAGCATCGCGGGCACCCATGTGGCGCTGTAGCCGCTGACGTCGGTCAGCAGCGGCGCGAGATAGGTGAAGGTGCAGAAGGTCGCGCCCTGGACCAGGGCGTTCATGGCGTAGGCGGTCAGCAGCTGCGCGCCGACCAGCGAGCGCAGCTCGGCGCGCAGCCCGGCCGAGGGCGCGTCGGGGCGACCGGCCGGGATCGAGGCCAGGACGGCGGCGACGCCGGCCGCGGACAGCACGGCCACCGCCCAGAACGCCGACCGCCAGCCCCACAGCTGGCCCAGCACGGCGCCGCCGGGCACACCCGCCACACAGGCCACCGTGACCCCGCCCACGACCACGGACATCGCGCGGGCCTTTTTGTCCGGCTCGACCATGCTGACCGCGGCCCCGGCGGCCACCGCCCAGAAACCGGCGTTGGCGAGCGCGCCGACGATCCGGCTCGCCAGCAGTACGCCGTAGTCGTCCGTGACCGCCCCGACGACATGGGCGGCGGCGAACGCCACCAGGAACGCCACCAGCGCGGTCCGCCGTGGCCAGCGCAGCGTGAGCATCGCGAGCAGCGGCCCGCCGACGACCATGCCGATGGCGAACGCCGAGGTCAGGAAGCCGGCTTGGGGGATGGAGACCCCGAGGTCGGCGGCGATGTCCGGCACCAGTCCGGACAGCATGAACTCGGACGTGGCCTGGGCGAACACGGCCAGCCCGAGCATGTAGACGGCAAAGGGCATACGGGAACTCCCCGAGTGAAAGTGACGGAATCTGCGAGCGGGCAGCGTTCGCCGAGGGAGGGTTCACCGAGGTGCGCGCCAGGACGCGTCACCGCACGCGGGAAAGGCGTGGGCGACTGGCAGGAGCGCGAGGGAGAAGAGTTAAGAATCGACATCCGGTCGGAGTCGTCCGCTGCCCGAGATGCGGAGATCCGGCCGCCGGGGCGGCGCCAAGGCTGCCGCACGGCCTCAAGAGGGCCGGTGTGCGCGGCTCATCGGCGGTACTGCCACCGGACGCGGCCGGTGGCTAGGGTCTGTCGGACTCCGGGCTGCTCATGATCTCGCACCGTAGCAGCCCCGTCCACATCTCTGCCACGGGTTTGCCGGGGGCCGCTTCAGCGGTGGGGCCGCCGCCGCGCGGCCCCACCGGTCACCGCACCAGGAACTCGTCGAGGATGCCCGGAGCCGCCGCGTGCGCGAACGCCGCCGCCTCCCCGGCCGCCATGTCGGGGATGCGATAGC
Organism: Streptomyces sp. NPDC007917; assembly: GCF_042959105.1. NCBI lineage: Bacteria > Bacillati > Actinomycetota > Actinomycetes > Kitasatosporales > Streptomycetaceae > Streptomyces > Streptomyces sp. NPDC007917. Next base: position 63,929 of record NZ_JBIBKK010000010.1, read on the forward strand.
CGTCCTCGCCCGCGGCGACGGCCGCGGTCACGGTCGTGACCCCGGCCCGGCGCGACATCGGGCTGTCGGTGAACGTCCAGGCCAGCACGGCCCGGCGGTCCAGGGCGACCGTGTCGCGGCTGAAAGTGCCGGACCGGATCAGCAGATGGCCGTCCTGACCGCCGGTCAGCCCGTGGCCCAGCGCGCGGTACGCGTCGCGCGCCAGGGCGTACACGACAGGGGTCGCGACGAGGAGGAAGCCCCCGGCGCAGTACAGCAGTACGGGCGTCAGCAGCGCCCCGAGCACGGCGAGTGCGGCCGTCACCGGCGCCACGGCCCACACCATGCCGCGCACGATGCGACGGCGGAGCGCGGCGCGCGGGTGCCGGGTCAGCTCCGGCCGGTCGAAGAGCGCTTCGCCGAGGGCGGCGTGAGCGGGCCGGGCTCCTCGGCCGCGCGGTGCGCCGGGGCGCGTGAGTATGCCGGTCAGCACCCGCAGGGCCTCCGCGCGCGGGGCGGGCGGGAGCACCGTGCTGCGCGTACGGTTCTCCTCGCGGTTGCCGAGGCCGCTCGCCACGGCCCGTACGGCCGCGCCGCCGGCCGCGCGCAGCAGCATCGGCTCGCGCAGCACCGCACCGCGCAGCCGGGCCCGTTCGATGGAGACCGAGCGGGTGGTGAGCAGCCCGCGCCGCACCCGCAGGGTGCCCGCGTCCGCCCACTCCAGGCGGTACCGCCACCAATTCTCGGCGTAGACGGCGACCGCGCCGACGGTGCCCATGGCGGCCACGGCCAGCAGGGCGAGCGGGATGGTCACCCACAGCACGCTGTTGCCGAAGTCCTCGAAGGCGCGGCGGACGGGGCCGATGTGCCACGGCTGCACCCCGAGGCCGTCCAGTACCCGCCACACCGCGCCCACGACCGCGAACACCCCTCCGAAGACCCAGAACGTGAACGGGGCGTAGCGCAGCCAGCGCGGGTCCCCGGTGGACAGGACCGGCTCGGCGGTGGCGTCGCCGGAGCCCGCGCGGGCCAGCAGTTCGGCGCGCAGCCGCTCGGCGGCGGGGCGGGTGAGGGCTTCCAGGGTGAGCCCGTCGTGGCTGCCGTTCGCGCCGGTGGTGCCCGCGCGCAGCACGACGAGGCCGAAGATCCGCTGTACGGGGCCCGCGGTCAGGTCGACGTTGCGCACGCGGTGCAGCGGGATGGTGCGCGTCCGGCGGATGAACAGGCCGGAGCGCAGCTCGAAGGAGTCGGCGGTGACGCGGTAGCGGGTGCGGGACCAGCCGATCAGCCCGGCGACGGTGACGACGGCGAAGGAGGCCGCGACGATGGCGAGGGTGATCCAGGCCCGTTTGCCCAGCCGGCCGCCGGTGGCCAGCGCGGTGAGCGCGAGCGAGCCGAGCGGGGCCGCCATCCAGCTGCAGTGGACGGCGATGGTGCGGGGGTCGAGCGAGCGCCACCGGGCGCCCAGCGCGTCGGCGACCGGGTGGTCGGCGCCCATGGGCTGAGCGGTCACGCGGCATCACCCGGCACCAGCTGCGCCGCGTCGCCGATGCGCCGCGCCAGCTCCTCCGCCTCGGCGTCGGAGAGCCCGGCGATGCGGACGTCGCCCGCCGTGGAGGCGGTGGTGATGGTGACGGTGGCCAGCCCGAAGGCCTGTTGGAGGGGGCCGCGCGCGGTGTCGACGGTCTGCACCCGCGACAGCGGGGCGATGCGCCGCTTGCGCCAGAGCCAGCCGCTCGCCGCGTAGACCGCGCGCTCCCCCAGCTCCCAGGCGTGTGTGCGGTACCGCCACCGCGGCATGGCCCATAGGTAGCCGAGGGCGGGAAGCACCAGCGTGACCAGCAGCAGCGGGCCGAGCCAGGGCAGCGCGCCGGGGAAGAAGAGCAGCGAGAGGACGAGCAGGGTGACGGCGGTCAGCAGCATCGGCCCGCTCACGGCGAGCAGCGCCTGCACGGTCCACCAGCGGCGGGCGCGCGGGTCGACGCCGTGGAGCGGCGCCCTGAGCTGGGGCCTGGGCACGGGCATGGACATGGGAGATTCCCCCCGAGGTTTTTCAAGTCAACTGTATTGGCACGCGTCCGCCACGGTATAGCAATACGATTGACTTGCAAAAGTGGGAAGGGAGCGCGGCATGCCCAAACGGGTGGACCACGAGGAGCGGCGCAGACAGATCGCCGAGGCGCTGTGGCGGATCGCCGCCACACGCGGCCTCGACGGCGCGAGCCTGCGCGACGTAGCCGCGGCGGCGGGCATCTCGCTCGGACAGCTGCAGCACTACTTCACCAGCAAGGACGACATGATCGTCTTCGCGCTCGGCCATATCGAGCAGCTGGCACAGCAGCGCATCCGGGCCCGTATCGAGGCGCTGCCGGGCGCCCCCACCCCCAGGGTCGTCCTCCGCGAGACGCTTGCCGAGATGCTGCCGCTGGACGAGGCGAGCCGCACGGGCTATCTGGTGCAGGTCTCCTACTTCGTACGCGCCGTCAACGACGAGCGGCTGCGCACCCACGCCAAGGAGGGCATCGCGGCCCTACGGGCCTTCTTCGCCGACCTGTTGAAGGCGGCCATCGGCCAGGGGGAGGTGTCCGCGGACCGGGACCCCGACCGCGAGGCAGCCCTGCTGATCGCGCTGACGGACGGGCTCTCGGCCGCCGTTCTGATGGAGTACGACAGCCCGCAGGGGGCCCTGGCCCTGCTCGACCAGCATGTGGCGCGCCTCTTCAGCGGCCCCGGCCCGGCTTGATGGCGAGCGCCTGCGGCAGGTCGTCCAGCGCCTCCACCAGCAGTTCGGCGCCGCGTACCGCCACCCCCGGCCGCTCCCCCTCCTGGTCCTGCCACCGCTCCAGGGCCTCGTGCACCGGGCCCCACTCGGGCGCCCGGCGCTCCCGTACGGCCGTGACCGCCCCGGGCAGCGCCTCCCGCAGCGCCGCCGCGAACTCCTCGGCCTCCTTGGACGCGGGCGTGTCCGGGGCGGGCAGATGCGCCTCGAGCAGCATGGTGACCCGCCCCATGGTGGACAGCGCCGTCTGCGCCGCGCGGGCCGCGCCGCGGGACAGCCCGCGGTGGCGCACCGGCTCATGGTGGGCCCGCGCCTCGCTCTGCTCCCAGGCCGCCCGCGCCGCGCGCGCGTCCAGCAGCGCCTCCCGCACCTGGCGGGGGCGGCGGTCGGCCGGGCGGGCGTGCACATCGAAGACGGCGACGGCGTAACGGCCGTTGGTCTCCAGCCAGTCGGCCAGCCGGTCCCGCAGGAGCGGTGTCTCCCAGGCGGGGAAGACGACATAGGCGGCCATCGCCAGCAGCCCGCCCAGCAGGGTCAGCGCCACCCGCGCCGCGACCGTCTGCGACCAGCCCTCCCCCGCGATGCCCAGCAGGAAGACGACATACCCGGTCACACAGGCGGAGGCGACGATGAAGCCGGTGCGCAGCAGGAGGTACAGCGCCGCGGCACAGACCACGGCCAGCGCCGCGCTCACATACGGGCCGGGGTGGGCCAGCGCCATCACCGCGCCGCCGAGCACCACGCCCCCCAGGGTGCCCGTGAAGCGCGCCACGCCCCGCGAGAAGGTCTGACGGAAGTCCGGCCGCATCACCATCACCGAGGTGAGCGGCGCCCAGTAGCCGTGGCCCCACGGCAGCGCGGTCCCCAGCAGATAGCCGCAGGAAGCGACCGCGGACACCCGCACCGCGTGCCGCAGCACGGGCGAGGACCAGCGCGCCTCGCGCCGCAGGGCGCGCAGCGCCACCGGGACCATGCCGGGGACGGTGGGCCGGGGCAGATAGCGGCGGTCCTTGGCCCCTTCGGCCGTCACGGCCTCCACCGGCTCGTCCGAGGACTCCACCACATCGGCCACCAGCGCCATCAGCCGCAGCGCGGCCCGGCGGGCCGCGCCGCTGAGCATCGGCCCGGTCGGGGGCACCTCCAGCACCGCCATGGCGTCCGGCGGCAGCCGCACCGGCTTGCCCCAGCGGATCGCGTGCGCCACGGCGTCCAGCACGGTCGCCGTCGCGCCCAGCAGATCGCGCGCCCGGTCGCGCTCGGGCCCCTCGGGCGCGGCGCCGACCACCGGGTCGGCGAGCGAGGCCAGCACGGGCCGGATGCGCTCGGCGAGCAGCCGGTAGCCGCGCAGCTGGCGCGGGCGCCGCCGGGCCTGGCGGGGTGTCACGGCGGCGGCGCTCCGGGCCTCCATCAGCGGCTGCGGGTCGAACGGCGCCACCGGGTCGTGGCGCAGCCGGCGCGCGTAGTCGGCCACCGCGGCCAGCGCGTCCGCGAGGGCGTCGCGCTGCACCCCCCACGGCCGGACCGGGAACAGCACGATGAGCGCGGCCTGCACCACCCCGCCCAGCCCGATCAGGGCGGTGTGCTGCAGGGCGCCCAGTACCGAGGTCGGAAGGGTGACGGTGACCAGCATCACCGCGACCATCTGGGTGGCGACCAGCCCGGAGACCGGGCCGACCGCCCACGCCATCCCGGTCAGCAGCGTCCAGACGGCAACCATGACCAGGAAGGTCGCGGTGTGGGCGGCGGCCAGATAGCCGAGGAACGTGGACACCGCGAGCCCGCCCGCGGCGGCCAGCGCCAGCGCGGGGCGTGGCCGCCAGCTGCGCTGGAAGGTCGCGATCCCCGAGGAGAAGGCGCCGAACGCCGAGGAGACGGCGAGCGTCGGCGAGCCGAGCCACATGGTCACACCGATGACCAGCGCGACCCCGCACGCGCCGCGCAGCGCGACCAGCGGCTCCAGCCTGGTGCGCTCGATCGCAAGCCCGGCGCGTGCGGTCGCCTTCAGCGCGTGTGACCAGGTCATACGGTGAGACTACGGCCCTGGCCCAGGGAAACTGAACCAGCCGTTCCGCGCTGGTTCGTCACACCCGCCGCGTCACACCCGCCTCACCACAACCCCGGTGTCACATCCCCCGCGTCACATCCCCCGTTCACATCCCCGCTTCACATCCGCGGCATCGCCTCGTCGGCATCGCGTCCGCCGCGCCAGATCCGCGGCATCACCTCGTCGGTGTCGCGTCCGCGCGCCACTCAGCCCTCCACACCGCAGTCGACGTCCAGCAGCTTCATCGGCTTGCTGCCGTCGAGGTCCACATACGCGGTGAAGGACGCGGTCCGCGGCGAGCCGTCCCAGGTGGTGGTGATCGTCGCCCAGCCCACCCGCGCCGACTGGGCCGTGGTGACCTCCCCGACCTCGATGTCCCGCGGCGTGTTCTGCGCGCACAGCAGCACATCGAAGCCGGGGTTCTCGGCGGCCTTCTCCTTGAGCTGGTCCGAGACCAGGTGCTCCCGCTCCCAGGGGCGCGGCCCGTGGTTGCCGTAGAAGCCCTCCAGGAAGTGGTGGATCTCCTCGGCGGAGTAGCGGCCGTTGGGGTCGGTCCGTACGGAGGTCTGCGCGGAGGCGGCCGCGGGCGAACCGGCGGCGAGAACGAGGCCGAGGCCGAGCGCGGCCGCGCAGCCTCCGGCGAGGGCCGCGGAGCGGCGAAGAGAGCGAAGCATGAGAAGTCCCCCTGTGCTGTGCTGTATCAGTCGGTGTCCGGTCTTGTGACCATTGATCGGTCGAGCATCAAGAAAGACCCGCGCGCAGATCGGATGGTTGCCCCACCGCTCCGCAACAGGCGTGTAACAGCGGGGCGTTGGTCCCGATCGACGGCAGATCCGGGTGGTTGGGCGCGCCCGCCGAATGGCCTCCCGTTCAATGGCGGAAAACCGGTCCGTTAGCCTGTGGCGGTCACCGACCCGGAACCACCTCGGGGGACCCGCAAGCATGCGCCACCACATATCCGGACCCGGGCGAGCGATTGTCTCTTCCATCGCGCTCGCCGTCGTACTCACCGCCTGCTCCAGCTCCGGCTCCAGCGGTGGAGCGGATTCTTCCAATAAAGTCGACAAAGACGGCAAGGGCGAGTCGTCGTCCGCCCCGGCCGGTCTCATCTCCCTCAAGTCGGCACAGAAAGTCCTGCTCAACTATGCGAAGGTCAACAACGAGGCCAACTCCGCACAGGATCCGAAGAAGATAGCCGAGGTGGAAGACGGCGCGCTGCGGCAGCAGAGCCAAGCGACATTCACCCAATTCAGGACCCTGCCCAAGAAGGAACAGGAGTCCTACAAAGTCCCCTTTTACTATCCGGTCGAGGGTGCCCACTTCTATATCCCCCGCAAGGGTTCCGAGGACGTCTTCTTCGTCGACACCCGGGTCACCGGCAAGAACATCGACGAGGGCCGCCGGCGGCTGATCGCCTTCCGGCACACAAAGGGCAACGAGGGTGCCGCCTGGAAGGCGGTGGCCGTCGGTGAGATCGGCAGCAAGACCGAATTGCCGAAGATCCAGCGGGACGGTGACGGATTCGCCTCCGTGCTCAAGCCGTCGGACCAGGTGGGCGGCGTCAAGCTGGCCGAGCTGCGCGGGCTGTCCCAGGACTTCTATCTGACCGGCGGCAAGAGCGCGGGCAGCAGGTTCACGGACAACGCGGCCGTGAAGGACTGGAAGAAGGACTACGCCGACCGCGCCACGTTCCCCGACGGCTGCGTCAACGGCAAGTACAAGGCCGCCCGCACCGCCGGCGGGACCGTGTACGGGCTCAAGACATCCGACGGTGGTGCCGTGACCCTGTACGACTTCGGGGTCGACTACATGAACTGGCCGAAGGCCGACGGCATGAACTGCACATCCGTCATGCAGATCGGCAACATGCCCACGGTCACGGACGTCTACCTGGACGGCAGGGACACCTCCACCTTCCTGACCCGCACCGATTCGCTGCTCACCATGGCTGTCGTACCGCCCTCCGGCAAGCCCGTCCGTGTCACCGGATACAGCTTCCAGCTCATCAACGCCGAGGGCTGAACAGCCAGGATCGGCCCGTCGAAGTCGGCGATGCTCCTCGATCGCCCCCCGAATGCTTACATGCGGCCGGGCTTCGGAGGCCGGGCGTTCTGCAGGAGAAAGTCCTCGGTGAGGTCCAGGAGCCATTCGCGGGCCGGGACGTTCTCGAAAACGTGGCCGACGCCTGGGAAGCGGTGCTCTTCCAACCGGTCGCCGTAGATGGCGCGGTACCGGTCCACCACCTCGCGTGGCACGACCTCGTCGCCGTCACCGAAGGCGAACAGGACCGGTCCGGCGTAGGCGGCGGCGTCGCTCCACGGGTCGATGGAGGAGCCGTCCTCGAAGAACTTCCGGTAGACCGGCAGCCCGAAGAAGTCCCAGTAGCCCTTGTCGAGGATCTCGGGCCAGTACGCGGTATCGGCGGGGTCGGTCGCCGCGATCGCAGTCGCGGCAGGCGCCCACAGCGCCAGCGCCTTGACCTCGCTTTTCGCGGCGGCGAGCGAGGCGGTCAGCCCACCGAGACTCATGCCCAGGAGGCAGAGCCGGGCGGGGTCGATCACATGGTGCCGTGCCAGCTCGTCGAGGACGGCGCTGACCTGCGCGACCTGGTCGGTGACGGTGATGTCGGCGAAGTCGCCATCGGACTCGCCGCAGGCGGCGAAGTCGAATCGGTAGGCGGCCACGCCATGCCGCGCGAGGCGTTCGGCGAGCCGCACGAACGTGTTGCCGAACTCGGTCCGGTTGCCGCCGAACCCGTGGCACATGACGACGGCCGGAACCGGTTCGCGCTGAGGGCCGGGGAGGTGGAGGATGCCGCGGAGGGCGCGGCCGGCGTGCTTGACGTTGAAAGGAATCACGCGCCGAACGTAACGACGGCCGACGGCCCTCCGTCAGCGTGATGTGAGCCACACGGCGCGAACGACCGGACGGCTCAGGCGCCACCGCGCCGTCGCAACCAGATTCGACAAGCTCGCCATCCGCTACGAGGCCACCATTCCCAGGACCCCACCGGATGCGCTACCGGTGGGGCCGCCTCTGACGGAACCTCAGTGGTTCTTGGGGAAACCGAGGTTGATGCCGACCTCCTCCGACGGCTCCGGCCAGCGGGTGGTGACGACCTTGCCGCGGGTGTAGAACCGCACGCCGTCGTTGCCGTAGATGTGCTGGTCGCCGAAGAGCGAGTCCTTCCAGCCGCCGAAGGAGTGGTAGCCGACGGGGACCGGGATCGGCACGTTGACGCCGACCATGCCCGCCTCCACCTCCAGCTGGAAGCGGCGGGCGGCGCCGCCGTCGCGGGTGAAGATGGCCGTGCCGTTGCCCCACTTCGAGCTGTTGATCAGCTCGATGGCCTCGTCGTAGGTCTCGGCGCGGACCACGCACAGCACCGGGCCGAAGATCTCGTCTCGGTAGGCGTCGGCGGTGGTGGGCACCTTGTCCAGCAGCGAGACGCCGATGAAGAAGCCGTTCTCGTGGCCCTCGACCGTGTAACCCGTCCCGTCGACCACGACCTCGGCGCCCTGCGCGGCCGCTCCGTGCACATACGAGGCGACCTTGTCGCGGTGCTCCTTGGTGATGAGCGGGCCCATCTCGGAGGCCGGGTCGTCGCCGGGGCCGATGCGGAGCCTGGCGGCGCGGTCGGCGATCTTCTTGACCAGCTCGTCGCCGGTGTCGCCCACCGCGACCACGACGGACACGGCCATGCAGCGCTCGCCGGCCGAGCCGTACGCCGCGTTGATGGCGTTGTCCGCGGCGAAGTCCAGGTCGGCGTCGGGCAGCACCAGCATGTGGTTCTTGGCGCCGCCGAGCGCCTGCACCCGCTTGCCGTGCTCGACGGCCTTGGCCTGGATGTACCTGGCGATCGGCGTGGAGCCGACGAAGCTGACCGCGGCGATGTCCGGGTGCTCCAGGAGCCGGTCGACGGCCACCTTGTCGCCGTTGACGACGTTGAGCACGCCGTCCGGCAGTCCCGCCTCGGCGGCCAGCTCGGCCAGCCGGAAGGAGGCCGAAGGGTCCTTCTCGCTGGGCTTGAGCACGAAGGTGTTGCCGCAGGCGATGGCCACCGGGAACATCCACATCGGCACCATGGCCGGGAAGTTGAACGGCGTGATGCCGGCGACCACGCCGAGCGGCTGGCGGATCGAGGCGACGTCGACCCCGGTGGAGACCTGGGTGGACAGCTCGCCCTTCAGCTTCTCCGCGATCCCGCACGCGAGCTCGACGATCTCCAGGCCGCGGGCCACCTCGCCCAGGGCGTCGGAGTGCACCTTGCCGTGCTCGGCGGTGATCAGGGCGGCGATCTCGTCGCGGTGGGCGTCCAGCAGTTCGCGGTACTTGTAGAGGACCGCGGTGCGCTTGGTCAGCGAGACGGTCTTCCAGGACGCGAAGGCCTCCTTGGCGGCGGCGACGGCCGCGTCCACCTCGGCCACGGAGGCGAACGCCACCTGTGTGCCCTGGGCGCCGGTCGCCGGGTTGTAAACCGGGCCGAACGCGCCCGAGGCGCCCTCGACGGGCTTGCCACCGATCCAGTGGTTGACGGTCTTCATGGGTGCGGAGCCTTTCTCTTCGTTCACCAGTCGGTCACTGGTCAGGGAGGCGATCAGAGGTGGCGGCGGCGCGCCGCGGCCTGCCGGTCGTAGGTCTCGCGGGCCTTGACGGCCGCCGGACGGGTGGCGGCCTGGGCGACGGGCACGTCCCACCAAGCCTGGGCAGCGGGCGCGCCCGGCACCGTGTCGGCGGTGTCGGTCTCCACATAGACGCAGGTGGGGCGGTCCGAGGCGCGCGCGGCGGCCAGTGCCTCGCGCAGCTCGGCCACGCTCCCGGCGCGGATCACCTCCATGCCGAGCGAGGCGGCGTTGGCGGCCAGGTCGACCGGGAGCGGATCGCCGGTGTACGTGCCGTCGGCGGCGCGGAAGCGGTAGGCGGTCCCGAAGCGCTCACCACCAGTCTCCTCCGACAGGCCGCCGATGGAGGCGTAGCCGTGGTTCTGGATCAGCACGATGTTGATGTTGATTCCTTCCTGGACCGCGGTGACGATCTCGGTCGGCATCATCAGATACGTACCGTCCCCGACCAGCGCCCACACCGGGCGGTCGGGCGCCGCGAGCCGGACGCCGATGGCGGCCGGGATCTCGTAGCCCATGCAGGAGTAGCCGTACTCGAGGTGGTACTGGCGCGGCGAGCGGGCCCGCCACAGCTTGTGCAGATCGCCGGGGAGCGAGCCGGCGGCGTTGATGACGACGTCCTCGTCGCCGACGGCCGCGTCCAGGGCGCCCAGGACCTGGGTCTGGGAGGGCCGGGCGGACTCGTCCCCCGCGGCGTACGCGGCGTCGACCCGCTGTTCCCAACGGGCCTTCCCGGCGGTGTACTCGGCCTCGTACTCCTTCTCGACGCGGTGCCCGGCCAGCGCCTCGGTCAGCGCGTCGAGCCCGGCGCGGGCGTCGGCGACCAGGGTCGTCGCGCTCAGCTTGTGGGCGTCGAACGGCGCGATGTTGAGGTTCAGGAAGCGGACGCCGGGATCGGCGAAAAGGGTCGCCGAGGCGGTGGTGAAGTCGCTGTAGCGGGTGCCCACGCCGATGACCAGGTCGGCGGTGCGGGCGAGGTCGTCCGCGACGGCGGTGCCGGTGTGTCCGATGCCGCCGATGTCGGCGGGGTGGTCATGGCGCAGCGAGCCCTTGCCCGCCTGGGTGGAGGCGACGGGGATGCCGGTGGCGTCGACGAGCGCGTGCAAGGCGTCCTCGGCCTCGCTGTGGTGGATGCCGCCGCCCGCGACGATCAGCGGCCGCCGGGCGGCGCGCACGGCCTGCGCGGCCGCGGCGAGCTCGGCCGCCTCCGGTGCGGGGCGGCGCACGTGCCAGACGCGGTCGGCGAAGAACTCCTCGGGCCAGTCGAACGCCTCGGCTTGGACGTCCTGCGGGAAGGCGAGGGTGACGGCGCCGGTGTCGACCGGGTCGGCGAGCACCCGCATGGCCTGCAGCGCGGCCGGGATCAGCGACTCGGGGCGGACGATCCGGTCGAAGTAGCGGGAGACCGGCCGCAGGCAGTCGTTGACCGACACATCGCCCGCGAAGGGGACCTCGAGCTGCTGCAGCACCGGGTCGGCGGGGCGGGTGGCGAAGGTGTCGCCGGGCAGCAGGAGTACGGGGAGCCTGTTGACGGTGGCCAGGGCGGCGCCGGTGACCAGGTTGGTGGCGCCCGGGCCGATGGAGGTGGTGACGGCCTGGGCGGCGAGCCGGTTGGACTGGCGGGCGTAGCCGACGGCCGCGTGCACCATGGCCTGCTCGTTGCGGCCCTGGAGGTAGGGCATGGTGTCCTGGCCGGTCTCCAGCAGCGCCTGGCCGAGGCCCGCCACATTGCCGTGGCCGAAGATGCCCCAGCAGGCGTTGATGAGGCGCCGTCGCTTCCCGTCACGCTCGGTGTACTGGTGGGCCAGGAACTCGATCAGGGCCTGGGCCGTGGTGAGCCGGCGGGTGGCTCCGCTCATCGTGTCTCTCCCGTGGGGGCGTCGGGGGCGTCGTAGAGGGGCAGGCGGGGGTCGACGGGCTGGTCGGGCCAGGTGGCGCGGATCCAGGCGTGGTCGGGGTGGTCGCAGATCAGCCAGTCGCGCTCCTGGCCGGGGCCCGCCATGACGTTGAGGTAGTACATGTCGTGGCCGGGGGCGGCGATGGACGGGCCGTGCCAGCCGTCGGGGATCAGGACCAGGTCGCCGGAGCGGACCTCGGCGAGCACGTCCGTGCCGCGGCCGTGCCCGGAGGGGGAGACCCGCTGGTAGCCGACGCCCTCGTTGCCGTGCGCCTCGGCGATCTCGAAGTAGTAGATCTCCTCCAGCTCGGACTCCTCGCCCGGGCGGCACTCGTCGTGCTTGTGCGGCGGGTAGGAGGACCAGTTGCCGCCGGGGGTCAGCACCTCGACGGCGATCAGCTTGTCGCACTCGAAGACACCCGCGGCGGCGAAGTTGTTGACCTGGCGCGAGCAGTTGCCGGTGCCGCGCAGCTCGACGGGGACGGCGGAGGCCGGTCCGTAGCGGGCGGGCAGCCGGCGCTCGCAGCGGGCGCCGGTGAGCGCGAACCGCCCGCCCGCCGCGCTGGTGATCCGCGCGTGCGCGTCGCGCGGCAGATACGCGAAGTCGCTGACGCCGCTGAACACGCTGTCCCGGCCGTGCAGTTCGAAGGTCTGTCCCTCCGTCTCCACGGTGCAGCCGCCGCTCAGCGGCAGCACGATCCACTCGCTGTCGCCGGTGGCCAGCTGGTGCGAGCCGCCGGGCGGCAGATTGAGGACGCGCAGCGAGGAGTGGCCCCACCCGGCCCGCGCGGGGTCGATGTCCACGGCGTAGGGCCCGGCGGCCGCCTTGCCGGCCTGCAGATGGAAGCCGGTGGAACCGGTGTAAGGGTCAGTAGTGGTCATGTCGTCAGTCTCCGCCTTGTCAGCGCCGTGTTTCCTGCTTGCTCACAGGCCGTCGACACCGCCCTCACAGCAGGCCGACGGCGGTGTCGACGGCCTGCTCGACGCCGCCCTCCGCCGGATAGAGCAGCGCGCGGCCGACCACCAGGCCCTGGACGGTGGGCAGGCGCAGTGCCTTGCGCCACTTCTCGTACGCGCCCTCCTGGTCCCGCGGGCTCTTGCCGACGTCCCCGCCGAGCAGCACCGCGGGCAGTGTGGAGGTCTCCATGACGGCGGCCATCTCGTCGGCGTCGTCGGTGACCGGCACCTTCAGCCAGGTGTACGCGGAGGTCCCGGCGAGCCCGGAGGCGATGGCGATGGACTTGGTGACGGCCTCGGCGCTCAGGTCGTTGGTGACCTTGCCGTCGATCCGGCGGGAGATGAAGGGCTCGACGAAGACGGGCAGCCGGCGCTCGGCCATCTCGTCGATGGCTCTGGCCGTGGAGAGCATGGTGGTCAGCGAGCCCTCGTCGGAGTAGTCGATGCGCAGCAGCAGCTTGCCGCAGTCGAAGCCGAGCCGGGCGATGTCCTGGGGACGGTGGCCGGTGAAGCGGTCGTCGAGTTCGAAGGAGGCGCCGAGCAGGCCGCCGCGGTTCATCGAGCCCATGACGACCTTGTTGTCGAGGGCGCCGAGCAGCAGCAGGTCCTCGAGGATGTCGGCGGTGGCGAGCACTCCGTCGACGCCGGGGCGGGACAGCGCCACGCACAGCCGCTCCAGCAGGTCGGCCCGGTTGGCCATGGCCAGCTTGCGGCCCCCGACGGCGAGGGCGCCGCGGGCGGGGTGGTCGGCGGCCACGATCATCAGACGGCCGCTGTCGCCGATGAGGGGGCGCCGGACACGGCGGGCGGCCGCCTCGGCGATCGCCTCCGGGTGCCGGCTCCGCACCGTGACCAGGTCGGAAATGCTGATACTCAACGGGTGCTCCTCGAGTCGCGTTCATGAGATCACGCCGTTCCCCCGGGTCGCGCGGCCTGGGGCAGCCGGGGTCAGGGGGCGGGTGATCAGGAGAAGGGGTGGCTGGTCACTCACTCCCCGGCGAGCACGGCCTCGACCTCGGCTTCGGTGGGCATCGCGGAGGAGCAGGCGAGGCGGGAGGCCACGATGGCGCCCGCGGCGTTGGCGTACCGCATGATGCGCTCCAAGTCCCAGCCGGCCAGCAGGCCGTGGCACAGGGATCCGCCGAACGAGTCGCCCGCGCCCAGGCCGTTGACGACCTCGACGGGGACCGGCGGCACCTCGGCCGTGGTGCCGTCGCGGTGTACGGCGAGTACGCCCTTGGGGCCCTGTTTGACGACGGCCAGCTCCACCCCCGCCGCCAGCAGGCTCTCGGCGCAGGCCGCGGGCTCCCGCACCCCGGTGGCGACCTCGCATTCGTCGAGGTTGCCGACGGCGACGGTGGCGTGGCGCAGCGCCTGGGCGTAGTACGGGCGGGCCTCGGCCGGGTCCGGCCAGAACATCGGCCGCCAGTCCAGGTCGAAGACGGTCGGGCCGGCCTTGGCGCGCGCCTCCAGGGCGGCGAGGGTGGCGGCGCGGCTGGGCTCTTCGCTGAGGCCGGTGCCGGTCATCCAGAAGATCCGGGCGGCGCGCACGGCGTCGAGGTCCAGCTCGGCGGGGTGGATCTCCAGGTCGGGGGCCTTGGGCCGACGGTAGAAGTAGAGCGGGAAGTCGTCGGGCGGGAAGATCTCGCAGAAGGTGACGGGGGTGGGGTGGGCGTCGACCGGGGTGACCCAGCGGTCGTCCACGCCGAACTCGCGCAGCGCCTGGTGGATGTACTCGCCGAAGGGGTCGGCCCCGGTGCGGCTGATCACCGCCGTACGGCGGCCGAGCCGGGCGGCGGCCACCGCGACATTGGTCGCGGAGCCGCCGAGGAACTTGCCGAACGTCTCGACCTGCGGCAGGGGGACGCCGATCTGCAGGGGATAGATGTCCACCCCGATCCGGCCCATCGTGATCAGGTCGTACGGCTCACTCATGCGTACCCCTTCAGGAAAGACGCAGCTCGGGATCACGGTCCGTTGAATCGTCCGGGCGGCCGTGGCCCTTCAGGTCTAAGGGTGTCGCCCATCCCCTGTCAAGAATTTGTCCTTACATTCGGACCTATCAAGTCCGCCAATGGGTGGCGTTATCGCCTCGTTACGTCCAGATGAAATGTTGTCATGACAAAGCCTTGACAGCCCACTGCCCCGGGGAGTTTGCTCCCCTTCGCAACGGCCGTCTCACCCACGGTCCCGGCTTGAGAGGTGCTGGAACACATGAACCTCGGACTCAACCGAACCCGCAGAGCCTCGGCCCTGGCCGCCCTGGTCACGGCAAGCGTCCTCATCGCCACCGGCTGCAGCAGCCAGGGCGGCAAGAAGGCCCAGGAGGCCTCGGACGACATCTCCGCCGGCAAGGCGAACACCCCCCGGCTGAAGATCGCGATGATCACGCACGCGGCACCGGGCGACACCTTCTGGGACACCATCCGCAAGGGCGCCAAGGCCGCGGCGGCCAAGGACAACGTGGACCTGGTCTACTCCAGCAACCCCAACGCGGCCGACCAGGCGAACCTCATCCAGAACGCCATCGACCAGCATGTCGACGGCATCGCGGTCACCCTCGCCAAGCCCGACGCCATGAAGGGCGTCATAGCGAAGGCCGAGAAGGCCGGTATCCCCGTCGTCGGCTTCAACGCCGGGCTCGACAACTGGAAGGACATGGGCCTGCTGGAGTACTTCGGCCAGGACGAGAACATCGCCGGCCAGGCCTTCGGCAAGCACCTGAACGAACTCGGCGCCAAGCACAACATCTGTGTGATCCAGGAGCAGGGCCATGTCGCCCTCGAGGCCCGCTGCGCCGGTGTGAAGAAGACCTTCAAGGGCAAGACGGAGAACCTCTACGTCAACGGGACCGACATGCCGTCGGTCAAGTCGACGATCACCGCGAAGCTCAAGCAGGACTCCGGCATCGACTACGTCGTCACCCTCGGCGCCCCCTTCGCCCTCACCGCCGTCCAGTCGGCCAAGGAGGCCGGGGGCAAGGCCAAGGTCGCCACCTTCGACCTCAACAAGGACCTCGTGAACGCGGTCAAGAGCGGTGATGTGCAGTTCGCCGTCGACCAGCAGCCGTATCTGCAGGGCTATCTGGCGATCGACTCACTGTGGCTCTACAAGGTCAACGGCAACTTCAGCGGCGGCGGCGAGAAGCCCGTGCTGACCGGGCCCGCCTTCGTCACCAAGGACAACGTGGAGACCATCGCCAAGTTCGCCCAGAAGGGCACCCGGTGATCCCCCGATGACCCAGACCACGACGCCGGCGGCGGCGACGCCGCCGGCCTCCCCCACCGTCCACAAGGCCCGCACCACCGAGCGCTCGCTGATCCGCCGGACGCTGGCCCGCCCCGAGGTCGGCGCGCTGGTCGCGGCCGTCGGCGTGTACCTCTTCTTCTTCGCCGCCGCCCCGACCTTCCGCCAGGCCGACTCCTTCGCCACGGTCCTCTACCAGGGGTCCACCATCGGCATCATGGCTCTGGCCGTCTCCCTGCTGATGATCGGCGGCGAGTTCGACCTGTCGGCCGGTGTCGCCGTCACATCCTCGGCGCTGACCGCGAGCATGCTCAGCTTCCAGCTCACCACCAATGTGTGGGTGGGGGTCGTGGTCGCCCTGGGCGTCTCACTCGCCGTGGGCCTGATCAACGGCGTACTGCTGATCAAGACCGGACTGCCCAGCTTCCTGGTCACCCTCGCCAGCTTCCTGATGCTGCAGGGCGCCAACCTGGCCGTCACCAAGCTGCTGACCGACAATGTCGCCACCGACACGATCAATGACATGGACGGCTTCGACCAGGCCAAGTCGGTCTTCGCCTCCGAGATCTCGATCGGCGGCGTCGATGTGAAGATCACCGTGCTGTGGTGGCTGTTCTTCGCGGCCATCGCCACCTGGGTGCTGCTGCGCACCAAGTTCGGCAACTGGATCTTCGCGGTGGGCGGCTCCAAGGAGAGCGCCCGGGCCGTGGGTGTCCCGGTGACCTTCACCAAGATCGCGCTGTTCATGACCGTGGGCTTCGCGGCCTGGTTCGTCGGGATGCACCTGCTGTTCGAGTACAACACCGTGCAGGCCGGCGAGGGCGTGGGCAACGAGTTCTACTACATCATCGCGGCGGTGATCGGCGGCTGTCTGCTCACCGGCGGCTATGGCTCGGCGATCGGCGCGGTCCTCGGCGCCTTCATCTTCGGCATGGTCAACCAGGGCATCGTCTACGCCAACTGGAACCCCGACTGGTTCAAGTTCTTCGTCGGCGTGATGCTGCTGCTCGCGACGCTGGTCAATCTGTGGGTGCGCCGCCAGGCGACCAGGAGGTGATGGCAATGGCCACGAACGTGACCGAGGAAGCCGCCGAGGGGCAGGGCCAGGAGCCGGTGGTCGAGCTCAAGGGCGTTGGCAAGCTCTACGGCAACGTCCGCGCGCTGCGCGGAATCGACCTGGCCGTCCGGCCGGGCCGGGTGACCTGCGTGCTGGGCGACAACGGCGCCGGCAAGTCCACCCTCATCAAGATCGTCTCCGGGCTGCACCAGCACGACGAGGGGGAGTTCCTCGTCGACGGCGAGCCGGTGCGCCTGTCCAACCCGCGCGACGCCCTCGACCTCGGCATCGCCACCGTGTACCAGGACCTGGCCACCGTGCCGCTGATGCCGGTGTGGCGGAACTTCTTCCTCGGCTCCGAGCTGACCCGCGGCCCCTGGCCCGTGCGCCGGCTGGACATCGAGCGGATGAAGCGGATCACCGACGAGGAGCTGTCCGCCATGGGCATCCACCTCGACGACCTGGACCAGCCCATCGGCACCCTCTCCGGCGGCCAGCGCCAGTCGGTGGCCATCGCCCGGGCCGTGTACTTCGGCGCCCGGGTACTGATCCTGGACGAGCCCACGGCCGCGCTCGGCGTCAAGCAGTCCGGGGTGGTGCTCAAGTACATCGCCGCCGCGCGCGAGCGCGGGCTCGGCGTCATCTTCATCACCCACAACCCCCACCACGCCTATATGGTGGGCGACCACTTCTCGGTGCTCAGGCTCGGCGCGCTGGAGCTGAACGCCGCCCGCGCCGACGTCACCCTGGAAGAGCTCACCAACCACATGGCGGGCGGGGCCGAACTGGCCGCGCTCAAGCATGAACTCGCGCAGGTCCGCGGGGTCGATGTGGAGGAGCTCCCCGAAACGGTGCAGACCCCCTCCACCTGAGAACCCGACCTTCTCCGCCCGCGAACCCGACCTTCTCCGCCTGAGGACCCGACTTCTCCGTCTGAGATCCTGACCTTACGTCCGAATGTCCTGACGAAAGCTTGACGGAAGGCCGTCCGGGCCGTGAAGCTGCCCAAAACAGCATGACCTGGGCACCACAGCTCCCATCCGCACCGCACGCCCCCTTCCCCGGTCACCGACGACCGGTGAGAGGAGTTCCCCTCATGACTGCCGCCTCCTCCGTTCCCGCCCCGGGCCGCATCCGGGTCGGCTCGGCCCCCGACTCCTGGGGGGTGTGGTTCCCCGACGATCCGCAGCAGGTCCCCTGGCAGCGCTTTCTCGACGAGGTCGCCGAGGCGGGCTACGAGTGGATCGAACTGGGCCCCTACGGCTATCTGCCGAGCGACCCGGCGCGGCTCACCGAGGAGGTCGGCCGGCGGAATCTGAAGGTCTCGGCCGGCACGGTCTTCACCGCCCTGCACCGCGGCCCCGCCGTCTGGGACGCCACCTGGGAGCATGTCGCCCAGGTGGCCGGTCTCACCCAGGCCATGGGCGCCCGCCACCTGGTCGTGATCCCGGCCTTCTGGCGGGACGACAAGACCGCCGAGCTGATCGAGCCCCCGCAGCTGACCGCCGAGCAGTGGCGCGACCTGTCCACCGGCATGGAGCGGCTGGGCCGTCAGGTGCGCGAGCGCTTCGGGCTGGACATCGTGGTCCACCCGCACGCCGACACCCACATCGACGGCGAGGAGAACGTCGCCCGCTTCCTCGACTCCACCGACTCCGACGTGGTCAACCTCTGTCTGGACACCGGCCACTACGCCTACTGCGGCGGCGACAGCGTCAAGCTCATCGAGACCTACGGCGAGCGCATCGGCTACCTCCACCTCAAGCAGGTCGACCCCGAGATCCTGGCCGACGTCGTCAAGAACGAGGTGCCCTTCGGGCCCGCCGTCCAGCGCGGGGTCATGTGCGAGCCGCCGAACGGTGTCCCCGCCCTCGAGCCCGTACTGGCCGCGGCCCAGAAGCTGGACGTGGACCTGTTCGCCATCGTCGAACAGGACATGTACCCCTGCCCGCCCGACAAGCCGTTCCCGATCGCCCAGCGCACCCGCCGCTTCCTGCGCTCCTGCGGCGCCTGACGCACACCCGCCGACAGAAAGAGAAGAAACACCATGACGCAGCAGGGGACGCTCGGGGTCGCTGTCATCGGGACCGGCATGATGGGCGCCGATCACGTCCGTCGGATCAACGACGTGATCAGCGGGGCGCGGGTGGCCGCCGTCGTCGACATCGACGAGGCGCGCGCCAAGCAGGCCGCCGACGGCATCGAGGGAGCACAGGCCTACACCGACCCGGCCGCCGCCATGGCCGCGCCGGACGTGGACGCCGTGCTGATCGCCTCGCCCGGCCCGGCCCACGAGGCCGCGCTGCTGACCGCCTTCGAGCACGACCTTCCGGTGCTGTGCGAGAAGCCGCTCACCCCGGACCCGGCCTCCGCGCTGCGGGTGCTGGAGGCCGAGCAGCGGCTGGGCCACCGCCGGGTGCAGGTCGGCTTCATGCGCCGCTACGACAGCGAGTTCATGAAGCTCAAGTCGCTCCTCGCGGGTGGTGAGCTCGGGCGCCCCCTGCTGCTGCACTGCCGCCACCGCAACGCCTCCGTGCACTCCTACTTCACCAGCGACATGCTCATCACCGACTCGGTGGTGCACGAGATGGACCAGTCCCGCTGGCTGCTGGAGCAGGAGATCACCGCGGTCACCGTGCTGCGCCCGGCCCCCAGCGCACACGCCCCCTCCGGGCTCAGCGACCCGCAGTTGGTGCTCCTCGAAACCGACGGCGGCGCGATCGTCAATGTCGAGATCTTCGCGACCTGCGGCTTCGGCTACCAGGTGCAGGCCGAGGCGGTCTGTGAGCGCGGCACCGCGCGCGTGGGCGACGCCCACGGCATGCTGATCAACCGCGCGGGCGGCTGGGGCGGCGAGATCGCCCCGGACTTCGTGGCCCGCTTCGAGGAGGCGTACGACCGCGAGGTGCAGGCCTGGGTGAACGCCACCCGGCGCGGCGAGGTGGAGGGCCCCAGCGCCTGGGACGGCTATGCCGCGGCCGCCGTCAGCGCGGCGGGGGTCCGGGCCCAGGCCACGGGTGAGCGCACGGTCGTGGAGATGATCGAGCGCCCCGCGTTCTACGCCTGAGCCACCTCGCGTACCGCCGCCGGGGCAGCCGGTGTTACCCCGCCGGGTGACCGGGCGTCCCCCCGCCGGGGCAGCCGGTGTTACCCCGCCGGGTCACCCGGCTGTCACGGCCGTCACATCTCCGCGATCCTTCCGTCACAGACGTTCAACAACGCCTATCCGGGCGTCACTCACCGTCGTTGACCGGGCACAGGCTGAGTGATCACAAGCGGTCGCGCCGCAGCTCCCCCCAACGGCCCCTGGCGGACCGTGACTGCGGCGCCCGCAGGAAGGGCGCGAGAGATGACCGACCGGAGGCTGTGGTCGTACAAGGAGATCGCCGCGCACATCGGGGTGCGGACGGACACCGTACGTTCCTACCGCAAGCACGGCCTGCTGCCGCCCCCCGATCTCGTGGAGGGCGGCAAGCCGTATTGGTACGCGGACACCATCCGGGCCTGGGTGACCCTCAGACCCGGCAACCGCTCCCGGCGGGAGCCCAGAGACTAGGGGCCCAACCGGGCGGACCCGGCGGACGCCGTCAGGCGGAGCGGTTGAACACCGCCGCGACCTCGGGGATGCGGTCGATGTAGCCGTCCAGCAGCTTGCGGCCGACCGTGACCGAGTCGACCAGCGGGTGCAGCGAGAACGCCTTGACCGCGTCCGCCCGGGAGCCCGTCAGCGCGGCGCTGATGGTCAGCCGCTCCACCGCCTTGACCTGCTGCATCAGCCCCGCCTGGGACAGGTCGGGCGGTGTGGTGGCCAGCGGGTGCACCCCATTGGCATCCACCGTCACCGGCACCTCGACCACCGCGTCGGCGGGCAGCGCGGCGATCGTGGTGCCGTTGCGCACGTTGAGGATCATCGTGGCGCGCTCATTGCGGCTGACCGCCGCCATGACGGACAGCGCCACCCCCGCGTACCCCTGGTGGGCGGGGTCGGGGCTGAACGCCTCATCGGGCTGTGTCTCCCCCTGCACCGTGCCCTTGGCCTCGGCCATGTAGTTGGCGCTGCGGTTGGCGACCGTCTCGCGCCACAGCTCCACCGGCGAGGCGCCCGCCGCCTGCGCCACCCGCTGGTAGAACTCGCCCTGCTGCCGGGACAGGAACTCCCCGCGGGTGCGCGGGGCGTCGAGGATGGCCCGCACCGCGTCCCGGTTGAAGTAGTAGTAGTACAGATACTCGTTGGGGATCAGCCCCAGGTCGCGCAGCCATTCGCGGCCGAAGACCACGCCCTCCTCGAAGTCGCCGAGCAGGTCGTCGTCGGCGAGCAGCCGGGGCAGTACGTCCTCGCCGTCCACCAGCACCCGGCGCATCCAGCCCAGGTGGTTGAGGCCGACGTAGTCGAACTGCGCCCGTGAGGCGTCCAATCCGAGCGCGGTGGAGACCCTGCGCCCCAGGCCGGACGGCGTGTCGCAGATGCCGAGCACCCGGTCGCCGAGCACGCTCTGCATCGCCTCGGTGATCATCCCGGCGGGGTTGGTGAAGTTGATGACATACGCCTGGGGAGCCAACTCCCGCACCCGCCGGGCGATGTCCATCATCACGGGGATGGTCCGCAGCCCGTAGGCGAGGCCGCCGGGTCCGGTGGTCTCCTGGCCGAGCACGTTCAGATCGAGCGCCACCCGCTCGTCACACATCCGGCCCGCGAGACCGCCCACCCGGATGGCGGCGAAGACGAAGTCGCTGCCTTCCAGGGCAGAGTCGAGCGAGGTGGTGGCGGTGACCTTCGGGGCGTCGGGGAAGTCGTCGGCGAAGTGGGCCAGCACATCGGTCATGGCCTTCAGGCGTTCGGCGTCGGTGTCGTACAGCCAGACGTCGTCGATGCGCGGGGAACCCTGGTCACGCAGCAGGGCCTGGTAGACGTACGGCACACGGAAGCCGCCACCGCCGAGGATGGACAGTTTCATGCGGAGATCACCTTTCCGCCCGCCTCGCGGCAGAGCTGGACGGTCTGAGGATCGGCGCCCTGTGTGGTGATCAGGACGTCGACATCGGAGAGGGAGCACAGGCGCAAGGAGCCCGAACCGGGGAACTTCGCCTCGGAAGCGAGCAGCACCACCTGGTCGGCGGCCTCGATCAGGGCCTGCTTGATCGGCGCCTCGACCGCCATGTTGTCCACCACATGGCCGTTTGAGCGCACCCCTGTGCAGCTGAGGAACACCAGGTCGGCGCTGACCTGGCGCATCGCGGTCTCGGTGAGCGAGCCCACCAGGGACTGGTAGTTGCGCCGCAGCACACCGCCCAGCAGCACCAGCCGCACGGTGTCGTCGTCGCGCAGCTCGTCCAGCACCGCCAGATTGCTGGTGATGACGGTGACCGGTCGGCCACGCAGCCGGCGGGCGACCAGCGGGGTGGTGGTGCCGATGTCCAGCACCACGACGCTGTCGTCGGGGATCAGCGCGGCGGCCTGCTCCGCCATGCGCTCCTTCATCGCCCGGTCCTTCGACGCCGAGACATCGAACGGCGCCTCGGGCTGGCGCACGGTCAGGGCCGCGCCGCCGTAGGTGCGTACCAGTTCACCATCCTGGTCCAGCTGCTTGAGATCACGCCGGATGGTGGATTCGCTCACCTGGAGGCTCTCGGCCAGGTCGCGCACTGACGCGACGCCGGTCGCCCGCAGCGACTCCACGATTCTCGCATGCCGATTTCTCGAAGTCACGCAGCGACGGTAGCACCGATGACTGACTTCGGTCATCGCGGCGGGAAACAATCCCTTTACTGACCGAATCTTGTCATCAGCGGATCTCATTGCTCATAGTTGAGCACCCACCGGCCACAGCCGCCGTGATGGCGACGCATGGCCGGCGGATGGACGGCTGCTCATGGCCGGCGGCTGGACGGCGCATGGAAAGGTGCTCCCTTGCTTGATGCTCTCTTCGCGGGCGGGGTCTTCTGCGACCTCGTCTTCGGCGGTACTCCGCACCTCCCCTCGCCCGGCGGCGAGGTCTACGCCGACCGGTTCGCGGTGGCCGCGGGCGGGACCGCCACCCGCTGTGTCGCCGCCGCCCGGCAGGGCCTTCGGACCGGGCTGTTCGGCGTGATCGGCACGGACCTGTTCGGCGACCACCTCGCCGCCGTCCTCGGTGCCGAACCGGGCCTTGACCTGCGCTGGCTGCGGCGTGACCCCGCCGTGCACACCCCGATCACGGTGGCCGTCGCCAATGAGCACGACCGGGCCTTCATCACCTACGAGGAGACCGGCGCCCGCCGCCCGGAAACCTGGGACGGCGAACTGCCGCGGGTGCGCGTCCTGCACCTGGGCATCGCCGACCCGCTGCCCGGCTGGGCCACCGAACTGCGCGCCCGCGGCACGCTCGTGGTCGGCGGCGTCGGCTGGGACTCCACCGGGGCGTGGTCCCCGGACCTGCTCACCCGGCTCGACGACGTCGATGTGTTCGTCCCCAACGCCACCGAGGCGATGAACTACACCCGGACCGACACCGTCGAGAAGGCCGTCAAGGTGCTCGCCGACCACGTCCCGCTGGTCGTCGTCACCGACGGCCCCCACGGGGCCGTCGGCGTCGACCCGGCCACCGGCGGCCCGCTCCGCATCCCCGCCCCGCCGGTCACCGCCGCCGACCCCACCGGGGCCGGCGACGTCTTCACCGCCTCCTTGGTGACCGCTCTGCTCCACGACGACTGGCCGCTCACCACCCGCCTCCGATACGCCGCGATCTGCGCCTCGATGTCCGTACGGACGCTCGGCGGCGCCGCGAGCGCGCCCACCCCCGCCGCCATCCGCGCCTTCGTCGACCGGATGCCCGGGAGTGACCTTCCCGCCCAGGACCGCGCCCTCTTCCAGGCCGCCCTCGAGGACCAGGAGAACCACCGATGAACGACAGAACGCCGTCCTCACGCCCCCGTGGCACTCGCCGCCGCCGATACGTGGCCGTCGCGCTCGCCGCCGCCTGTCTCACCGCCGCCGCGGCCTGCGCTCCCGGATCCACCAGCGGTTCGGGCGACGGCGCGGACAAGAGCGCCGGTCCGGTCTCCACCGATCCGGCCAAGGCCGGCAAGGTCACCCTCACCGTATGGGACCAGAACACCGACCCCGGCACCGACGCCTCGACCAAGGCGCTCAACAACGCGTTCATGAAGAAGTACCCGAACGTCACCATCAAGCGCGTCTCCCGGTCCTTCGCCGACCTGAAGACCACCCTGAAGCTGGCCCTGTCCTCCGCCAACCCGCCCGACGTCGTCCAGGCCAACCAGGGCTACCCCGACATGGGCACCTTCGTGAAGGCCCATCTGCTCCAGCCGGTCGACCGCTACGCCAAGGCGTACCACTGGGACACCGCCTACCCGGCCCAGCTGCTCGACCTCAACAGGTTCTCCGCCGACGGCAGGACCTGGAAGACCGGCAACCTCTACGGCGTCTCCCAGACCGGTGAGATCATCGGCGTCTACTACAACAAGGCCAAGCTCAAGGCGCTGGGCCTCAAGCCCCCGCAGACCCTGGCGGACTTCCAGGCCGCCCTCGCCAAGTCCAAGGCGTCCGGGCTGCTGCCCCTGTCCTACGGCGACGCCGACAAAAGCCCGGGCATCCATTTGCTCGGAGTCGTGCAGGCCCTGACCGCCGGCAAGTCCGAGGTCCGCAAGCTGGTGTTCTCCGAAGGCGCCAAGTGGACCGGCTCCGGCACCGTCAAGGCCGCCACCGTCCTGCGGGACTGGGCCAAGAAGGGCTATCTGACCAAGGGCTTCAACGGCCAGAGCAAGGACCAGGCCGCCACCGCGTTCGCCAAGGGCAAGTCCCTCTTCCTGGTCGACGGGACCTGGCAGGCCGCCGGTCTCGCCACCCAGATGGGCGGCGCGGACAAGCTCGGCTTCACCGCCCTGGCCCCCAAGGCCGGGCAGACCCCGGTGACCCAGGGCGGCGAGGGCCTGGCCTGGGCGGTCACCGCCAAGTCCAAGCACCCGGACGTGGCCGCGGCCTACATCAACTTCCTGGTCGACGAGAACGGCATGAAGGTCAGCGCCGACGACGGCAACCTCCCCGCCCTGCCGCCCGCCTCCTACGCCCCCCGGTCCGGCACCGTCCACGCCGATGTGCTCGCCGCCTGGAAGTCGGTCAGCGAGAAGGACGGGCTGCTGCCCTACCTCGACTACACCACGCCCACCTTCTACGACACCCTGACCGCCGCCGTGCAGGAGCTGATGGCCGGGCAGATCACCCCGGAGAAGTTCGGCCAGACGCTCCAGGCCGACCACGACTCCTTCCTCAAGAGCCGATAGGTCCCACCCGACCATGTCGATCACCGTTTCCCGTACCACCGCGCGCAAGCAGCGCCCGGCCGACGCCCCCACCGGGCGCCCGGCCGGGCGCCGCGGCCCACGGTCCTGGAAGGGCTATCTGTACGCGCTGCCCGCCCTCACCGTTCTGACCCTGTTCATCCTGATACCGCTGGGCCAGGTGGTGCAGATCTCCCTGTACCACTGGGACGGGCTGTCCGCCTCGGCCTGGGCCGGCGCGGCCAACTACGCCGAGATCGTCAGCGACCCGCTGCTGCGCGACGGCTTTGTCCACTCCCTGGTCCTCCTCCTGTTCTACGCGGCCATCCCGGTCACCCTCGCGCTGGTGCTCGCGGCGGCCACCACCCGCGCCGCCCGGATGCGCGGCGTATCGGTCTTCCGCGCGCTCCTCTTCCTGCCGCAGGTGATCGCCCAAGTGGTCACCGCGACCGCGTGGACGGCCATCTACGCGCCCGACGGAGTGCTCAACCAGCTGCTTTCGGCCGTGGGCCTGAAGTCGGTCACCCGCGCCTGGCTCGGCGACTTCTCCACCGCCCTGCCCGCGGTCGGCCTGATCGGGACGTGGCTGGAGGTCGGCCTGTGCCTGGTGCTGTTCACCGCCGGGATCGGACAGATACCCCGCGAGCTGTACGAGGCCGCGAAGGTCGACGGCGCCGGGGCCGTCCGGGAGTTCTTCGCCGTCACCCTTCCCGGGCTGCGCGGGCAGATCACGGTGGCCCTCACCCTCACCGTGATCGCCGCGCTGCGCACCTTCGACCTGGTGTACGTCTCCACCCACGGCGGCCCAGGCAACTCCACCAGCCTGCCCGCGTTCGAAATCTACAACCGGGCCTTCAACACCGGCCAGGTCGGTTCCGCCTGCGCCATCGCGGTCGCGCTGACCCTGCTGATCCTGGTCCTCACCCTCCTGATCACCAGGCTCCAGCCCGACGAGACCGAAGAGGGGTCCTGAGCCGATGATCACCCGGCGTGAACGCGCGCTGAACTACGCCATCCTCACGGTCTTCGCCGGCCTCGCGCTGCTGCCGCTGGTCGGGGTGGTGGCCTCGGCCCTCGCCCCGGCCGAGGAGTCCACGTCCTCCTTCACCTGGCCGTCCAGGCTGGACTGGGGCAACTTCGCCAGCGCCTGGACGCAGGGCCACTTCGGCGGCTATCTGGGCTCCAGTGTGCTGGTCGCGGTCAGCGTGGTGCTGCTGACGAGCGTGCTGGCGATCCTCGCGGGCTACTCCTTCGCCCATTTCCAGTACCGGGGCCGGTCGGCGCTGTTCTACCTCACCCTGGTCGGGCTGATGGTCCCGCCCGAGGCATTCGTCATCCCGCTCTACTTCGATCTGCGCGACATGGGGTTGAGCGACACCTACTGGTCGCTGATCCTGCCGCAGACCGCCCAGTCGCTCGCCTTCGGCGTCTTCTGGATGCGGAACTTCTTCCGCTCGGTGCCACGCAGTGTGATCGAGGCGGCCCGGCTCGACGGTGCCTCGGACTGGCGGGTGCTGTGGGGGATCCTGGTGCCCGCCGGCCGGCCGGCCCTGCTGACCATGGCGATGCTGGTGTTCATGTGGACCTGGAACGAATTCCTGCTTCCACTGGTCATGATCACCGATGAGGCCAAGCGGACCGTGCCGCTGGGGCTGGCCTTCTTCCAGGGCCAGCACACGACCCAGTTCTCGCTGCTGGCCGCCGCCTCGGTGATCGTCGCCCTGCCCGTGGTGCTCCTGTACGTCTTCCTGCAGCGTCACTTCATCTCCGGGATGCTCTCGGGCGCGGTCAAGGGATAGTGACTCGCTCGGCGCGGGGCTCGGCGCCGCCGACCTCCTCGACGGGGGCGGCGCCGGTCGCCGGACCGGCCGATTCCCCCTCGCTGAGGCCGATACGGGCGTGCAGCCGACGCAGCGGGCCCGGGGCCCACCAGGTGGCCCGGCCGGTCAGCCGCATCACCGCGGGCACCAGCAGGCTGCGCACCACCATGGCGTCCATCAGCACGGCCAGGGCGATGCCGAGGCCGAGCATCTTGGTGTTGGTGACCCGCGAGGTGCCGATGGCGACCATGACGACGGCGAGGATCACCGCGGCGGCAGTGATCAACCCGCCCGTGCGCCGCACGCCGAACTCGACGGCCGCGCGGTGGTCACCGGTGCGGTCGTACTCCTCCTTGATCCGGGAGAGCAGGAAGACGCCGTAGTCCATGGACAGCCCGAAGGCCACACAGAACATCAGCACCGGCAGCGTGGTCTCGATGTCCCCGGTGCTGGTGAAGGACAGCGGGCCGGAGAGGTGCCCCTCCTGGAAGACCCAGACCACCGCCCCGAACATCGCGGTGAGGCTCAGCGCGTTGAGCAGCACCGCCTGAAGGGGGATCAGCACGCTTCCGGTGAGCAGGAAGACCAGCAGCAGGGTGACGACGACGATGATGGCCAGGGCCCAGGGCAGCCGGTCGGCTATGGAGTCCTTGCTGTCCACCAGCACCGCGGCGATGCCGGTGACCGAGGCGGTGAACGGTGGGTGCTGGGCGCGGATGTCGCGCACCAGCCGCTGGCTCGTCCGGTCCACGATCTCGCCCTTGGACAGCACGGTGACATACGCCGCCCCGTCGGCGGCGCGCGCCGCCTCCACCGGCCCTGGCTCCGCCACCCGCCGTCCGCCCGCGAACTGGCCGGCCGGGCTGTCCACGCGCTCCACTCCGGGCAGGGCGGAGATCCTGCCGCTGTAGTCGGCGAGGTCTGCCTGTTCGGGCCGGGCGCCGGGCCGGGATTCGATCAGGATGTCGATCGCCCCGCCGGGGCTGCCGGGGAAGTTCTCCCTGATGTGCTGCTGGACCACATGGGACTCGGCGCTCGCGGGCAGCTGGCGGTCGTCGGCGGTGCCGAACTCCACCCGCAGGAAGGGCAGCCCGAGGACCACCAGACCGGCGGCGGTGGCCAGCGCGAACAGCGGCGCCCGGCGCATCACCAGCCGGGCCAGCCGGGCCCAGCCCGCTCCCGGCTCGCCCCGGTCCGGGCGGCGGCGCCGGAACAGCCGGGTCAGGTCCAGCGCGTTCACCCGCTCGCCGAGCAGGGCGAGCGCGGCGGGCAGCACCACCAGCGCGGCCGCCGCGGCGATCACCACCACCGCGATGCCCGCGTAGGCGAACGAGCGCAGGAAGTACTGCGGGAAGACCAGCATGGCGGCGAGCGAGACGGCGACGGTCAGCGCGGAGAACAGCACCGTGCGCCCCGCGGTGCGCAGCGTGGTGGCGATGGCGGGCAGCGTCTCGGCGCCGTGGCCCAGCTCCTCCCGGAAGCGCCGCACGATGAACAGGGCATAGTCGATGGCGAGCCCGAGGCCGAGCGCGGTGGTCAGGTTCTGCGCGAACACCGAGACGTCGGTGAACTCGGTGAGGCCGCGCAGCACGGCGTCGGTCCCCAGGATCGCGATGATGCCGACGCCCAGCGGGAGCAGGGCGGCGATGGCGCTGCCGAAGACCATGACGAGCAGCAGGAGGGTGATGGGCAGGGCGATCATCTCGGCCCGCAGCAGATCCTCCTGGATCGTGGTCTGCAGCTCATGGCGGACCGCGACCGGCCCGCCGATCGTGACCTTCACCGGCCCGTGGTCGCCCCGGTAAGCGGGGGCGATGCGGTCCAGCACCTTCGCGGCGGCGCTCTCGTCGCCCACGATCCGCGCGGCGATCAGCGCCTCGCGCCCGTCCCGGTCCCGCAGGGCGGCGACCCCGTCCCAGTAGGAGGTGACGCCGGTGACCGACTCCTCGCCCGCGAGCTTCCTGGCGAGCGCGCGGCCCTCGGCGGCGACCGCCGGGGCGTCGACCGTCGCCTTGCCGCTGTCGACCAGCAGGAGCAGATTCGGCTGCGAGGCGGGGAAGTGCTTCTCGAGCGCCTTGGTGGCGTATGCCGACTCGGCGGCGGGGTCCTGCCATCCCCCGCTCCCCAGCCGGTCGGCCACCCCGCTGCCGGCCACGACGGCCAGCGCCGTGAACAGCAGAACGAGCAGCAGGGTCAGCCGCGGGCGGGCGGTCACCACTCCCGTCCAGCCTCGCGTCCGGCCCCCGTGCGGCCGGTTGACAACGGTCATAGCGCGGTGTCCCCTTCACCTGTGTCCATGCGGCCTCACCGGTGCGGCGGCAGGAAGGCAGCATGGGTCGACGATTGCCAAAGAGCGGCAAACACGAGCGACCGCTCGCGTTTCTCCAGAATGCGAGCGGGCGCTCGCGTTTGTCAATCGAACACCGAGAGCTGGGGATTGACCCGTGACCGAGACCAGGCCAGAACAGCCCGCCGGCCAGGCGAAGCCGCGTCGGCGGCAGGCGCGCGGCGAGCGCCGCATCCAGCAGCTGCTCGACGCCGCGGCCAGCGTGTTCTGCAGGACGGGCTACACCTCGGCCAGCACCAACGCCATCGCCCGCGAGGCCGGCGTCTCCCCCGGCACGCTGTACCAGTTCTTCCCGAACAAGGAGGCCATCGCCGTCGAGCTCGGCGAGCGCCTGACCCACCAGATGCGCGAGGCCCACGGCGCGCTCTTCACCCCCGAGTACGCCTCGCTCCCCCTCGACCAGATGCTGGACGCGGTCATCGACCCGCTGGTCGAGTTCAACTGCCAGAACCCCGTCTTCCTGACACTCATCCATTCGGGCGATGTCCCCGGCGTCATGGCCGAGGACCACGACGCACTGCACATGGCCCTGCAGACCCGCCTCGAGGAGCTGATCGGGTTCATCCAGCCCGAGCTGTCCGCCGAGCGCCGGGCCCGCACCGCGACGATGGTGTTCTCCCTGTTCAAGGCGGGTCTTGAGCTGGTACTCGCGCATGAGGGCGAGGAGCGGGCCGCGTACACCGAGGAGTTGAAGGCCTCCCTCCACGGCTACCTCGCCCCGATCATCGGCACCGAGACCCCGTCCCGCACCCCTTGACCGGCGCCTTGACGGACACCTTGACAGGCCTGGACAGGCCTGTTGACCGGCACCTCGACCAGCGCGCTGGGCGATACCCCTCCCTTCATACCCCCTAGGGGTATTATGCTGTCATCGTCAGGGGACACAGGAGGATCCCGCGCCCCCTGGACACCGATGAACACAGCCGCAGCCCACCCGCTCACCGCACAGGAGAAGCCATGAGCACCGAGGCCACCACCGCGTCCGGCATCACCACCGTCTACCAGGTGACCGGCATGACCTGCGGCCACTGCGAGGGCGCCGTCACCGAGGAGATCTCCGCCATCGACGGCGTCAGCTCCGTCAAGGCCGTCGCCGCCACCGGCCAGGTCACCGTCGTCTCCGCCGCCCCGCTGGACGACGAGGCCGTGCGCGCCGCCGTCGACGAGGCCGGATACGAACTCACCGGCCGGGCCTGAGCGCCCGAGGACACCCCGGCCGGGCCGCGCCCCGCACGGCCCGGCCCTCCTCCCAGGAGACCGAGTATGACCAGCACGGCCCCGGAAACCGCGAGGGACCGGACGCCGACGGCGGAGCAGGCCCCGCCGGCGGCGGCCGCGACCTCCCGGGTGGAGCTCGCCATCGGCGGTATGACCTGCGCCTCCTGCGCGGCTCGGGTCGAGAAGAAGCTGAACCGCATGGACGGCGTCACCGCCACGGTCAACTACGCCACCGAGAAGGCCAGGGTGACCTACGGCGGCGGGATCGAGGTCGCCGATCTGATCGCCACCGTCGTCAGGACCGGCTACACCGCCGAGCCGCCGAAGCCCGCCGAGCCCGAGCCGGAGCCGGAGCCCGACCGGGAATCCAGGCCCGAAGCCGCGCCGGACCGCGCCACGGCGGAGGCCGCGGGGGACGGAGCAGCCGCCCCGGCCGCCGCCGGGACCGGCGCGACGGCCGGCGCACAGACCGGCACACAGACCAGCGCGCAGACCGAGGCGAAGACGGACGCGCGCACCGACGCGCCGCGCCGCCGCCTCCTGGTCTCGTTCGCCCTGTCCGCCCCCGTCGTCCTCCTGGCGATGGTGCCGTCGCTGCAGTTCACGTACTGGCAGTGGCTGTCCCTCGCCCTCGCCACGCCCGTCGTGGTCTGGGGCGGCCTGCCCTTCCACAAGGCCGCGTGGACGAACGCCCGGCACGGCGCGGCCACCATGGACACCCTGGTCTCGCTCGGCACCCTCGCCGCCTTCGGCTGGTCGCTGTGGGCCCTGTTCTTCGGCGACGCGGGCATGCCGGGCATGCGCCACGGCTTCGACCTCACCGTCGCGCGTACGGACGGGTCCTCCTCGATCTATCTGGAGGCCGCCTCGGGAGTGACGGTCTTCATCCTCCTCGGCCGCTACCTGGAGGCGAAGGCCAAGCGCCGGGCCGGCACCGCGCTGCGGGCGCTGATGGAGCTGGGCGCCAAGGACGTGACCGTGCTCCGCTATCCAGACAGCGAACGCGAAGCGTTCTCAGCTGAGGGCGGTGGCGGGAGACGGGCGGGACAGGAGATCCGTGTCCCGGTCTCCCGGCTGGCCGTCGGCGACCGCTTCGTGGTGCGCCCCGGCGAGAAGATCGCCACGGACGGCAGGGTGGTCGAGGGCGCCTCGGCCGTGGACGCCTCCATGCTGACCGGCGAGTCGGTGCCGGTGGACGTGGCGGTGGGCGACAGCGTCGCGGGCGCGACCGTGAACGCCGCGGGCCGCCTGGTCGTCGAGGCCACCCGCGTCGGCGCCGACACCCAGCTGTCCCGGATGGCCGCGCTGGTGGAGGACGCGCAGAACGGCAAGGCGGAGGTGCAGCGCCTCGCGGACCGCGTCTCCGGGGTCTTCGTGCCGGTCGTCGTCCTCATCGCCGTCTCCACCCTGCTGGCCTGGCTGCTGCTGACCGGCGACGCGACCGCCGCGTTCACCGCCGCCGTGGCCGTACTGATCATCGCCTGCCCGTGCGCCCTGGGCCTGGCCACCCCGACCGCCCTCATGGTCGGCACCGGGCGCGGCGCCCAGCTCGGCATCCTGATCAAGGGCCCCGAGGTCCTGGAGTCGACCCGCCGCGTGGACACGGTCGTCCTCGACAAGACCGGCACGGTGACGACGGGCCGGATGCGGCTGTACGGCGTGCACACCGCCCCCGGCGTGACCGAGGACGAGCTCCTGCGGCTGGCCGGGGCCCTGGAGCACGCCTCCGAGCATCCCGTGGCCCGCGCCGTCGCCGAGGGGGCCGCCGCCCGCACCGGTGCCCTGCCGGCGGCCCACGGCTTCGAGTCCGTCCCCGGTCTCGGCGTCCAGGGCGTCGTGGACGGGCACACCGTCCTGGTCGGCCGGGAGAAGCTGCTGGCGGCCCATGGGGCCGGGCTGACCGAGGAGCTGGCGGCCGCGAAGGCGGCGGCCGAGTCGCAGGGGCGTACCGCCGCCGCCGTGGCCTGGGACGGCCGGGCGCGGGGCGTGCTGGTGGTCGCCGACGCCATCAAGGAGACCAGCGCCGAGGCCGTGGCCCGGCTGCGCGGGCTGGGGCTGACCCCGGTGCTCCTGACGGGCGACAACCGGCTGGTGGCCGAGTCGGTGGCCCGGGAGGTGGGCATCGAGAAGGTCATCGCCGAGGTGCTGCCGCAGGACAAGGTGGACGTGGTCCGGCGGCTGCGCGAGGAGGGCCGTACGGTCGCGATGGTGGGCGACGGCGTCAACGACGCGGCGGCCCTGGCCACCGCCGACCTGGGCCTGGCGATGGGCACGGGAACGGACGCGGCCATCGAGGCGGGGGATCTGACGCTGGTGCGGGGCGATCTGCGGGTGGCCGCGGACGCGATCAGGCTGGCGCGCCGGACCCTGGCCGTCATCAAGGGCAATCTCTTCTGGGCCTTCGGCTACAACGTCGCCGCGCTGCCGCTCGCCGCGGCCGGGATGCTCAACCCGATGATCGCGGGCGCCGCGATGGCGTTCTCCTCGGTTTTCGTGGTGACGAACAGCCTGCGACTGCGGACCTTCACTGAATCTCCATAGATTCACCAAGTCCCCATAAGCCGCACAACACCCATACACCAGGGCCTCGATCTTCAGATCGAGGCTCTTGCCCTTTTACGCCCCCATATGGCAGGAGACGCAGATCACAGACGACCGAACGTAACCATCGCGGGGGGTGGGGAGTCTAATGGGGCGGTGAGGGTTCGTCTTGGGGGACGGATCCCACTACGCGTGGCCGGGGCGACGTACCCGGGGAGCTTTGAGCGGCCCTCCCGTGACGTACGCGTCCCGGCAGATCGCGTGACGACACTGTGGGCTTCTGTGGGCTTGCGCGGCCAACAGACCCCCGGCCGGATCCCGTGGGGGGAATCCGTAACCGGGAATGGAAGCGCCCCGCTCCGACCCGTGGGGGGATCGGCAGCGGGGCGCTTTCTGCCTTCTTGAGGGCTCGGTTCTCCCCAGCTACCGCTGGGAGCTCACTCGCCGGGCGCCAGCGGTGGCACGCGGTGTCAGCGCTGCTCGACCGGGACGAAGTCGCGCTCGACGACGCCCGTGTAGATCTGGCGCGGACGGCCGATGCGCGAGCCCGGCTCCTTGATCATCTCGTGCCACTGGGCGATCCAGCCCGGCAGCCGGCCGAGCGCGAACAGCACCGTGAACATCTCGGTCGGGAAGCCCATCGCCCGGTAGATCAGACCGGTGTAGAAGTCGACGTTCGGGTAGAGCTTGCGCTCGACGAAGTAGTCGTCGGCGAGGGCGTGCTCTTCCAGCTTGAGCGCGATGTCGAGCAGCTCGTCGGACTTGCCGAGGGCCGAGAGGACGTCGTGCGCCGCCGACTTGATGATCTTCGCCCGGGGGTCGAAGTTCTTGTAGACGCGGTGCCCGAAGCCCATGAGCTTCACGCCGTCTTCCTTGTTCTTCACCTTGCGGATGAAGGTGTCGACATCGCCGCCGGAGGCCTGGATGCCCTCCAGCATCTCCAGCACGGACTGGTTGGCACCACCGTGCAGCGGACCCCACAGCGCGTTGATGCCCGCCGAGATGGAGGCGAACATATTGGCCTGCGAGGAGCCGACGAGGCGGACCGTGGAGGTCGAACAGTTCTGCTCGTGGTCGGCGTGCAGGATCAGCAGCTTGTCCAGGGCGCTGACCACGATCGGGTCGAGCTGGTACTCCTGCGCCGGGACCGAGAAGGTCATCCGCAGGAAGTTCTCGACGTAGCCCAGGTCGTTACGCGGGTAGACGAACGGGTGGCCGACGGACTTCTTGTACGCGTACGCCGCGATGGTGGGCAGCTTGGCCAGCAGCCGGATCGTGGAGAGGTAGCGCTGCTTCTCGTCGAACGGGTTGTGGCTGTCCTGGTAGAACGTCGACAGCGCGCTGACCACGGAGGACAGCATCGCCATCGGGTGGGCGTCGCGCGGGAAGCCGTCGTAGAACCGCTTGACGTCCTCGTGCAGCAGCGTGTGCGTGGTGATCTGGTCACGGAATTCGGCCAGCTCGTCGACGGTCGGCAGCTCCCCGTTGATCAGCAGGAAGGCCGTCTCGAGGAACGTGGCGCGCTCCGCCAGCTGCTCGATGGGGTAGCCGCGGTAGCGCAGGATCCCCTGCTCACCGTCAAGGTAGGTGATCGCGGATTTGTAGGCGGCGGTGTTGCCGTAACCGGAATCCAGGGTCACCAGACCGGTCTGGGCGCGAAGCTTGCCGATATCGAAGCCCTTGTCGCCGACAGTGCTGTCGACCACCGGGTAGGTGTATTCGCCGTCCCCGTACCGCAGTACTACAGAGTTGTCACTCACGTCATCCCTCACCGACATCTGCTTCTTCTTCGAGGTGCCCTGACTCCCCCCACCTTCCCCCATTCGGACGATGAACGTGCACTCGGGGTCGGCCGAAGGGCCTTTTGGCGGCACTGAGTGCCGCGCCCACGCCCATCCTGCCCCGTTCGTGACGGTCCGGAAACCCTCCTGACACGTATGACTGGGAGCTCATGGGCCGAACGCGCCGAGCCGGTGGTCCAACGCGGTGCACCTTTGGCCCGCCGAGACCGTGCGCACCGCCTGCCCCAGGGCGCGGCGCGAGCCGACGAGCACCACCAGGCGCTTGGCGCGGGTCACCGCCGTGTAGAGCAGATTGCGCTGCAGCATCATCCAGGCGCTGGTGGTCACCGGGATGACCACGGCCGGGTACTCGCTGCCCTGTGAGCGGTGAATGGTCACCGCATAGGCGTGGGCCAGCTCGTCCAGCTCGTCGAAGTCGTACGCCACCTCCTCGTCCTCGTCGGTCAGCACGGTCAGGCGCTGCTCATCGCTGTCGAGGGAGGTGACGACGCCCACCGTGCCATTGAAGACCCCATTGGCCCCTTTCTCATAATTGTTGCGGATCTGGGTCACCTTGTCGCCGACGCGGAAGATCCGGCCGCCGAAGCGCCGCTCGGGAAGATCCGGCCGGGCGGGGGTGATGGACTGCTGGAGCAGGCCGTTGAGCGTCCCGGCGCCCGCCGGGCCGCGGTGCATGGGGGCCAGGACCTGCACGTCACGGCGCGGGTCGAGGCCGAACTTGGCGGGGATCCGACGGGCCGCCACATCCACCGTGAGCTTCCCGGCGGCCTCGGTGTCCTCCTCGGCGAACAGGAAGAAGTCGGGCATGCCGTGGGTGATCGGCGGCACGCCGGAGTTGATCCGGTGGGCGTTGGTCACCACGCCGGACTGCTGGGCCTGACGGAAGATCCGGGTCAGCCGCACCGCCGGGACGGGACTTCCCTCGGCCAGCAGATCGCGCAGCACCTCGCCCGCGCCCACGCTCGGCAGCTGGTCCACATCCCCGACGAAGAGCAGATGGGCGCCCGGCGGAACGGCCTTGACCAGCTTGTTGGCCAGCAGCAGATCGAGCATGGACGCCTCGTCCACGACCACCAGGTCGGCGTCCAGCGGCCGGTCGCGGTCGTACGCCGCGTCGCCGCCGGGCTTGAGCTCCAGCAGCCGGTGGACCGTGGACGCCTCGGCGCCGGTCAGCTCGGCCAGCCGCTTGGCGGCCCGGCCGGTGGGGGCCGCGAGCACCACCTTGGCCTTCTTGGCGCGCGCCAGCTCCACCACGGACCGGACCGTGAAGGACTTGCCGCAGCCCGGCCCGCCGGTCAGCACCGCGACCTTCTCGGTCAGCGCCAGCCGGACGGCCTCGCTCTGCTCGGGGGCCAGATCGGCCCCGGTGCGCCGGGCGAGCCAGGCCAGCGCCTTGTCCCAGTCCACGTCCTGGAAGGCGGGCATACGGTCCTCCGCGCCGCGCAGCAGCCGCAGCACCTGGCCGGCGAGCGAGATCTCGGCGCGGTGGAAGGGCACCAGATACACGGCCGTGACCGGCTCGCCGCCGTCCGGGCCCGGCACGCTCTCGCGCACCACGCCCTCCTCGTCGGCCAGCTCGGCCAGGCACTCGATGACCAGGCCGGTGTCGACCTGGAGCAACTTGACCGAGTCCGCGATCAGTTGCTCCTCGGGGAGGAAGCAGTGGCCGTTGTCCGTCGACTGGGACAGCGCGTACTGCAGGCCGGCCTTGACCCGCTCGGGGCTGTCGTGCGGGATGCCGACGGACTGGGCGATCTTGTCGGCGGTCAGAAAGCCGATGCCCCACACGTCGGCGGCCAGGCGGTACGGCTCGTTCTTCACGACCGAGATCGAGGCGTCGCCGTACTTCTTGTAGATCCGCACCGCGATCGAGGTGGAGACCCCTACGCCCTGCAGGAAGACCATGACCTCCTTGATGGCCTTCTGCTCCTCCCAGGCCGCGCCGATCATCTTGGTGCGCTTGGGGCCGAGGCCGGGGACCTCGATCAGCCGCTCGGGCTGACGCTCGATGACATCCAGGGTGTCGACGCCGAAGTGCTCGGTGATCCGGTCGGCGATGCGCGGGCCGATGCCCTTGATCAGGCCGGAGCCCAGATAGCGCCGGATGCCCTGGACGGTGGCGGGCAGCACGGTGGTGTAGTTCTCGACGGTGAACTGCTTGCCGTACTGCGGGTGGGAGCCCCAGCGGCCCTCCATCCGCAGCGACTCCCCGGGCTGCGCGCCCAGCAGCGAGCCGACGACGGTGAGCAGATCGCCGGAGCCGCGGCCGGTGTCGACCCGGGCGACCGTGTAGCCGTTCTCCTCATTGGCGTAGGTGATCCGCTCCAGGACCCCTTCGACCACCGCGAGTTTGAGCATGTCCCGACGGTACCGCCGGACGCCGACACGCCCGCGGGCCCTGTGCACAACCCTGTGCACAACTCCGGTGGGCAGCCAGTGACCGGAATATTACGATCCGGTCTCAGCCGCTCCAGGGCTCTTGTCCCGGCTCGTGTAATCGATTCCAATCCTCCGTGTAATCGATTCCACGAGGAGGTGGAATGGCGAGCATCAAGGACGTGGCGCACCACGCGGGAGTGTCCGTGGCAACGGTCTCCCGCGTGCTCAACGACCATCCGTCCGTCCGCGCGGACACCCGTGACCGGGTGCTCACCGCCGTCGCCGAGCTCGGCTACCGCCCCAACGCCGTGGCCCGCTCACTGCGCACCGACCAGACCCGCACCCTCGGGCTGGTGATCAGCGACGTACTCAACCCGTTCTTCACCGAGCTCGCCCGCTCGGTCGAGGACGAGGCCCGCGCGCTGGGCTACAGCGTGGTGATCGGGAATGCCGACGAGCGCCCCGACCTTCAGGACCACCATGTACGCACCCTCATGGACCGCCGCATCGACGGTCTGCTGGTCAGCCCCACCGACGGCGGCTCCCCGCTGATGCTGGACGCCGCCCACTCGGGCACCCCCATGGTCTTCGTCGACCGCTGGATCAACGGCGTGGACGTGCCGGTGGTCCGCACCGACGGCCGGCGCGCCGTACGCGATCTGGTGGCCCATCTGCACGCGCTCGGCCACCGCCGGCTCGCCATCATCGCCGGACCGGCCGCCACCACCACCGGACGCGAGCGCGTGAAGGTCTTCCGGTCCGCGCTGGGCGAGTTCGGCCTCGGCCTGCCGGCCGGCTTCATAGGTCAGGGCGACTTCCAGGCGGACAGCGGACGGCGGGTGACCGCCCGCTTCCTCGACCTGCCCGAGCCCCCCGACGTCATCTTCGCCGCGGACAACCTCATGGCGCTCGGCGCGATGGACGAGATCCGGGCGCGCGGCCTGCGGGTGCCCGACGACGTGGCGCTCGCCGCGTTCGACGACATCCCGTGGTTCGTCCACACCGATCCCCCCATCACCGCCATCGCCCAGCCGACGGGCGAACTCGGCCGCGCCGCCGTGCGCGCGCTGGTCGACCGCGTCGAGGGGCGGACCACCGACTCGGTGATCCTTTCCGCCCGCCTGATCATCCGCCGCTCGTGCGGCGAGCCCGAAGGGAGCAAGCCATGAGCACGCCGAGCGCCACACGGCCGCCGCAGGGCGTGCCGCCGAGCGCGGAGGGCGCGGCCGAGCTGCTGCGCATGGAGGGCGTCCGCAAGACCTTCCCCGGCGTGGTCGCGCTCGACGGCGTCGACTTCGACCTGCGCCGCGGCGAGGTGCACGTCCTCCTCGGCGAGAACGGCGCGGGCAAGAGCACGCTGATCAAGATGCTCTCCGGCGCCCACCGCCCCGACGGCGGCCGCATCCTCGTCGACGGCTCCCCGGTGCGCATCCACGGCGCCCAGGACGCCGAACGGCTCGGGATCGCCACCATCTACCAGGAGTTCAACCTCGTCCCCGACCTCAGCGTCGCGGAGAACATCTTCCTGGGCCGCCAGCCGCGCCGCCTGGGGCTGATCGACCGCAGGACCATGCACGAGCAGGCCGCCGAGCTGCTGGCCCGCGTCGGGGTCGACGTCTCCCCCACCGACCGCGTACGCGACCTGGGCATCGCCCGGCTGCAGATGGTCGAGATCGCCAAGGCGCTGTCCCTGGACGCCCGCGTCCTGATCATGGACGAGCCGACCGCGGTGCTCACCACCGAGGAGGTCGACAAGCTCTTCCGGATCGTGCGCACCCTGCGCGCGGATGGTGTCGGTGTTGTCTTCATCACCCACCACCTGGAGGAGATAGCCGCCCTGGGCGACCGCGTCACCGTCCTGCGCGACGGCCGCAGCGTCACCCA
This sequence comes from Streptomyces sp. NPDC007917, assembly GCF_042959105.1. Lineage (NCBI taxonomy): Bacteria > Bacillati > Actinomycetota > Actinomycetes > Kitasatosporales > Streptomycetaceae > Streptomyces > Streptomyces sp. NPDC007917. The sequence goes on from NZ_JBIBKK010000010.1 coordinate 102,778, forward strand.
GGTCCCGGCCACCACCGAAGAGGACGAGCTGGTCCGGCTGATGGTCGGCCGCTCCATCGAGCAGCAGTACCCGCGGCGGCCCGCCGAGGCCGGGGCGCCCCTGCTCAGCGTCCGGGGCCTGACCCGCGACGGCGTCTTCCACGACGTCGCCTTCGAGGTGCGGGCCGGGGAGGTGGTGGGGCTCGCCGGACTCGTCGGCGCGGGCCGCACCGAGGTCGTCCGGGCCGTCTTCGGCGCCGATCCGTACGACGCCGGCACCGTCGAGGTCCTCGGCGAGCGGCTGCCCCGCCATGACGTCGGCGCCGCCATGGCCGCCGGCATCGGGCTCGTCCCCGAGGACCGCAAGGGCCAGGGCCTGGTGCTTGACGCCTCCGTCCAGGAGAACCTGGGCCTGGTCACCCTGCGCTCCGCCACCCGCGCCGGGCTCGTCGACCGGGCCGGGCAGCGCCGCGCGGCGGCCCGGATCTCCGAGCAGCTGGCGGTCCGCATGGCCGGTCTCGACCAGCGCGTACGGACCCTGTCCGGCGGCAACCAGCAGAAGGTCGTCATCGGCAAGTGGCTGCTGGCCGACAGCAAGGTGCTCATCCTCGACGAGCCCACCCGGGGCATCGACGTGGGCGCCAAGGTCGAGATCTACCAGCTCATCAACGAACTCACCGCCTCCGGGCACGCGGTGCTGATGATCTCCAGCGACCTCCCCGAGGTGCTGGGCATGAGCGACCGGGTGCTGGTCATGGCACAGGGCCGGATCACCGGCGAACTGGGCCGCCAGGAAGCGACCCAGGATGCCGTGATGGCCCTGGCCGTGAAAGACGTCAAGGCCGTCGAAACGCTCGACGACGCCAAGGAAGGAGAGGGCTCCCGTGGCCACTGACACGATCAAGTCCGGCTCGGTACCGCCGGGCTCCGGGGGCCCGGCGGTGCTGCGCCGGGTGCTGCTCGACAACGGCGCGCTGAGCGCCCTGGTGCTGCTCCTCGCAGCCATGTCGCTGCTGTCCGGCGACTTCCTGACCACCGACAACCTGCTCAACGTCGGCGTCCAGGCGGCGGTCACCGCGATCCTCGCCTTCGGCGTCACCTTCGTCATCGTCTCGGCCGGCATCGACCTGTCGGTCGGCTCGGTGGCCGCCCTGTCCGCCACCGTGCTCGCCTGGTCCGCGACCTCCCAGGGCCTGCCGGTGTGGCTCGCGGTGATCCTCGCGCTCGCCACCGGCCTGGCCTGCGGCCTGGTCAGCGGCGCGCTGATCTCCTTCGGCAAGCTGCCGCCGTTCATCGCCACCCTCGCCATGCTGTCGGTCGGCCGCGGCCTCTCCCTGGTCATCTCCCAGGGCAGCCCGATCCCCTTCCCCGACTCGGTCTCGCACCTCGGCGACACCATCGGCGGCTGGCTGCCGGTCCCGGTGATCGTCATGGTCGTGATGGGCCTGATCACCGCGGGCGTGCTGGCCCGTACGTACGTCGGCCGCGCCATGTACGCGATCGGCGGCAACGAGGAGGCCGCCCGGCTCTCCGGCATCCGCGTCAACCGCCAGAAGCTGGCCATCTACGCCCTGTCCGGCGCCTTCGCGGCCGTCGCGGGCATCGTGCTCGCCTCCCGCCTGTCCTCCGCGCAGCCCCAGGCGGCGGTCGGCTACGAACTCGACGCCATCGCCGCGGTCGTCATCGGCGGCGCCAGCCTCTCCGGCGGCGTCGGCAAGGCGTCCGGCACGCTCATCGGCGCGCTGATCCTCGCCGTCCTGCGCAACGGGCTCAACCTGCTGGAGGTCTCCGCCTTCTGGCAGCAGGTCGTCATCGGCGCCGTCATCGCGCTGGCCGTGCTGCTCGACACCGCGCGCCGCCGCGCCGGCTCCCGTCCGGGCGCGCCCGGCGGGGCTCCCGCCGGAGGCCCCGGCGGGAAGATGACGCCCGCGCAGGCCGGGAAGTACGCGGTCGCGGCCGTGGCCGTGGTGGCGGTCGTGGTCGGCGCCTCGGTGTGGCGCTCCGACTCCTCCGGGAGCGGCGGCAAGATCAAGGTGGCCCTGTCGGTCTCCACCCTCAACAACCCCTTCTTCGTCCAGCTGAAGCAGGGCGCGCAGGCGGAGGCCAAGGCCCAGGGCATCAGCCTCTCCGTCACCGACGCTCAGAACGACGCCTCCCAGCAGGCCAACCAGATCCAGAACTTCACCAGCCAGAACGTGAAGACGATCATCATCAACCCGGTGGACTCCGACGCCTCGGGACCGTCCGTCCGGGCGGCCAACAAGGCCGGCATCCCCGTGCTCGCCGCCGACCGCACCGTCAACAAGGCGAAGGTCGCCACCCTCGTCGCCTCCGACAACATCGCGGGCGGCAAGCTCGCCGCCAAGACGCTGGCCGAACAGCTCGGCGGCAAGGGCCGGATCCTGGTCCTCCAGGGCACGGCCGGCACCTCCGCCTCACGCGAACGCGGCCAGGGCTTCACGGAGGGGCTGAAGGCCTACCCGGGCATCCAGGTCGTCGCCAAGCAGCCCGCGGACTTCGACCGCACCAAGGGCCTGGACGTGACCACCAACCTGCTGCAGGCCCACTCGGGCATCGACGGGATCTTCGCCGAGAACGACGAGATGGCGCTCGGCGCGGTCAAGGCGCTCGGTTCCAAGGCGGGCAAGTCCGTCAAGGTCATCGGCTTCGACGGCACCCCGGACGGCCTCAAGGCGGTCCAGGACGGCACGCTCGCGGCGACCGTCGCCCAGCAGCCCAAGGAGCTGGGCAAGATGGCCGTGCAGAACGCGATCAAGCTGGCCAAGGGGCAGAAGGTCGACCAGATGGTCAAGGTGCCCGTGAAGGTCGTCGCCGCGAAGTAGCCCCCGGCCCGGCCGGATCCGCCCCGGGTCCGGCCGGGCCGGCCTGGGCCCCTCATTCCCATAGCTAGTGAAAGGACGTGCAGGATGCCCGACTACGACCTGCTGGTCGTAGGGTCGGCCAACGCCGACCTGGTGATCGGAGTCGAACGCCGCCCGGCGGCCGGGGAGACCGTCCTCGGGTCCGACCTCGCCGTCCACCCGGGCGGCAAGGGCGCCAACCAGGCCGTCGCCGCCGCCCGGCTGGGCGCCCGTACGGCCCTGCTGGCCCGCGTCGGCGACGACGGACACGGCCGCCTGCTGCTGGAGTCCCAGCGGGACGCGGGCGTGGACACCGCGGGCGTCCTGGTCGGCGGCGCCCCCACCGGCGTGGCGCTGATCACCGTGGACCCGTCGGGCGACAACAGCATCGTGGTCTCCCCCGGCGCCAACGCCCGGCTGGCACCCGCGGACGTACGGGCCGCGGCCGGGCTGCTGGCCTCGGCCCGCGTGGTCTCGCTGCAGCTGGAGATCCCGCTGGAGACGGTCGCGACGGTCGCCGAGGTGGTCCGTACGGCGGGCGAGGGCGCACCGCGTGTCGTCCTCAACCCCTCGCCCCCCGCCGCCCTCCCCGCCGAGGTGCTGGCCGTCTGCGATCCGCTGGTGGTCAACGAGCACGAGGCGCGCTTCCTGCTGGGCGACGACCCGGCGGGCCGGGAGGAGGCCCCCGAGGCCTGGGCCGCCGCCCTGCTGGCGCGCGGCCCCCGCTCGGTGGTGGTGACCCTGGGCGCCGCGGGCGCGCTCGTCGCCGACCGCGACCGTACGGTCCTGGTGCCGAGCCTCCCGGTCAAGGCGGTGGACACCACCGGCGCCGGGGACGCCTTCACCGGCGCGCTGGCCTGGCGCCTGGGCGTCGGCGACGACCTCGAGACGGCGGTGCGGTTCGCCGTACGGGTCGGCGCGGCCGCGGTGACCCGCGACGGCGCGCAGGAGTCCTTCCCCACGGCCGAGGAGGTCGCGGCGCGATGAAGCGATCCGGGATCTTCAACCGTCAGCTGAGCGGGGCGATAGCCGAGCTGGGCCACACCGACACGGTGATGGTCTGCGACGCCGGACTGCCCATCCCCGCCGGCCCGGGCGGCCCGGCCGTGGTCGACCTCGCCCTCGTGGCGGGGGTGCCGTCCTTCGAGCAGGTGTTGAGAGCGCTGCTCGACGAGCTGGTGATCGAGGGGGCCACGGCGGCCCTGGAGGTGCGGGAGCACAACCAGTCGGCGACCGCGCTGCTGGACGGCCTCTTCCCCGGGTCGGTGCTGGAACTGGTGGAGCACGAGGAACTGAAGGCGCGGACGGCGACGGCGCGGCTGGTGGTGCGGACGGGGGAGGCGCGGCCGTACGCGAACGTGCTGCTGCGCTGCGGCGTGCCGTTCTGATCGGCGGCCTGCCCGACACCCGGGCGGGCGGGCGCGCGCGGGCGGGCGGACGGACGGACAGACGCGGGGGCGGGCGCGGTGCGCGCGGGCGGACATGTTTCGAGGGGCCCGGTCCATGGACCGGGCCCCTCGCTTCCCCCTCCGCAAGGCTTCCTCTTATTCCCCGGATTCCCCCCCGGAACCCTCCCCAGGAAGCCTGACGCCACATACGACCCCCATGGGGCCGGAAGGGTTGCACGATTTTCTGGAGTTATCAATCCGTGACGTCTCGTCAGTCACGTGATGCGCGGCCGGGGTCCACACACTGACCGGAACGACCCCCTCTAGTGACCGGAAACCGTCCATGACCTGGCCCGCAGGACAACCCGATGCGAATATTTCACCAGGTGGGGATTTATGTTCCGGGCCGCGAACCGGGCCGGGCGCGGCCCCGCCCTTCGTCCCGCTGTCAGGCAACGGGCCCACCCCGCGCGTCCCCCCTGTTGGCGGCCGGAACGGGAGGGTGTCCGATGACGACGATCGACACGCACACGAGCCATGTTGGCCCTGTTGTTCCACTGGATCACCCCCTTGCCCGGCAGCCCGCCGCCGCGGGCTCCAAGGCCGCGCATCTGGCCCGCGCGGCCCGTGCGGGACTCCCCGTCCTGCCCGGTTTCGTGATCCTTCACGGCCCCGGGGCCGAGGCCCACGAACCCCCCGCTCACGACGGGCTGACCACCCGCCAGGCGTGGCGCGAGCTGTCCGCCGACGGGGCCCGCCCCCTGGTCGTACGGTCCTCCTCGCCGCAGGAGGACACCCATGAGTCCTCCATGGCCGGGCAGTTCGCGTCCGTCCTCGCCGTACGCGGCTGGGACGCCTTCCACGCGGCCGTACGGACCGTCCTGGACTCCGCGCGCCGTACCCGCTCCGGCCCGGCGGCGCCCATGGCGGTGCTCGTCCAGCCCATGCTCGCGGTCCGCGCCGGCGGCGTGCTCTTCACCGCGGACCCACTGACCGCGCGGCTGGACCGGATGCTGGTCAGCGCCGTACCAGGCGGGCCCGACGCCCTGGTCGGCGGCGCGCGGTCCGGCACCGACTACCACCTCACGCGGCGCGGCAGACTGCTGCGTACGGAACCGCCGGACGGCCCGGACAGCCCGGACGGCCCCGCGGCGGCGCGGCCGCTCACCAGAACCGAGCTGCACCGGCTGGCGCGCCTGGGGCACCGTGCGGAACAGGCGATCGGCGGCCCGCAGGACATCGAGTTCGGCTTCGACGAGGACGGCGGCCTGTGGCTGTTCCAGAGCCGCCCCGTCACCGCGCTGGCCGCCCGCCCGGCGCCCGGCGCCCGCCTCCTCGGGCCCGGCCCGGTCGCCGAGACGCTGCCCGAGGCGCTGCAGCCGCTGGAGGAGGACCTGTGGGTGGTGCCGATGGCGCGCGGCCTGACCGCCGCCCTCGACATCGGCGCCGCCGCGCCCCGCCGCCGGCTGCGCGCCGCGCCGGTGGTCACCACGGTCGGCGGCCGGGCCGTCGCCGACCTGGAACTCCTCGGCGCCGCCCCGACGCGGCCCCGCCGCCGCTTACGCTCCGTCCTCAATCCGCTGCCCGGCGCCCGCAGACTCTCCGCGGCCTGGCGGGTCGGACGGCTACGGGCCACGCTGCCGCACCTCGCCCTCGACCTCCTCGCCGACGTCGACCGCCGCCTCGCCGAAACCCCGCCGCCCCACGAACTCGACCGCGCCGAGCTGACCGATCTGCTGCGCTGGGCCCGCGCCGCCCTGGTCGCCCTCCACGCCCAGGAAGCCCTCGCGGGCGCCCTGCTCCCCACGGACCGCCCCGGCACCGCCGCGTCCGAAGCCCTCGCCGCCCTGACCGACGGCCGCGCCCGCGGCCTGTCCGACCCCGGCATCGTCGCCACCGCCCCCGTGGTCCTCGCCCTCGTCCCGCCGAGCCTCGTCCGCCCGCTGCGGCTGCCCGCGCCGACACCCCTGGGCGGCGCGGAAGCCGACTCCGGCGGCGGCGCGCCGCCCCCGCGCGACACCACCGACGCGCCGCCTGGCCCCGCGGTGCCACCGGCGCGAGGTGCCACACCGGCGCTCGGCTCCGGGCCCCGCCTGGCAGCGGAGGCCGCGCCGTACGAGCCTGCGCTCGGGCCGCCGCCCGCCCCGGCACCACACCGCACGGACACCGCGCCGCACAACGCACCGCCCCGGGCGGCGCTCAGCGCGGCGCCCGCCGTCCCCGCGCAGGGCGTCGCCGCAGCGGCCGCCGCACAGCCCGCGCCCGCGCGGGGCGTGGCCGCGTTGCCCGTGCGGGAGGGGCTGCGGCTGCGGATCCGGTGGGTGCACGAGTTACAGGTGCGGCTGGTGCGGGAGGCGGCGGTGCGGATGGCGGCCCGAGGGGCGCTCGCCGAGCCGGGGCGCGTCGCGCTGCTGCGCTGGCCGGAGTTCATGGCCGCCGCCGTGTGCGGGCCGCTCCCCGTCGACCTGGCCGAGCGGCTGCCGCGCCCGCCCGCCGGGCCGCTGCCCGACGCCTTCCGGCTGGCGGCCGACGGGACGGTCGTCCCCGAGCGCGCGGTGGGCCCCCGCGCGCGACGAGGCGCGGACGGCGCGGGCCTTGGCGTCTCCGGGGGCCGGGCGTCGGGCACCGCGTGGGACGGGAACGGGCCCCGGCCGCCGGACGCCGTGCTGGTCGTACGGACCCTCGACCCCGCGCTCGCCCCGCTGCTGCCGCCCCTCACCGGCCTCGTCGCCCAGACCGGCAGCCCGCTGTCCCATCTGGCGGTGCTGGCCCGGGAGTTCGGGCTGCCCACCGTCGTCGGGGCCGCCGACGCCGTGCGCCGCTTCCCGCCCGGCACACGGCTCGTCCTCGACGGCACGACGGGCGAGGTATGCGCGGAGGTGGCGCCGTGAAGCGTCTCGCGTATCTCTTCGGCGGCGCGGCCGCCCTCGGCGCGGGTTACTACCTGGTGGTCTACCTGTACCGCTGGCAGTGGCAGCGGGCGATCCTGTGCGGCGTCCTGCTGCTCGTCGTGGAGGTGCTGCTGGTCGGGGTCGCCGTGCTCGACCGGCTCTCCCGGCTGGAGTCGCGGGTCGGCCGCGCCCCGGCCGGCACGGGCGGGCGGGAGGCCGAGGTGCTGGCCCGGGTGCGGCAGTCCGGCGGGTACGGCCGGCCGCCGTCCGGTTCCCCGGACGCCGGGCCGTACAGGGGGCCTGACGCCGGGCCGTACGGGAAACCGGACGCCGGGCCGTACGGGGAACCGGACGGACCGGCGTACGGCCCCGCGACCGGGGGCCGCCGCCCGCGCTTCCCCTGGCTGGACGAGCCGGGGGACCCGCGCACCGGCCGCACCCATGTGTTCGTCCCCGTCCTCATGGTCACCGGCGTCGTGCTGTCCGGCCTCGCATGGGTGGTGCAGCGGATCGCCGAGGCCACGGTCCGGCCGGGCGCCGAGCGGCGGTTGGCCGGCCGGCTGGCCCCGCTCACCGCCCCGCCCCTCACCACCGAGACCGGCGCGCCGCTCCCCGACCTGGAGGACCTGCCCGTCCTGGACCGCCGCTCCGCCCGCCGGCCGTGGCTGGTGCTCGGCGTGGTGGTGGCCGGGACGGCGCTGCTCGCCGTACTGATCCACGTCTTGGCGGACCTCACCCAGACCCGCGAGGAGCGTGCCGAGAGCCGCGCCTCGGCGACGGCGGTGCTGGTCCGGCTGGAGGTGCGCAACGCGTCGACGGCCGCCCGCGCGGATCTGGCGGCGCGACAGATGTGGGAGCGCTGCCGGGACTCGACCTCGGTGCCGCTGCGCCACGCCACGCTGGGCGAGCTCGGCGAGCATCTGTACGCGGGCATGGTGCATCCCGCGCTCACGCCCCACGACCAGCTGCGGCTGCGCGGCTGTCTGGAGGACGTGGTGATCGAGCGCAGCCACTTCACGGTGGTCGGCATCGGGCAGACGGATCCGGACGACGACTGAGCGAGTGACGGAAGATGACCGAGTGACGATGGCTGAGCCAGGAGGCCGCCCCGGGTTACGATGCGCGTCGGTCCGGTCATCGCCGCCGGCTCCGCCTCCGCTTCCCGTCGCGGTCGCGGTTCCGGTCCGACGCCCACCGGCTTCCGCCACCGGCCTCCGCCGCCGCTCCCCCTCCCGTCCCCGACCTCCCCCGGGCCCGCCCATGGCAGCGCCGACCCTCCCCCAGGTCACGCCCCCGTCCGCCAAGACCACCCCCCGCCGCGGCCCGCGCCGCACCGCCGTGCGGATCCTCGCGGGCTGCGCCACCGGCTATCTGCTGCTGTGGGCCACCGGCGCCCTCGGCATCCTGCTCCTGTCCCAGCTCGTACGCGACCGCACCCCCGAGCCGCCGGGCACCGTCGCCGTCCGCGGTATCCACCACTTCCAGCCGGTGGACCGGGCCGGGCGATTATGGCGCGGCTCGGCCCCCTCCCCCGAGGGCTACCGCCGGCTGGCGCGGCTGCGCTTCACCACCGTCGTCGACCTGCGCGCCGAGGATCTGACGGCCCGGCAGCTGGCCCTGCCGGAGCGGGCCGGGCTGCGGGTGGTCCGGCTCCCCGTCCGGGACGGCCAGACGCCCGAGCCCGCCAAGGTGGACCGCTTCCTGGACGTCGTCCGCCACGCGCCGGGGCCGGTGTTCGTCCACTGCGGCGCGGGGGTGGGCCGTACGGGCACGATGGCCGCCGCGTATCTGGTCCGTACGGGCGAGGAGACCGGCCCCGGGGCCGCGCGCCGCAATCTGGCCGTCGGCCCGCCCTCCCTGGAGCAGATCTACTACGCGCTCACGCTCACCCCCGACCGGGCGGCCCAGCCGCCGCTGCCGGTCGTGGCCCTCAGCCGTTTGATCGACGCCCCGCGACGCATATGGTCGAGATGGGGGTGATCACACCGGGAAGGTGATCACACGCGGGACCGGAAGGCGGGAGCGGCGGTATGCGCGTGATGACGTGGAACGTGTGGTGGCGTTTCGGCCCGTGGGAGCGGCGCCGCGAGGCCATCCTCGCCGTCCTGCGCTCGGTGCGGCCCGATGTGCTCGGGCTGCAGGAGGTGTGGGCGGACGGCGACGTCAATCTCGCGGGCCTGCTCGCGCAGGAGCTCGGCATGCACTGGACCTGGGCCGCCTTCGAGTCCCCCCAGAAGTGGCAGCGCCGCATCGGCGACCCGACCATCGACTTCGGAAACGCGGTGCTCAGCCGCTGGCCCATCGTCGAGCGGGACGTGGCGCGGCTGCCGGCCGCGGGCGGCGCGGACGACGGGCGGCTGGCGCTGTACGCCCTGGTGGACGCCCCCGGCCACCCCGCGCCGTTCTTCACCACCCACCTCAAAGCCGACGCGCACGAGTCCGCGGTCCGCTGCGCCCAGGTCACCGCCCTGGCCCGGTTCATCGCCGAGCACCGCGGCACCGGTCCCTTCCCCCCGGTGGTCACCGGGGACTACAACGCCTGGCCGGACTCCGACGAGATGCGGCTGCTCGGCGGATACCGCACCGCCCCGGCCGTCCCCGGGCAGGTCCTCCTGGACGTCTGGGAGTACGCCGACCCGGCGGCGCCGTGCGCCACCTGGGACGCCGCGAACCCGTACGTCGCCCGGACCTTCGAGCCGAGCGCGCGCATCGACTACATCCACGTCGGCCCGCCGGGACCCGACGGCCTCGGCCACGTCCGCTCCGTACGCCGCGCGGGCGACGGCCCCGTCGACGGTGTCTGGCCCTCCGATCACGCGGCGGTCGTGGCGGATCTGGCGACGGGCAACTGGTAGCCCGCCCGGCTCGCGTACGGCCGGCGGTTACTTGCCCTTGCGCATCAGCAGACGCCCGTGGCCGAACCGCTCCCCCTCGCACGGCTCCCGCAGCATCCGGCTGACCTCGACGAACCCGGCCTCGCCGGCCAGCCCCGCCAGCTCGTCGACCGGCCAGCGGTAGGCCGGAGTCACTTTGTGGTCGAACTCCGTGACCGGGTCCCCCTCCGACTCGAAGAACGCGAGCAGGAGGTGGCCCTCGGGCGCGAGCACCCGCCGGAACTCGGCGAAGAACGAGGGCACGTTCTGCGGCGGGGTATGAATGAGCGAATACCAGGACACGATGCCGTTCAGCTCGCCGTCGGCCAGGTCCAGGGCGTCCATGGAGCCGACCTCGAACCTCAGGTCCGGATATGCCTCGCGGGCGATATCGATCATCACCGGCGACAGGTCGACGCCGAATACATCCAGCCCCAGGTCGCGCAGGTGCGCGGTCAGATAACCGGGGCCGCAGCCCAGCTCGGCGACGGGCCCGGCAGCGGCGGTGGTCCGCGCGATCTCGGCGAACGCGGTGAGCAGCGCGCGATCCAGCGGACGAGAGTCGAGCGAGTTGCGGGCGAATTCGGTGTAGAGGACGGCCATGTCGTCGTAGGCCTGCGCTGTCGTGGTGAGGTGGGAGGAGAGTTCGGTCACGGGCGAGGACCCTAGAGCATCCCCTGACTCGCTGACGAGGGGCAGAACTCCGCCTTGATCACGTTCCTGGCGGGTTCGTCGTCGTTCCAGTTGTCGTTCGTGTTCAGCGACAGCACATGGCTGCCGTCCTCCGTCGAAACGGCGTAGGTGACCGATCCGAAGATGTCCCCGTCTTGCCCCCACACCGTCCCGCAGGGCAGGGGGTAGGTCCGTACGCCCAGCCCGTACGCGTATCCGCGCCCGGTGTCGACGCCGGTCAGCAACTCGCCCTGCTGACGCGGAGGGAGGACGCGCCCGCGGAAGAGCGCGCCGAAGAAACGGTTCAGATCATGGGTGGTGGAGATGATCTCCCCGGCCGCCCCGGCCATGGAGGGGTCGAACTCGGTGACGTCGTAGACCTTCGCCCCCGGCGAGTCGACGAACAGACGGGAGTAAGCCCGCGCATGGGGCTCCGGCAGGGCCGGGGAGTGCCCCGGTACGACGGTCTCGTGGAGGTGCAGCGGGCGGAGCAGCCGGCTCTCCACCACGTCCGCGTAGCTCTGCCCGGTGGCGGCCTCGATGACCATCCCCGCCAGGAGATAGTTGGTGCTGGAGTAGCTCCACTGTTGTTCCCCCGGCTGTTGTCCCCCCGGCTGTTGTTCCCCCGGCTTGAACACGGGCGGGTGGGAGGTCGCGATCTTGACGAGTCGGTCCGGCGTCCAGCTGTCGTAGCGGTGCTCCAGGAACGCCGCGCCGGTGTAGCGGGAGGCGAAGTCCCGGTCCTTGAGGATGTCGGAGACACCGCTGGTGTGGTTGAGGAGTTGGCGAAGGGTGATGCTCCGGCCGTCGTAGTCCTTGTGGACGAACACTCCGGGAAGCCACTTCTCGACGCTGTCGTCCAGGCTCAGGGCCCCTTCTGCCTCGAGCTTCAACAACGTGACCGCGGTGAAGGTCTTGGTGATGCTGCCGATACGGAAGTGATCCGCCGGCGTGCGGGGACGGGGCCGATCCAGATCGGCGGTGCCGGCCGTGCCGCGCCAGGACCGCCGGCCGAGGTCGACTCCGGCGATGGCGCCGGGGGTGCCGCTGGCGACCAGGTCCTCCAGCGCGGCCTGGGTGGCCGGGCGCTCCAGGCCGGCGGGGCGCGGCGGCCGGTGCTGCTGGGCGGTTGCGGTGGACATGGGCGCAAGGGCCGTCGCGACGACGGCTGCCACGGCAAGTCCGGTGAGCGTGCGGGGTCGTCGGAGGTGTTGGCGAGTCATGTTTGCGACGTTACGGGCGATTCACCGCGCCGCCATCAGGGATCACCCCGGCTCGGCCCTTGGTCCACCCCGGCGGGGCTCAGCGCTTGACCCTGACACTGATGCGAGGCTTTAGCCTTCCTCCGCCGGGATCTCCCGGGGATCTCCCACGACGAAGGAGCAATGATGCCGGGAGCAGTGATCATCGGAGCGGGGCCGGGGATCGGCCAGTCGGTCGCCCGCCGCTTCGCACGCGAGGATCTGCCGATCACCCTCGTGGCGCGGTCCGAGAAGACTCTGACGGCCGCGGCTGAGGCCCTTTCCCCCACCGGGGTGCCGGTACGCTCCGTGGCCGCCGACAGCGCCGACGAACACGCCCTGCGCACCGCCCTGGACAGCGCGATCGAGGAATTCGGGCTGCCGGACGTCGTGGTGTACAACGCGGCCATCATCCAGTCGGACTCGCTCGGTGAGCTGTCCGTGTCCGCGCACCTGGACGCCTGGGCCGTCAACGTGGTCGGTGCGGTCAACGCCGCCGCGCACACCGTCCCGGCCATGGCGGAGCGCGGCAGCGGTTCGTTCCTCATCACCGGCGGGATGCCGGAGCCGAAGCCGCAGTACCTCAGCCTCTCACTCGGCAAGGCCGGTGTGCGGGCGTTGGTGACGCTTTTGGACCAGCAGTACGGCGCCGGCGGTGTGCACGTGGCCACGGTGACCGTCGACGGCCCGGTCGCCCCCGGCACGGACTTCGACCCGGATCTCATCGCCGAACACTACTGGCGGCTGCACACCCAGCCACGGCACGCGTGGGAGCGGGAGGTCCTGCACACCGGGCGGACGCCTTGACGGTTGAACGCGAGACGAACACTTCATGAGAGGTGGGCCACTTCGGCCCGGTATCCGTCCCGGAGACATACATTCACCCCCTCAGAGCTCATGACCTGACGGGGGAAAAGATCATGGGATGGCTGAAGGAGCTGGTGGCTCCGGAGAATCTTCTGGCGCTGCTCGGTGTCGTGGTCACGGTCGGCGGGCTGTCGTACGAGCGGCTGATTCCGGGGCGGAAACGCATCGGCTACCGCGTGCAGATGGACACGCGCATCGACGGCGACCCGCACGACGGCCACATACATCAGCGGCTGAGCATGCTGGAGGACCTCACCGGGGCCTCGCTCGTGCTGCTGCGGATCGAGAACGACGGCTTCCGCGGCATCGACATCGACGACTACATCACCGCGCCCTCGACGGAACACCGCGGGCTCACCGCCATCTTCCCCCATCGCACCGTCATGGACGTGGCCGTCACCGAGCCCAGCCACCCGGATCTGCTGCGGTACCTGCCCCAGCGTGGGACGGAGACGAATCCGGGGCTCATCTGCCGTGGCAGTGAGATCTGCCTGCCGAGGGTGCCGCTGAACAAGGGCGACCACTTCAAGCTGCTGGTGTTGCTGACCGGCGCCGGGACCGACAAGGAGCCCCACGTCGTCGGCCGCATCAGGGAGGGCAGGATCCGGAACAACGAGCACTTCCGGCGCCCGAGCAACCGCGTGCTCGGGCTCATCGGCAGCCTGGTGGTCCTCATGATCCTCCAGCCCATCGGCTTCCAGCTGCTGCAACCGGCCCCGCTGCGCCAGGGCTGCGCCAAGGGGACGCTCACCGTCGTGGGCTCCACCGCGTTCGAACCGGTGATGAACGATCTGGACACGGCGTACGAGGACGACTGCCGCGGCGCCGCCCACATCACCGTCAACGCCCAGGGCAGCGGCCGCGGAACGGACGCGCTCCGAAGCGCCGGGGAGGGAACGGACGGCTTCCCCGCCTACGTCTCCTTCTCCGACGGCCGGCAAGGGAGTGGGGACCCCAAGCTCAAGGAGCATCTGATCGCGCTGTCCGTCTACACCATGGTCGTGAACAAAGAGGTCCGGCTGCCGAATCTCTCCATCACGGACCTGCGGAAGCTCTACTCCGGCGACATCACCAACTGGAAGCAGCTCCCCGGCGGGCCCGATCTTCCGGTCAGGCTGGTGAGCCGGGACGGGAAGTCGGGGACCCGCGGCGTGTTCGAGAAGCGCGTGCTGGGCAGCACCGCCGAGCCCGCGCGTACGTCCGACGACTGCAAGACGCCGAAGTTCGACAATGCGCACATCATCCGCTGCGAATTCGACAAAACGGAAGAGGTGTTGAAGGCCGTGGCCCGGATTCCGGGCGCCATTGGCTACACCGAGCTGAAAGCGGCCAAGGACCGCGCCGGCCAGCGGAAGGATATTCGCCTGCCGCGTCTGGACGGGCAGCAACCGTCCATCGGCACCGTCAGGGACGGGAGGTACCCCTTCTGGGAGCCCGAGTACGCCTACACCTACGGGGCCCCGCCGCCCAACTCCCTCACATCGAAGTTCCTGGACTTCCTGGCCGGTGACACCGGACGGAACCTCATCGAGCGCCACGGTCATCTGCCGTGCTCCGCCCCGGAGAACCAGCAGGCGTGCCGGCGGGCGCCCCGGGCGTGAGAGGGGCGGGGTGGCCCGAGGCCGTGTCGATCACCTCGTCCAGGACCGCGCGCGAGCGCTGGAGGTCCTGGATCATGCGGTCGATGCGGTCCCGCTCCGCCGTGAGGTCCGTGACCAGGCGGTCGTCGGCGATCTCGGACGGGCCGCCGTCCGCGTCCCTCATGCACGGGAGCAACTGCGCGATCCGGGAGCTGGACAGCCCCGCGGCGTACAACTCCTGGATACGCAGCACCCGGTCGACGGCGCCCTCCCCGTACTCGCGGTGGCCGCCGGGCGTCCGGCGCGCCATCAGCAACCCCTGCTGCTCGTAGTAGCGCAGCGACCTCTCGCTCACGCCCGTACGCCGGGCCAACTCACCGATCCGCATGACGCACCTCACACCGGGCGGGCTTGAATCTGACATCAATGGCAAGTTCTACGTTACCCGCATGACGAACACAGCGACCACATCCCGCCTCTTCACCCCCACCCGCCTCGGCCCCCTCGACCTGCCGAACCGCCTGGTCATGGCGCCGCTGACGCGCAACCGGGCCGCCGCCGACGGCAGCCCCACACCGCTCATGGCCGAGTACTACGCCCAGCGCGCCTCCGCGGGGCTGATCATCGCCGAGGCCTCCACCCCCAACGCGGTCGGCCAGACCTACCCCAACATCACCGCCATCCACACCGACGCCCATGTGGCCGGCTGGCGGCGGGTCACCGAGGCGGTGGCCGCCGCGGGAGGCGGCCCGATGTTCCTCCAGATCCAGCACGGCGGCCGGGTCGGCCACCCCGACACCAGCGGGCTGACCCCCGTCGCCCCGTCCCCGATCCCGCTGCCGGAGACGATCCACACCCCCACCGGCCGCAAGGACTCGGTCACCCCCCGCGAGATGACGCTCGACGACATCCGGACCACCGTCGGCGACTTCGCCACTGCGGCCCGGCGCGCGCTCGACGCGGGGTTCGCCGGGGTCGAGGTGCACAGCGCCAACGGCCACCTCCTCCACCAGTTCCTCGCCCCCAACACCAACCGGCGCGGTGACGCGTACGGCGGCAGCGTGGACAACCGCGTCCGGTTCGTGGTCGAGGTCGTCGAGGCCGTCGCCGAGGCGATCGGCCCCGAGCGGGTCGGCCTGCGCATCTCGCCGGGCACCACCACCGTCAACGGCATCGCCGACACCGACGCCGACGTGCTCTACCCGGCGCTCCTCGCCCGCGTGGCCGACCGCGGCCTGGCCTACCTGCACATCGTCTTCGCCGACCCCGACCGGCCCCTCTTCCAGCGCCTCCGCGCGGACTGGCCCGGCACCCTGATCGGCAACCCGGTCCTGCCCAAGGAGCAGATCCCCGCCGACGGCGGACGGCAGGCGGCGGAGCGGCTCCTGGCCTCGGGGGCCGATCTCATCGCCCTCGGCCGGCCCTTCCTCGCCAACCCCGACCTGGTCGAACGGCTGCGCACGGGCGCGCCCGTGAACCCGGTCCGCGACCGGTACATGATGTACGTGGGCGGCCCCACCGGCTACACCGACTACCCCGCCCTCGACGCCGTACGCTGATGACCATGCCTCCTACGGCGTCCGCGGACGACGAAGACCCGGGAGCCGCGGCGGCCCGCCTCACCGGCCGCCCGGTGACCGGCCGGCGCCCGCTGTCGGGAACGCTCGCCGAAGTCGTGCTCGACGGCGGGCAGGTGGTCATGGTCAAGCGCGGCAGCGACCCCGGCGCCGCCCAGGCCGAGGCCGCGGGGCTGCGCTGGCTGGCCGAGGCCGGTACGGTCCGCGTCCCGGCGGTGCACGGCCACGACCCGCACTGGCTGGTGACCGAACACATCCCCACCGGCCCGCCCAGCGCCCGCGCCGCGACCCGGTTCGGCCGCGACCTGGCCGCCCTCCACACCGCCGGCGCCCCCGCGTTCGGCGCCCCGCCGCCCGGCGGGCTCCAGGACGCGTACATCGGCCTCGCCCCGATGCGCAACGTCCCCGGCACCGACTGGCCCCTCTGGTACGCCGAGCACCGCGTGCTGCCGTATCTGCGCCGCGCGGTGGACGAGGGCACGATGCGCCCCACCGAGGCCGCCCTCGTCGAACGCGTCTGCGAGCTCCTCCCCGACCTGTCCGGCCCCACCGAGCCGCCCGCCCGGCTCCACGGCGACCTGTGGAACGGCAACGTCCTGTGGGGCGCCGACGGCCAGACCTGGCTGATCGACCCGGCCGCCCATGGCGGCCACCGCGAGACCGACCTGGCCATGCTCCACCTCTTCGGCTGCCCTCATCTGGACCACGTGCTGGCCGCCTACCAGGAAGCGGCCCCACTCGCCGCCGGCTGGACGGACCGCATCGCCCTGCACCAGCTCTTCCCGCTGCTGGTCCACGCGGTCCTCTTCGGCCGCGGCTACGCCGAACAGGCCCTCACAGCGGCCCGGTCGGCCCTCGCGGCCTGACCTGCCCTCAGCTCCCATACAACCGGCTCTGTGGGTAGGGAGCAGCTTCTGTCAGGCTGCGGTGACCTGCTGGGCAAGCAGCAGCGCCAAGGGGCCTGCCTGTAGCAGGAAGCGCCCCTCGGTGGCGGCCTGGATCGCGTCGGCCAAGGGCCACCACATGAGTTTGAAGTTCTCCTCGCTGGAAGTGAGTTGCTGCGGCCCCAGGGTGAGGCCTTCGGCCAGGAACAGGTGGATTCGGGCAGTGGAGTCGAGGGTGATGGCGTACGAGCCCAAGGAGCGCCAGGTCTCGGCGGTGACACCGGCTTCCTCGCGCAGCTCGCGCCGCGCGCAGTCTTCCGGTGTCTCGCCGGGCTCCCGGCGGCCCCCGGGCAGGAACAGGTACTCGCTGCCATGCTGTGGGAATTCGGCGGTCAGGACGGCCACCATGCCGTGGGTGTCACGGGCCACGATGACGGAGGCGTCGCACCGCGCCCCCGGGTCGGATGCTGCGGTCATGGCCCCGGAGCGTATCCGCCTACGTTGGCAGCCAGGCCGCGAACGGAACGTTCAGCACCGTGGGATGAGCAATGCCACGGCCGTGGTAGCCGTCCTCGCCGAAGGCGTCGCCGTGGTCGGCGCACATGATGATCAGCCATCTCTTCTTACTGGTGAGCCCGTCGACCAGGCGGCCGAGGTGTTCGTCCGCGTACGCGAGCGCGGCGGCCTGCGACAGCCAGGAGTCGGAGCTGTCGCCGTTGTAGTGGCCGTGGGGGACGTGGGTGGCGGAGATGTTGACGAACAGCATCAGTGGCCGGTGAACGTACTGCTCGGCGACAGCCAACGCGTGGTCAACCTGGTGGCGTGCGGAGTCCGGTTCCGGGGAGCAGAACTCCGGTCGCCAGTGGTCCTCGTGGAACATGTCGGGCAGCACCGACCCGAGCGGGGTCTCCCTTGAAAAATAGGTCACGCCGCCGATGCACACGGTGCGGTAGCCATGCTGCGCGAGCCCGGCGAGGAGGTTCGGCGCGTCGAAGACGAACGTGCCCGCATCGACTGTCTTGAACGCGGGCGGACGGCACTCCCACAGCCGGGGAGGCTGTACGGGCTGCGGGAGCTTGGGTAGGAAGCCGGAGAAGAACGCCATGTGCGCGGGCAGCGTGAAGGTGCCGGGAGTGCGGCGCTCCTCCCACACCCCGCCGGGGAGGATCTTCGCCAGGCGCGGTGTCCGACCCGCGTGCAGGGCCGCGCGGGCGACGTCGTAGCGCAGGGAGTCCAGAGTGACGAACAGGATGCTGGTCTCGCTTCGGATGATCTCGGCCGCGTCGATCACAGCGCGCCCGCCAGGTCTCGGCGTTCGGTGATGTGGCCCTTGGCCTGGTCGTTCACCGGGATGGGAACCCGGTCGGAGGCGATCATCTGCCGCAGCCTGGCCAAGCCGGTGTCCTCGGTGACCGGCTGGCCGTTCGCGCCGTAGAGACGGATGGTGATGGACTGCCGTCCGCCGTGGTCGGTCGTGGTCAGCAGGGCGCCAGGGACGTCCCCGAGTTCCCTCATGGCGTTCAGGAGGTGGGCTTCATCGGCCGTGCCGAGGCTGGAGACCTGGCAGCCGAAGTGCTCGGCGTTGATGGCGCCCCGACAGAATCGCCGGTGGAACTCGATCGTGGCGCTGTGGCCGTCGTGGGCCACGGCCATCTGCCGAGCCCGGCTCACCACGACGAAGCAGGCGGCGACCCACCAGGCCACACCCTCGTGGATCTCGCCCGGGAACGCGCCGGCGACGCGGCCGTCACAGATGATGGTGTCGGTGTCGATCGGGTTAAGCACGCCTGCTCTCCAGGTGCTCGACGACGACGTCGGCCAAGTCGTCCGGGCTGCGGTCGTCGGTCCGGATCATGACCGCGCTCGGATCGGTCTCAGCAACGGACAGGAAGTTCTCCCGGAGCCGGCCAAGGCGGCCGGGGACGTCGAACAGGTCGGTGTCGTCCTGCTTCACGTCCGTCTTCGTCCCCATCCGCTCCTTCAACGCGCTGTCGGAGCCGATCAGGTAGAAGGTGGCGTCCGGCGCCGTGAGGTAGGGCAGGAACGGCGTGATCAGCCCGCGTACCTGGTCCAGGCCGACTTGGTTGACGGCCGCGTGGCAGGTTATGACCGAGGAGGCGTACCGGTCGGCGACCACCGGCCGCGTGTTGAGGGCCTGCCGTACGACGTCGGAGACGTGCAGGAGACCGGAGAGGTAGAAGGCAAACTGCGGCAGCGGCCGAAGCACCCGGTTGACCGTGTCGGACCAGGCGGTGTGCGGATCGGCGAGGGTGTGGATCGCCGTGGCGCCGAGCCGCTCGGCCAGCAGGCGGGCGAGCGTCGACTTCCCGACCCCCGAGACGCCTTCCAGGACCAGGAACGGCCCTCGGCGAACTTCGCCTGCCTCGGGCGCGTATGGGTCGCGCGGGGCGCTCACAGCGTGCCCTCGGTGAAGGCGGAGACGTGCCGGGCGACGGCCGCGGGGATCGCCTTCGGATCGCCCAGCAGGGGCCGGATGTCCATCCGGAGGTCGTCCCGCAGAAGGCAGGGCTGGATTCCGCCGGCGTGGTCGACGCGCAGGGACCAGAACCCTTCAACGCACTTGGGCTTGACCGGGCAGGTGCCGCACTGGCCGACGTGATGGCGCCCGAGTGCGCGATGAATGACGTCGATCTCGATACCGTCTATGCGGAAGATCCGCCGCCCTTGCCCAACCCCGGAGACTTCGATCTCCTCGTCGCTCGTCAGGGTGCGAAGGTGGTCGATGATGCCCTGGGCGCCGATCGCTGAGCTCTTCCGGTCGGCGTTGAAGTCGGTGTCCACCAGCTCGATGAACTGGACGGGCATGCGCCGGTCGAGAGCGAAGGCCAAGATGTCGTGCAACTCGTGTTCGTTCTCGCGCTGAACCAGCGTGTTCAGCTCCACCCGCTCGAACATTTGGCGGGCCGCCTCGATGCCGTCGAGGATGGTCGTGATGCCGATGCGGGTGTTCGCGATGGCCTTCAGCGACGCGTCCGAGAAGTAGTGAAGGGAGACCTTCACCTTGTCCAGGGCGGTCGTGGAAAGCCACTCCTGGTGCGTTCGCACCAGCGTTCCGTTCGTGATCAGGGTGTAGGTCGCGTCCGGGCCGCGCTCCGGAAGCCGGGTCAGTACCGGCCGGGCCAGGGGCGACATGAGGGGCTCCCCACCGGTGAAGTACACCCGCTTGAGCCCCGCGTCCATCAGGTCGCCCAGGACGTTCAGGAAGTCCTCGGCAGCCATCTCACGCTCGCGGGGACGCGCATCACGGTGCAGGTGCGTGAAGGGCGGCGGGACGTCCCCCTCGTTGTGGCAGAACCAGCACTTCTCGTTGCACTTCGGGGTCAGGGAGACTCTGAGCTGGCCACGCAGCATGGCGAAGTTCCGCAGCGCGGTCCAGTCCACGTCGGTTGTCGGGAGCGGAACGGTCAAGACCTGCTCCTTT
This sequence comes from Streptomyces sp. NPDC007917, assembly GCF_042959105.1. Lineage (NCBI taxonomy): Bacteria > Bacillati > Actinomycetota > Actinomycetes > Kitasatosporales > Streptomycetaceae > Streptomyces > Streptomyces sp. NPDC007917. Next base: position 123,033 of record NZ_JBIBKK010000010.1, read on the forward strand.
CGCAGGGCGCGTCGTGGTTCTCCGGGGCAGCCGATTTCAGTTCGGCCCAGCACCGTTTCCCCCATGGGCGCCCCGCCGGTCCGAGCACGTCATAGCCCCACCGGTCGCTGAGCATGTCGACCAGGAGCAGCCCGCGACCGTGCTCGGCCCCGCCGTCCGGCGTACGCATCTCGGGTGTGCGGTGCGGGGCGCGGTCGACGACCGCGACGTACACGCGGTCATCGGCCGGCCGGTCCACGATGACCCGGACGCGGGCGCCCCAGGCGTGCCGTACGGCGTTGGAGACGAGTTCGGCCATCACCAGAGCTGCGGCCTGCGTCGCCTCTTCAGTCAGGCCCCATGTGGCGCATGCGTTGCCGACGAGTTTGCGGGCCAGGGGCGCTGTCAGCTCGGTGCGGGGGTGGGTTTCGGAGTAGCCGGGGTGCCCCGTCGTGCGGGGCCTGATCGTCATCTTCATGCCGTCTCGCCATGGTCAGGGGGCGGTGCCCCGGACCGTGCCTACCGGGGAATGAGGCGCGGTCCGGGGACGTACGACCACTTAACCGGCGCCAGGCGCAGGGGGGTTAGGAGACAGCCCAGGCTCCCGCCAGCAGCTCCTAGGTGGACTTGACCTTCCCTTTGCCTGACGGTGGGTGCCGCATCCGCTACCGTGCGTTTATGAGCACCACACGTAACACAGCGTTAGCGGAGTGGATGGAGGCTCACGGCCACAGCTCCAACTCCTTTGCCCAGGCCGTGAGCAAGGCGAAGGAAACGCTCACCGGCAGTCCCGGCACATACGACGGGCGCATCGTCCGGGACTGGAAAGCCGGCCGGATCCGCTGGCCCAACGCCGTCACCCGCGCGGCCATCCAGCACCTCACCGGACTGGACCCTGTCCGCCTAGGCTTTGTGCCACGAGGTCGCAACGAAGCGGTCTTAGCGTCATCGCAGGAGGATGTCTTGCGCCGCCGTACCTTCGTGACCGTTGTCCCGGCCGCAGCCCTCGCCGTGGCAGCGCCGCCCGCCAGCGCCCGTTCCACCGTCGGCACCAGCGATGTTCAACGCCTGCGCCAGGAACTCGCAGACCTGTCGAAGCTGGACGACCAGGAAGGTGGTGGCCCCGAGCTGGAGAAACGCGCGATAGCCCTTGCTGACGAGACCGTCGACCTCCAGCGGAACGGCAGCGCCACCAGCCGCATCCGAAGCCGCCTTTACGCCCTCGGCGCCGCCTCCACCGCCATGGCCATGTGGGCCACGGTCGACTCCCGGCAACCCGTCCGCGCACAACGCCACCTGGAGCGAGCGACCCACCTTGCCGGGCTCTCCGGAGACGGGCAGGTACAGCACCAGATCTGGCAATACGCCAGCATGCTCGCCAAGCAACGCGACCACTGGCCGGACGCTGTAGCCGCGGCCGAGGCCGCCATGTCCGCTAGCGCACACCGCCGAGACCCCCTGTATGCCTCCCTCAGCCACGCGCGCCTCGCGGTCTCTCTCCCCGGGATCGGAGAACACACGCGCGCCCAGCGCGCCCTGGAACGGGCAGAGCAGGCATTCGAACGAGCCGACCCCCACGAGTGGCGCCCCGCCTCGATGGACTTCTACACCCGCAGCGAACTCGACGGCCTGACCGGCATCACCTACCTGTGGCTCAACCAGCCCGAACGGGCCGAGTACCACCTTCACCGCTGCGTCGCCGCCCTCCGCCCGGACCAGCACCGGAACCGCGCCTTCTACGCCGTCAACATCGCCTTCGCCCAACTCGGCCAGGGCGACCCCGAACAGGCATGCAACACCGCCGCCGCCGTCATCCCCCCGCCTGGATCCACCAGCGCGGGCCGCATCCCCCATCTGCTGGACACCTTTACCGCCAAGCTCAACACGGCGGCTCCCGGCGCACGCATCACCCGTGAGTGGAACGCCCGCACCGCCTGACCCGGAAGGACCCACCCTGTGACCACCTCACCGACCACCGTGGAGCTACGCCGCTACGGACGCGAAGACCTCAACGCCATCGGGCAGACCCTCACCGATGTATACGCCGAGGTCTACGCGGACCGGATCTCCGACCCGTTCTTCTCCATCGAGCGGTTCGAGGAACGGCTGGAGGGCCATGTCTCCCGCGACCCCTGGGAAGTCGTCATCGGCTGGGACGGCGACGAGCCCGTCGGCTACGCCTACGGCACACCACTCCCGCCCCGCTCCCGCTGGTGGGCCGGGATGCTCGAACCGCTTCCCGAGGAGATGACCCGCGAGGACGGCACGCGGACCATGGCCCTGTGCGAGCTGATGGTGCGCTCGCCATGGCGGAAGACCGGCACCGCTCACCGAATCCACGAAGAACTCTTGTCCGGCCGCGCAGAGGAACGAGTGACGCTCCTGGTCGAGCCGACCCACCCGAAGGTGAAAGCGCTCTACGAGTCGTGGGGCTACGAGAACATCGGAGACCAGCAGCCTTTCCCCGACGCCCCGGTGTACGCGACCATGCTTCGCGTCCTGCGGCCCGCGTAAGCATCCAGGCGGCGCGGACGCGGGCGATGTCGCCAGCGGAGCGCCTCAAGCCACCCCGAGCTGCCGTGCCGCCGCCTCCACCGTCTGTGCGAGGAGCACGGCGATGGTCATGGGGCCGACCCCGCCCGGGACGGGGGTGATCAGGCTCGCCCGCTCCCGCGCGGTCTCGAAATCGACGTCCCCGACATTGCCCGGGTTGTATCCGGCATCGATCACCACGGCGCCCGGCTTCACATCGGCCCCGGGGATGAATCGCGGGCGACCGTCGACAACCGGTGTCAGGCCGCTCCCCGGTGGTGCTCCACCTCAGCGCCAGTCACGGCCCGCGTCCAGTTTAGGGGAGGAACGCCGCTCGGCGGCGGGCGATGGCCGACCCCCGGGGCGGATAGCATCACCGGCACCGGATCCGATGAACGGAGTTCATCCTTGCGTAACCCGCGCGTTGGCGTCGCCATCCTGACGATGGGCACCCGGCCCGCCGAACTGGCCGACCTGCTCGCGTCAGTCGCCAAGCAGGACACCCCCGCAGCGCGGGTGGTGGTCGTCGGCAGCGGCTCGCCGCTGCCGCCCCTCCCCGACGGGGTGACCGGTGTCGAACTGCCGGAGAACCTGGGCATCGCCGGCGGCCGGAACGCCGCCCTTGCCCGGCTGAAGGAGTTCGGGGATGTCGATGTGGTGGTGGACTTGGACGACGACGGGCTGCTGATCAGCACGGACGTCTTCACCCGGCTGGTGGAGCTGTACGAGTCCGACCCGCGGTTGGGCATCGTCAGCTTCCGCATCGCCGACGAGCGGGGCCGCACCCAGCGCCGCCACGTCCCCCGTCTGCGCAGCTCGGATCCGCTGCGCGGCGGGTGGGTGACCACGTTCCTCGGCGGCGGCCACGGCCTGTCCATGCGGATGCTGGAGGAGATCGGCGGCTGGCCCGAGCCGTTCTTCTACGCCCATGAGGAGACCGACCTGTCCTGGCGGGCCCTGGACGCGGGTTGGAAGGTGCTCTACGAGCCGGGCTTGGTGCTCCAGCATCCGTGGACGTCGCCGACCCGGCACGCGGTCTTCCACCGCATGGTCGCCCGCAACCGGGTCTGGCTGGCCAAGCGGCACCTTCCCGCCCTCCTCGTCCCCGTCTACCTGGGGACCTGGACCGCGCTGACCCTGGCCCGCACCAGGTCGGCGGCCGGTTTGCGGGCATGGTTCGGCGGCTTCGTCGAGGGCCTGCGCACGCCGTGCCCACCGCGTCGGCCGATGCGGTGGGCCACCGTTTGGCGGATGACCCGGCTGGGCCGACCGCCGGTCATCTGATCAAACAGCCGCTACAGCACCAGCGTTCGGTAGCGGTCGGCCACCTCCGCCAGTACCTCCGCGCCGTCCCGGGCCCACAGGGCCGGGTTGAAGATCTCCACCTCGATCGGTCCGTCGAAGCCCGTCGCGTCGACGCGCTCGCGGAACCAGCGGAAGTCGACCGAGCCGTCGCCGAGTTGACCGCGGCCCAGGAGGACGCCCTCGGGGAGGGGGGTGATCCAGTCGGCGAGCTGGAAGGAGGCGATGCGGCCGCCGGCGCCGGCGCGGGTGATCTGAGCGGCGATGGTGTCGTCCCACCACAGGTGGTAGGTGTCGACGACGACGCCCACCTGGTCCGCCGGGAAGCGCTCGGCCAGGTCGAGGGCCTGGGCGAGGGTGGAGACGACGCAGCGGTCGGAGGCGTACATGGGGTGCAGGGGCTCGATCGCCAGGCGGACGCCGCGGTCGGCGGCGTAGGGGGCGAGCTCAGCGAGGGCGTCGGCGATGCGCTCGCGGGCGGCGAAGAGGTCGCGGCTGCCGGGTGGGAGGCCGCCGGAGACCAGAATGAGGGTGTCGGTGCCGAGGGTGGCGGCCTCGTCGATGGCGGCGCGGTTGTCGGCGAGGGCGGCGGCGCGCTCGTCCGGGTCGATGGCGGTGAAGAAGCCGCCCCGGCACAGCGAGGTGACGGCCAGGCCCGCGTCGCGGATCAGCCTCGCGGCCGCCTCGACGCCGTACTCCTGCACCGGCGCGCGCCACAGGCCGACGCCGGGGACGCCCGCCTTGACGCAGCCCTCGGCCAGCTCGGGCAGCGACCACTGCTTGATCGTTTCCTGGTTGAGGCTCAGCCTGGTCAGGTCACCGGTCATTGCGCCACTCCGTACACCGTCAGCAGGCTCTTCATCCTCGACTCCGCGAGGGCCGGGTCCGGGAACAGGCCGAGTCCGTCGGCCAGTTCGTACGCCCGCGCCAGGTGCGGGAGCGAACGGGACGACTGCTGGCCGCCGACCATCGTGAAGTGGGACTGGTGGCCGGCCAGCCAGGCCAGGAAGACGACGCCCGTCTTGTAGAAGCGGGTCGGGGCCTGGAAGAGGTGGCGGGACAGCTCGACGGTGGGGTCGAGCAGGCCGCGGAAGCCCGCCACATCGCCGGTGTCCAGCCGGCGCACCGCCTCGGCGGCCAGCGGGCCCAGGGGGTCGAAGATGCCGAGGAGGGCGTGGCTGAAGCCCTGGTCGTCGCCCGCGATCAGCTCGGGGTAGTTGAAGTCGTCGCCCGTGTAGCAGCGCACGCCGTCCGGTAGCAGGCGGCGCAGCTCGATCTCGCGCTGGGCGTCCAGCAGGGAGACCTTGATGCCGTCGACCTTGTCGGGGTGGGCGGCGATGACGTCGAGGAAGGTGCGGGTGGCGGCGTCGAGGTCGGTGGCGCCCCAGTAGCCTTCGAGGGCCGGGTCGAACATGGGGCCGAGCCAGTGCAGGACGACCGGCTCGGCGGCCTGGCGCAGCAGGTGGCCGTAGACCTCGAGGTAGTCGTCGGGGCTCTTGGCCACGGCGGTCAGGGCCCGGGAGGCCATGAGGATGGCCTGGGCGCCGGCCGTCTCGACGACCTCGAGCTGCTCCTCGTACGCGGCCCTGACCTGGTCGAGGCTGTACGGGTAGCCGATCTCGGTGGCGGGCAGCTGGTCGGTGCCGACGCCGCAGGCGATGCGGCCGCCGACCGCCTTGGCCTCGGCGGCCGAGCGGCGGATCAGCTCGGCGGCGCCGGACCAGTCCAGGCCCATGCCGCGCTGGGCGGTGTCCATGGCCTCGGCGACGCCGAGCCCGTGGGACCACAGGTGGCGGCGGAAGGCGAGGGTGGCGTCCCAGTCGACGGCGGCGGGGCTGTCGGGGGTCACATCGGCGTACGGGTCGGCGACGACGTGGGCGGCGGAGAAGACCGTACGGGAGGCGAGCGGCGCTCCGCCTGAGGCGAAGGACGCGGGTTGGGTGCGGGGCTCGTACGGGCGGGTGGCGCCGCCCTCGGCGGGGAGGTGGATGGTCACAGGCTCAGCTCCGGGACGTCCAGGCGGCGGCCCTCCGCCGACGACTTCAGGCCCAGCTCGGCGAGTTGTACGCCGCGCGCGCCGGCCAGCAGGTCCCAGTGCCAGGGCTCGTCGAGGACGACATGGCGCAGGAACAGCTCCCACTGCGCCTTGAAGCCGTTGTCGAACTCCTCGTTGTCCGGGACCTCCTGCCACTGGTCGCGGAAGGACTCGGTGAGCGGGATGTCGGGGTTCCACACCGGCTTGGGGGTGGCGGAGCGGTGCTGGACGCGGCAGCGCCGCAGCCCCGCGACGGCCGAGCCCTCGGTGCCGTCGACCTGGAACTCGACCAGCTCGTCGCGGTTGACGCGGACCGCCCAGGAGGAGTTGATCTGGGCGACGGCGCCGCCCTCGAGCTGGAAGATGCCGTAGGCCGCGTCGTCGGCGGTGGCGTCGTACGGCTTGCCCTGCTCGTCCCAACGGGTGGGGATGTGGGTGGTGACCTGCGCCTGGACGGTCCGTACGGCGCCGAAGAGCTCGTGCAGCACGTACTCCCAGTGCGGGAACATGTCGACGACGATGCCGCCGCCGTCCTCGGAGCGGTAGTTCCAGGAGGGCCGCTGGGCGCTCTGCCAGTCGCCCTCGAAGACCCAGTAGCCGAACTCGCCGCGCACCGAGAGGATCTCGCCGAAGAAGCCGCCGTCGATGAGGCGCTTCAGCTTGAGCAGGCCCGGGAGGAAGATCTTGTCCTGGACGACGCCGTGCTTGACGCCGGCCGCCTCGGCGAGCCTGGCCAGCTCCAGGGCGCCGGCCAGGCCGGTGGCGGTGGGCTTCTCGGTGTAGATGTGCTTGCCGGCCGCGACGGCCTTCTTGATGGCCTCCTCGCGGGCGGCGGTGACCTGGGCGTCGAAGTAGATGTCGATCGAGTCGTCGGCGAGGACGGCGTCGAGGTCGGTGGACCAGTGGTCCAGGCCGTGGCGCTCGGCCAGGGCCTTGAGGGCGTGGTCCCGGCGGCCCACGAGGACCGGCTCGGGCCACAGCACGGTGCCGTCGCCGAGGTCGAGGCCGCCTTGTTCGCGGATGGCGAGGAGGGAGCGGACGAGGTGCTGGCGGTAGCCCATGCGGCCCGTCACGCCGTTCATAGCGATCCGCACTGTCTTGCGTGTCACGGTTTTCTTCTCCTCACCGAAGTCCTCATCAGACGTCGCCACAGTCATAGCAAGCGCTTTCTTTCTATCACGCTAGCCGCCCCGGCCCGCCCATGTACAGAGGAGAGAGGGGTTGGAGAGCGGACACGGGGCGGTCGGCGCTTCAGCGCAGCGTCAGGCGGTAACTGAACGGCGCGCGCCCGGTGATCAGCACACGGAGGCCGGAGACATTGAGGCTGCCGGCCATCCAGCTGTAGCGCTCCCCCGCGTCCACGGTGGCCGGCTGACGCGGTCCGCTGCCGTTGCCCGGCCCGAACGTGATCACGTCATCGCCCACGGTGTATGTCCCGTGCCCCTTCACCAGCTGGTACGTGTCCGCCTGGCCGGAGACCGGCTCCACGCCGCCGAGCGTGCCGCCCGGGCGGAAGCACAGCTCCAGGGCGAGCGGGACCTCGGAGGGGCCGACCGAGAAGTCCAGGTCCCAGCCGCCGCCGGACTCCCTCAGCCGCACCTCCGTTCGCAGGGTGCGCCACTGCTTGGGCCGGTGCGGGAAGTCCATCGCGGACCAGAACCGGCCGTCGTCGGTCAGCGGGTACTGCCCGTCGGGGCGCCGGTGCTGCGGCGGCAGCGGCAGGTGGAACGCGGCCCGGACCTCCGCCGACAGCCGCCAGCCGTCGGCCGTGCGCACCAGGTCCTCGGCCCGGAAGTGGCCGGTGGAGAAGAACTGCGGGGACAGCCGCAGCGAGTCCAGGATCGCGCCGCCCTTGCGCCACTTGAGGAAGGTCGGGTTGGTGGACAGGCCGGAGGAGATGGCGTGGACGTCGGGGAAGTCGGTCCCGCCGAAGATCGTGGTGCGGGCGGTGCCCCGGCCGATCCGCACCAGCCCGCTGTCCTTGTCGTGGAACGTGAACTTCTGCGGCGCCTCGGCGGCCTTGGGCAGCGGCGCGGCCAGCTCCGGGTGGTCCAGCACCTCGGCGAGGAAGTCCCCGAGCGGGGTCTCGTCGAAGACCTGATCCTTGCCGCGCCGCTGGATGGTCTCGGCGACGGCCGCGAACCGCCCGTCGTTGTCCCTGAGCGCCAGGGCCCGGTACTGGAGCCAGTACTCGGACATGTGTTTCGTCGTCTTCTGGTCCTGGCGGCGCGAGTGCACCGTCTCCACCTCGCCGTTCGGCTCGATGAGGTGGAGCGTCGCCTCCAGGTTGCGGCGCACGTTGTCATACAGCTTCGGCCGGTCGGTCAGCCGTGCCACGGTCAGCAGCGAGGGGTTGGTGACGATCGGCGCGTAGGTGGCGCTGCGCTCGCTGTACTGACCGGCCGGGTACTGGTCGATGCCCTCGGCGAGCCAGGCGTCGATGCGCCGGGTGTAGCTCTCGTTGGGCCAGAAGGAGTTGACGCGGGCGAGCGCGGCGCAGATCTTCCAGCGGTGGTTGGGGGTGTGCACCCCGCCCTCGGACAGGCCCTTGCCCGCCTTGAGCAGGATCGTCTTGAGGGTGGCCCGGATGCCCCGGGTGGAGGTGTGGTCGTCCTCGTCCAGCAGCCCGTACGTCAGCCCCAGGTCGACGATCGAGAAGGCGGTGTCCGGCGGGGAGTGCACCGCGCCCTGGTCGTAGAGCCCGTCGTCGAACTGCGCGGCGGCCAGCGCGTCGGCCAGTTCGGTCATCGGCGCGATGAGCGCGGTGTCGTGGTGGTGGGCCGCGTCGGCCCATACGTGCACCGAGGCCAGCAGGCGCAGGCTGCGGGCGGCCCAGCGGGCCTTGCCCTGGTCGGTCAGCTCGGCGATGGCGGCGGCGCGCCCGTCCAGGACCTCGGCGACCCGGCCGTCGGCCGCCTTGGTGAGGACGGCCAGGAAGTCCTTGTCAATATCCTTGTCCCCGGCCCCGGCCGGTTCCGCGGCGGACTCGGGCGCGGCGGCGAGCAGTCCGCCGACGGCGGCGGTCCCGGCGAGGAAGTGGCGGCGGTGCAGTGTCATCTGTGGTGCTCCGTGGTGGTTCGGGAATGCCCAGGAATGGCCGAGGTGGCTCCGGAGTGCTCGACGGCCCGCGCGGCCAGCGCGAGGGGCCCGGGGACGAGGAGGACCAGCGGCGGGTAGGCCCAGGCGCAGATGGCCGCGGTGGCCACGGCCATCAGCAGGACGACGCTGCCGCGCGGTGTGCGCACCGTCTCGTACGCCGCCGTACGCGCCGCCTCGCGCCAGCTGGTGGCCGACTCGGGGCGGGCGCAGGCGCGCAGCAGGACCACGGCCAGCAGGGCGCCCGCGGCCAGCAGGGCGGGGCGGAAGACCGCCGCGCCCGGCAGACCGGCCCCGGCCAGCAGCGCGTTGAACAGCAGCAGCGCGCCGCCGGCCACGACGGCCACCCCGGCCAGCAGGTCGCCGGTGCGCAGCCGGGCGCGCAGGGCCCGGAAGTAGCCCGGGACGGTGACCGTCCGGTCATGGCGGACCCGCTGGTCGAGTACGGCGCAGGCGGTGGACATCGCGGCGGGCGCGGTGAGCACCGGCAGAGCGGCGACGGTGGTCGTAAGGCCCAGCAGCAGCACGTCGGAGAAGAGGGCGAAGCGGGGGCCGACCAGCTCCCCCGGCTCCCGGGTGGTGGCGTGGGGCACGGCGGCTCAGCCCTTCAGTCCGGAGTTGGCCATGCCCTCCACCAGGAAGCGCTGGAAGGCGAGGAAGAACAGCACGATCGGCAGCAGCGCGAAGACCGACATGGCGAACATCGGGCCGAACGCCGACTGGCTGGAGGCGTCCACGAAGGACCGCAGGGCCAGGGTGAGGGTGAACTTCTCCGGCTCGAAGAGGTAGATGAGCTGGGTGAAGAAGTCGTTCCAGGTCCAGATGAAGGTGAAGATCGCGGTGGTGATCAGGGCGGGCCTGGTCAGCGGCAGGATGACGCTGAAGAAGGAGCGGAACGGCCCGCAGCCGTCGATCCGCGCCGCCTCCTCCAGCTCACGCGGCAGCGAGCGCATGAACTGGACGATGAGGAAGACGAAGAAGGCGTCGGTGGCCAGGAACTTCGGCAGGATCATCGGCCAGTAGGTGTTCACCATGCCGAGCTGGTTGAAGACGATGTACTGCGGGATCAGCACCGCGTGGTGCGGCAGCATGATCGTCGCGATCATGAAGGCGAACAGCGGACCGCGCATCCTGAACCGCAGCCGCGCGAAGGCGTACGCGGCGAGCGAGCAGCTGATGACGTTGCCGAGCACCGCGCCGCCCGCGATGAGCAGCGAGTTCCACAGCAGTCGGCCGACGCCGACCTCGTTCACGCCGTCCAGCGCGGTGGAGTAGTTGCTCCACTCCAGGTGGCTGGGGAGCAGCTTGAGGCTGGCGATCACCTCGTCGGCCGGCTTGAAGGAGGTCGCGATCAGCCAGGCCAGCGGGTAGAGCATCACCAGCAGCACGGCGATCAGGACGGCGTGCAGGCCGATCCGGGCGGGGCGCGGGCGGCGGCGGGCCGCGGCGCCCGTCGCCACCGCGTGGGTGGTGTCCACGGTGGTCATCGGGCCCCCTCGTTGTCGTCGTTGGCGTAGAAGACCCAGGAGCGGGAGGTGCGGAACAGCACCGCGGTGACGATGCCGATGGCCACCAGCAGCACCCAGGCCATGGCCGAGGCGTAGCCCATGTGGGAGGCGGTGAAGCCGCGGTCGTAGAGGTAGAGCGTGTAGAAGAGCGTGGAGTCCGCGGGGCCGCCCTTGCCGCCGCTGACCGCGAAGGCCGGGGTGAACACCTGGAACGCCTGGATGGTCTGCAGCACCAGGTTGAAGAAGAGCACCGGGGACAGCATCGGCAGGGTGATGGAGCGGAACTGCCGCCACCATCCGGCCCCGTCCATGGCCGCCGCCTCGTACAGCTCGCCGGGTATCTGCTGCAGCCCGGCCAGGAAGATCACCATGGGGGCGCCGAACTGCCAGACGGTCAGCAGCGCGACGGCCAGCAGCGCCCATCCCGGCTTGTTGATCCAGCCGCCGATGTCCAGGCCGAACCAGGACAGCATGTTGTCCACCGTGCCGCCGTCGTTGAAGATCGCCCGCCAGACCAGGGCGATGGACATGGACGCGCCCAGCAGCGAGGGGGCGTAGAAGGCGGAGCGGTAGAAGCCCTTGCCGCGCTTGACCGACTTCAGCGCCAGCGCGACCGCGAGGGCCAGCGCGAGCTGCAGCGGCACCGCGATCACGACATAGGTGAGGGTCGAGGTGACCGACCGCCAGAAGCGGGGGTCCTCGGTGAACATCTGGATGTAGTTGCGGAAGCCGACCCAGCTGGGGTCGTTGAACATGTCGTAGTTGGTGAACGACAGATACAGCGAGACGGCCATGGGCAGCAGCGTCAGCACACTGGCGCCGAGCACCCACGGGGACAGGAACACCCAGGCGGCGCCCTGGCGCTCGCGCTTCGGGGGGCGCTTGCCGGACCGGCCGGCGCTCGCCGGGGCCGGCTGGGGGCGGGTCGCGGTCGCGGTCATTGCCTCAGCTCCGCCTTCGCCTCGGTGACAAAGTCCTCGGCCGCCTCACGCGGCGACATCTGCTCGAACGACACCTGGTCGTAGTCGCGGCTGAAGGTGGTCTGCAGCGACGCGTCGCCCTTGGGCGGCGCGGGCGGCGGATCCTTGAGCTTGCCCTCGAACTGCTTCTGGTAGGCCGAGACCACCAGGTCGAACCCCTCCAGCTTGGGCGCCACGACCTTGCGGATGGAGTCGTTGGCCGGGATGCCGCGGGAGTTGCCGAGGATGGCGCCCGCCTCGGGGTCGTTCAGCAGGAAGTCGATGAACCGGGCGGCCTCCTTGGGGTGGCCGGTCTTCGCGGACGCCCCGAAGAACATCGACGGTTTGAAGTACTGGCCGGGCGTGCCGTCCTCGCCCGACGGCATCGGCGCGAGCTTCACGCCCTCCCCGATGATCGCCAGATAGCCGCTGGCGGGGGCGTCCCAGTTGAAGTCCGAGACGGCCTTGAGCCGGCCGAACGGGGTGTTCTCCACCGAGCCGTCCATCTGGGTGGTCTGCTCGGCGGAGCTGACCGCGCCCTGCTTGCGGAGCTTGCTGCACCACTCCCAGTAGCGCGCCAGGTCGTCCGCCGTGAAGCCGAGCTTGTAGTCGTCGGTGTAGAGGACCTTGCCCTGGCCGCGCAGCCAGATCTCGAAGACGTCCTCGCTCTGGCCCGGGTCGGTGCCGCCCACCCGCCCGGTGGCTTTGGCCGCCTTGGATCGAGACAGCTTGACCATGGCGTCCGCCCAGTCGTCCCAGGTCCAGCCGGGTTTGGGCTCGGGCACCCCGGCCTTGCGCCACAGGACCGAGTCGTAGACCACGGTCTCCGAGCCGCGCGCCACCGGGATCGCGTACTGCTTGTCGTTCACGACACCGGTGGCCAGCAGCCCCTTGTCCATCTGGGAGGTGCGCAGCTCCTTGTGGGTGCCCAGGTCGAGCAGGACACCGCCGTCCGCGTACTGGTTGATCATCCGGTAGTCGAGCTGCATCACATCGGGCGCGTCACCGCCCGCCGCCTGGGTGGCGAGCTTCTGCTTGTACGCGTCGAAGCCCGCGAAGGAGGTGCTGATGCGGATGCCGGGGTTCTTCTTCTCGAAGAGTTTGACGGCCTCCTCGGTGCGGGCCGCCCGGTCGGGGTTGCCCCACCAGGTGAAGCGCAGGGTGACCTTGCCGCCCGAGCCGCCGCCTTCACCTCCGCCGCACCCGGTGAGGGTCGCGCAGAGGGTGAAGGTGAGGGCCAGGGCGCAGGACACCTTTGTCCTGATTCGAAGCATGCTGTGGCCAGCCTCCCTTCTGATCTTTCCGAAACGTGGTGGCCAGCGATTTTGTGGCAGGTCACTCGCCGTAGTACGGCAGCGTGACGCCGGGCAGTTCGTACTCGTCGCGCCGGCCGCACATGCCGTAGCCGCCCTGCCGGGTGGGTCCGGAGGCGCGGACGCGGGCGCCGGCCAGATGGGCCGGATCGCCCGACGCGAGGGCGGCCAGATGGTCGCCGGTGCGCTGCGCGGCGGCGAGCGCGCCGGCGCGCCAGCGGGGCTCCCAGGCGGCCACCTTGGGCCCGACCAGCCGCACCGCGGCCTGGTGGAAGGCGCGCAGCGGGCCGTCGTCGCCCTTCGCCAGGGCCTCGCGCAGCTCCAGATAGCCGGTGACCGCCAGGTCCCGGCGGCGCCGGGCCGCGGCGTCGGCCTCGGGCCCCTCCTTGGCGGGCAGGGTGGCGGCCGCGGCGTACGCCTCGGGGTCGGCCAGCACCTCGGCGGGGAAGGTGAACACGGCGTCGCCCGCCTCGGGCAGCCCGCTGTTCTGCATCAGCACGGTCACCTTCAGCCCGCCGCCCTGCACCATGCGGTGCACCGTGCCGGGCGAGAACCACACCACGGCACCCGGCTCCAGCGGCGTGACGGCATAACCGTCCTCGACGGTCAGGGTCTGGACGGCGCCGCTCCCGCCGGTCACCACATACGCCTCGGTGCAGGCCAGGTGGAGGTGCGGGCTGCCACCGCACACCCCGTCGGCGGCCTCCCACTCGTACGCGCTGATGTGGGACAGCCCCACACCGCCCGGCAGCGGGTCGGTGATCCCGGTCATCCTCCGCTCACCACCCGTGCGTCTTGAGGTAGGTCTCGGCGCGGTCCCGGTCCCAGGCGCCGTCCGCGACCACCACGCGGTAGCGGTACGCGAAGCTCTCGCCCGGGGGCAGTGCGAACTCCTCGAAGAACGCCCAGGAGAAGGCGACGGAGGGGATGGGCTCGGAGCGTACGAACCAGTGCGAGGCGTGCACGGCTCCCCCATCCTGTGACAGGTTCTGAGGGGCGTGCGCGAACAGCAGCGTGGAGTGCCCGTCCACGTCGTCGTGCTCGGCGGTGAAGGCGATCCAGGGCGCCTCGGCGGCCGGGGTGCCCATCAGGTCGGACGCGCCCTTCTCGCCCTCGCCGCCGCGCCCGCCGGGGCCGAACACGTCCCCGCCGGTGAAGTCGCGGGGGCCGCGCCAGTTCAGCCCCGTGTAGCCGGCCATCTCGCGGCCCGCGGTGGTCGGGGAGCCGAAGCGCAGCTCCTCACCGCGGACGTTGGTGAGGCGGATGGACCAGTCGATGGCCCAGGTGCCCTCGGCGGGCTCCACGGAGTGCACCTCGACGGTGCGCAGCTCCTTTGCCCATTCCTGGCCACCGCTGTGTTGTTCAGAAGGGTGGGCCACCCACGTCAGCTTCTCGGCGAACCGCAGCCGGTCCTCGGTGACGGTGAACTCCTCGAAGCCGTCGTGGCGCATCGAGCCGACCCGCTCCTCGACCCGCTGGTAGCCCTGCTCGGGGCCCAGGTAGGAGTTGCCGCCCCAGAAGTTCTGCTCGGACAGATGGCTCGCGGTCATCTGCAGGCCCTTGTGCCAGCGGTGGTCGCTGGGCCGGTAGCCGGAGACCACGTTGCCCGCGAGGGTGCGCAGCGGGTGGGTGTAGGGCTTCAGCGACTCGAACGGGTCGGCGTCCGGCTTGTAGACGTAGGCCAGCAGCTCGACGCCCCCGGAGGCGACCGTGACGCTCTCGCCGTGGATGTGCGTGACGGTGATCGGCTGGGTCATTCTCACTGCTCCTTGGCGGACGCGGCGGCGGTCGCGGGCGCCCAGTCGGGGTGGTTGCCGTGCATGGCGTCGTAGTACGGGTCGCCGGGGGCGATCTCGCCGGCGTGGACGGGACGTCCGGTGAAGGCCGACTTGTAGAGCGCGGCGAGGAACTCCATGGTGCGCCGGGCGTCCGGGCCGCTGCCCGGGGGCCGCACGCCGTCCCGCATCGCGTCGAGCACCACGCCCAGCTGGGCCGTGTGCGAGCTGGGCAGGTCGGCGGCGGGGGTGCGCCAGTGGGCGATGCGGTCGGCGGCCTCGCGGGTGTGCGGGGCGGGGGTGTAGACCCAGTCGTCGTTGGTGTGCCCGTACAGGTGGGTGAGCTCGACGGTGGCGTCGGCGCAGTCGATACGGATCCGGCTGACCTCGTCCGGCGACACCACGCTGTTGACGACGGTGGCCATGGCGCCGTTCGCGAAGCGGACGAGCGCGGTGGAGACGTCCTCGCTCTCCACGTCGTGGACCAGCCGCCCGGCCATGGCCCGTACCTCGGTCCAGTCGCCGAGGAGGTGGAGCAGCAGGTCCATCTGGTGGATGCCGTGGCCCATGGAGGGGCCGCCGCCCTCGCTGTCCCAGCGGCCGCGCCAGGGGACGGCGTAGTACTCGGTGTCGCGGTGCCAGGTGGTCTGGCAGTGGGCGACCAGCGGCTTGCCGAGCTCACCGCCGGTCAGCAGCTCGCGGGCGTGGACGGCGCCCGAGCCGTAGCGGTGCTGGAAGACCACGGACGCGTACGGGCCGCCCTCGGGCTTCTCGGCCGCCGCGATCTCGTCGTACTCGGCGAGCGTGAGGCACAGCGGCTTCTCGCACAGCACCCAGGCCCCGGCGCGCAGGGCCGCCACGGTCTGCTCGCGGTGGAGGGAGGGCGGGGTGCCGATGAGGACCAGGTCGGGGCGCTCGGCCTCCAGCATGGCGGCCAGGTCGGTGTAGCCGGTCACGGTGAAACCGGGGCCCGTCGCACCGGGCTCGGCGGTCTGGGCGGTCTGGCCGGGCTCGGCGGCCTGGGCGCGGAAGGCCTCCAGGCGGTCCTCGTCCACGTCGACCGCCGCGACGAGGTCCACGCGTTCGGCCTGAGCGCGGAGCGCGGGCAGATGGCTGCCGGAGACAATGCCTCCAGTGCCGACGACTGCGGCACGGATACGGGTGGTGGCTGCGGCCATGAACAGGGCTCCTCGCCGAGGGAAAGCGCTTGCTGGGGAGGACCCTAGACATGGTCCGGATGACCGGACAAGACCTGGGAGAGCACAATCGGGCCCCTGCTGAAACTTTCGAACGGGAGGGGAGGAGCGGGGGCGCGGGCGGCGCTCGTCCCTCTCCGGCACCCACCCTGACCAGTGAGAGCATGGGCGTGCGCGAAGGAGCGCACGCGGCGCACCACCAGGTGACCATCCAACGGAGGAATCATGGCAGTGACCCTGGCCGATGTGGCCGCACGGGCACGGGTCTCGGCGGCCACCGTGTCGCGCGTCCTGAGCGGCAACTACCCGGTCGCCGAGTCGACCAGGGCCCGGGTGCTGCGCGCGGTGGACGAGCTGGAGTATGTGGTCAACGGCCCGGCGAGCGCGCTCGCCGCCGCCACCTCGGATCTGGTGGGCGTGCTCGTCAACGACATCGCGGACCCCTTCTTCGGGATCATCGCCGGTGCCGTGCAGGCCGAGATGGGGTCGGCCACGGGCGCGGAGTCCGGCCGCCACGGTGAAAAACTCGCCGTGATCTGCAACACCGGCGGCTCCCCTGAGCGCGAACTCACCTATCTCACCCTGCTGCAGCGGCAGCGCGCCGCCGCGGTCGTGCTCACCGGCGGCGCGGTCGAGCACCCCGACCACATGGCGGCGGTCGCCGCCAAGGCGTCCCGCCTGGCCTCGTCCGGCACCCGCGTGGTGCTGTGCGGCCGCCCCCCGATCGAGGACGCGGTCACCCTCACCTTCGACAACCGCGGCGGCGCCCGGCGGCTCACCGAGCATCTGCTGACCCTCGGCCACCGCCGGATCGGCTATGTCGCCGGACCCGCGGAGCGCACCACGACCCGCGACCGCCTCGAGGGGCATCGCGCGGCCATGTCGGCGGCGGGCCTCGGCCAGGGGACGGAGCGGCTGACCGTCCACGGGCTCTACGACCGCTCCTCCGGCTATGACGCCACCCTCGAACTGCTGCGCCGCGACGACGCGTTGACGGCCATCGTGGCCGCCAACGACACCATCGCGCTGGGGGTCAGCGCGGCGCTGCGCGACCAGGGGCTGCGGATCCCCGACGACGTGTCGGTGGCCGGCTTCGACGACCTGCCCTTCAGCGCGGACGCGGTCCCGGCCCTCACCACGGTCCGGCTGCCCCTCCATGAGGCGGGCGCCCGCGCCGGGCGTCTGGCGCTGGGCCGCGAGCCGCAGCCGCCGGGCGGGGTGGCGATGGTGCGCTCCGAGCTGATGGCCCGCGCGTCCACGGCTCCGCCTCGGGCCGCGGGGTAACGCTCCGGGTTGCGGCCTGGCCCGATGCGGCCTCGCGCCGCTGGGCGGCATGGCCGGATGCCGGGCGCGCCCCTCGTCTCGCGCCTTCGGCGCAGAGCCGGTGGGGAAGCTGCTGGCGCGGCTGGACCGGCCGCAGCTGCGTCGGCTGCGCGAGGCGCCGGCGACCGCGCGCGGCGCGTTCTCCGGTACGCCGGAGCGGGTGCGGCTGCGCGGCCCGGGCCCCGGCGATCTCGGCTGGATCGTGCAGCGGCACGGCGCGCTGTACGCCGGCGACCGGCTGGTGGGGGCGTGCGTGGACTTCGCCCGCGAGGCGGGCTACCGCGAGCTGGTGCTGTGGACCAACGACGTCCTGACCGCCGCCCGCCGGATCTACCAGCGGGCGGGGTTCGAGCTGGTCGCCGAGGAGCGGCACCACAGTTACGGGGCCGATCTCGTCGGTCAGGACTGGCGGCTCACCCTCCGGGGAAGATGACGTCGCTGCACGAGTAGAACGTCTGGTCGAAGTGGCTGGCCTGCCAGATCATGAAGACGACGTGGCGGCCGGTGCGCCCGGGGGCGTTGACCGGGATCGACACGGTGACCCCGCCCAGCGCGGGGTCGGTGGAGGGCTCCCCCACTCCGGGCGCGATCTTGCCCGTCTGGGCGACCAGTTCGAGGTTGCTCCAGCGCAGCGGCTGGGTGGTGGCGTCGTATCCCTGCTTGGTGACGTAGATGCGGTAGTAGTCGGCGCCGTGCTTGGCCTGGTCGTGGTTCTTGAAGGTAAAGCTGTTGTTGACGGCCGTGGCCTCCCACTTTCCCGGTACGTCCATCGCGTTGTAGCGGCCCGAGGAAGTGTGCCCGGCGCTGCAGAGCTGGCCGTCGGGGAGGGCGGCCTGGTGGTTGCCCGCGACGCCTTCCCGGTAGAGGCCGTTCCAGTTCCACATGGCGTTGACGTCGGCCTGCCAGGCCTGCCAGCACATGGGGTCCTTGGTCTTCATCTCCGGGTTCTGGAAGTCGCTGCCCCAGCGCTTCCAGCAGCCGTAGTTGCGCGAGGCCGGGCCGATGGCCGAGCCGTGGGCGGCGGCGGTGTCCGCCAGCGGGATGGCGATCATCAGGACGGCGGCCGACGCGGCGGCCGACGCCCGTGCCACCCACCGTCTCTGGTTGTGCTCATGACAAATCATGGCGGCTCCAAGGTGTCCCTTGTTCTCCTCTGATACGGGGTGCGCTCGATGCACGGGAGCGCTCCCATGGTAGAACCGGGCCCCGGAGGCGGCCAGGCGTCTGAAGGGGCGTCATCCGGCCGAAAATCGCTCGCGTCAAGAGCCCTTCGCGGGATAAGGAGTGGGCAGCCGGAATTGGATCAGAGTATGGGGTGCCCCCGCTGAGTACGCATCAGGTCATCGAATGGACCGAAGCCGGGCGGGCCCACGACGCCCGATGGCGCTCCGAGAACGGGGCGCCCCCGCCCCGGCGGGTGGCGACCGCCGACGACCGCATGACGGCCGACACCGCCTACCGCCTGGCCTGCGAGGGCACCGCGCTGCTGTGGCGCGGCGACTACCAGGGCGCCCGCCAGCTGCTGAGCGCCATGGCGCGCCGCGCCGACCGCGGCCCGCGCCGGCCGCGCAGGCGCCGCGCCCCCGCGGCCTCCCCCGCCGAGGCCTTCCACCAGCACCGCCAGGCCCAGTCCCGGCGGGCCCGGGTGCTGGGCATGCTGCTCGTCCCGCTGGACGGCGACTACGGCGTGCCGCTGCGCCGCGCGCCCGACGTACGGCAGGCCTGCGCGGAGGCGTACGGACCGGCCGAAGGGCCTTCGGTGACGTCCCTGAGGGAGCTGCTGGGCCTGATCGGCGCGCATGAGTGGCGCACGAAGGGCGTCGCGGTGCCGGCCCTGGGCGGCGACCGCATCCATCCGCACTACGGCGTCTTCTCGCCGGTGCGCGGCGAGTACGTCGACCTGGTGGCCGAGGCGCCGCTGCCCGGCGACCGGTCCCTGGCCTACGACATCGGCACCGGGACGGGCGTCCTGGCCGCCGTGCTCGCGCGGCGGGGCGTGGGGCGCGTCGTGGCCACGGACCAGGACCCGCGCGCGCTGGCGTGCGCGGAGGAGAACATCGCCAGGCTCGGCCTGGCCGGGCGGGTGGACGTGGTGCGGGAAGATCTCTTCCCGGCCGGCCGGGCTCCGCTCGTCGTCTGCAACCCGCCCTGGGTGCCCGCCCGCCCCACCTCGCCGGTCGAGTACGCGGTCTACGACCCGGGCGGCCGGATGCTGCACGGCTTCCTCGACGGCCTGGCCGGCCACCTCGCCCCGGGCGGCGAGGGCTGGCTGATCCTCTCCGACCTCGCCGAGCACCTGGGGCTGCGCCCGCGCGCCGAGCTGACGGCCGCGTTCGAGGCGGCGGGCCTGAAGGTCGTGGACCGGCTGGACACCCGTCCCGTCCACCGCCGGGCCACCGATCCGGACGATCCGCTGCACGAGGCCCGCGCGGCGGAGGTGACCTCGCTGTGGCGACTGGCGGCCGGGTAGATGGCACAGTGGAGATCTGATCCATCACGAAGAACCGGAGCCCGTATGCAGCTCGCTTTCTCGACCCTCGGCGTCCCCGGCCTGCCGATACAGGACGTGGTGCGGCTCGCCGCCGACACCGGCTACCACGGCGTCGAGCTGCGGGCGCACCCCGAGGAGCCGGTGCACCCGGGGATCGGGGCCGCCGAACGGGCACGGGTGGCGGCGGAGTTCAAGGCCGCCGGGCTCGCGGTGCTGACGGTCGCCGGGTACGTACGGTCCGCCGCGGCGGGGCCGGACGAGTCGGCGCTGGAGGAGCTGCGGGAGCTCCTGCGGCTCGCCCATGACCTGGACGCGGCCCATGTGCGGGTCTTCCCCGGCGGCGGTGACATCGACGCCGCCGAGGCCGACGCGAACGCCGCCCGGCGTCTGGCCGCCGCCGCGCCGTACGCCACCGACCTGGGCGTACGGCTGCTCCTTGAGACGCATGACTCGCACCGCACCGGGGCCGATGTGACCCGCGTGCTCGGGCTGGTCGGCCACCAGAGCGTGGGCGCGATCTGGGATGTGATGCACCCCTGGCTGGGCGGCGAGGATCCGTCGGCCACCCATGCGGCGCTCGCCCCGTACCTGGGCTATGTGCAGGTCAAGGACATCGCCTCGGCCGACGACACCACCCCGCTGCCGCTGGGCGCCGGCGTGCTGCCGCTGGCCGAGTGCGTGGAGCTGCTCAGCCGCGCGGGCTGGGACGGCTGGCTGTGCTGGGAGTACGAGAAGCGGTGGTACCCGCAAGCTGCGGAGCTTCCGGGGCTGCTTCCCGCGGCCCGGGACCATCTGCTGCGGCTGCTCGCCGAGGCGGCCTGAGCGACAGCGAGGTCAGGGCCACCCCGCCGACCAGGAGCGCGGCGGCCAGCCAGCGCAGCGCGCTGATGCCCTCCCCCAGCACCAGCGCGGCCGAGGACATCCCGAAGACCGGCACCAGCAGGGTGAAGGGCGCGACCGCCGAGGCGTCGTAGGTCCGCAGCAGGAAGTTCCAGGCGCCGAAGCCGCCGAGGGTCACGATCCAGGCGACGTAGACGATCACGCCCGCTCCGGTCCAGTCGAGCGAGCGCAGCGCCTCCAGGTCGGGGTCCGCGCCCTCGAACATCAGCGACAGGCCGAGCAGCGGCACCACCGGCACCAGGCTCACCCAGACCATGAAGCTGAGCGGGTCGGGCGGCGCGGCCTTGCGGGTCAGGACGTTCGACACCCCCCAGAACACGGCGGCGGCGATCACCAGCACGAAGGCGAGCAGCGGCCCGGACGTGCCCTCGTCGACGGCGGCCACCGCGATACCGGCGAGCGCCACGGCCATGCCGGCCAGCCGGGTGCGGTTCGGCCGCTCGCCGAGCGCCACGGCGGCGAACAGCGCCGTGAACACCGCCTGGATCTGCAGGACCAGCGAGGACAGCCCGGCGGGCATTCCCTCGTGCATGCCGATGAACAGCAGCCCGAACTTCGCCACGCCCAGCGCGAGACCGACGCCGAGGACCCACTTCCACGCGACCTTCGGCCGGCCCACCAGGAAGACGGCGGGCAGCGCGGCGACGAGGAAGCGCAGCGCGCAGAACAGCAGGGGCGGGAAGTGGTCGAGCCCGATGTCGATGACGACGAAGTTGACGCCCCACACGGCGGTGACGAGGACGGCCAAGAGAATGTGTGCTGGTCGCATGCGTCGAGGATCACCGCTGCCGACCTTGTAGCACCAGCGCGGATTCCTTCATGGTTGGATTCAGCATTGCTGAAAGCCCGCTGGAGAAGACTTACGGAAAGGGAGGGGCATCGTGCTGGATCTGTCCCGGCTGCGGGCGCTGCACGCGGTCTCCGTGCACGGCTCGGTCAGCGCGGCGGCCACCGCGCTCGGCTACACCCCGTCCGCCGTCTCCCAGCAGATCGCCAAGCTGGAGCGGGAGACCCGCACCACCTTGCTGGAGCGCCAGGGCCGTGGCATCGCGCTGACCGACGAGGCCCGGCACCTGGCGGCCACCGCCCAGCAGCTGCTGGCGATCGTGGAGCGGGCCGAGACCACCCTGGAGGAGCGGCGCGGGCTGCCCAGCGGGCGGCTGATGATCGGCGCCTTCGCCACGGCGGCGCGCGGCCTGCTGCCCATGGTGCTGGCCGAACTCGCCGCGCGCCACGAGTCCCTGGACGCCCGGCTCGTCGAGGTCGACCCGCATCTGTCCGTCGACCTGGCGGCTCAGGGGGTCCTCGACATCGCGGTCGCGCACGACTGGGACATCGCGCCGCTGCCCGCCCCCGAAGGGCTGGAGCGGGCGGTCATCGGCGACGACCTGTGCGATGTCCTCGTACCGGCCGGGCACCCGCTGGCCGGGCGCGGCCGGCTGCGCCGGGAGGACCTGCCGGGGCAGCGGTGGATCTGCCAGCCGCCGGGGACGGTGTGCCACGACTGGCTGATCCGGACGCTGCGCGCCTGGGGCCACGAGCCGGACCTCGCGTATCAGGCGGCGGAGAACCACACCCAGATCGCCCTGGTCGCGGCGGGCCTCGGCATCGCCCTGATGCCCCGCCTGGGCCGCGGCCCGCTGCCCGACGGCGTACTGGCCCTGCCCCTCGAACCGGTGCCGGTACGCCGCCTGTACGCCCTGTGGCGCACGGGCGCGGCCCGCCGCCCGGCCATCACGGAGACCGTACGGCTGCTGCGCGCCCACTGGCCGCAGCGGGCGGCCTGAGGCAGCCGCCACCGGCTGCCGGCCGCCACGGCGGAACGGGTCGTCCGCGTCCGTCCGGGGGCACCCACTCGGCGCACCCCACGGCGCGCCGTCCCGGGCCCGCGGCGACCGCTGCCACCATGGCCGTATGCGTCCCGCCCCGCACCCTTCGCGTCCGGCCGCGGCAGCTCTCCCCCAGCTGCCGCCGGGAGGTGCCCCCTCTCCCGGGGAACCGGTCCGCGGCGCGGGCCGTCCAAGCGGTGTGCTGCTGGTGAGTCTCCGCAGAGCGGTATCAGCCGCGCTGCTGGCTGCGTCGCTGACCACCCTCTCCACCGCCTGCGGCCAGCAGCCTGCCGCCGTCGGGGTGCCCCCCAATCACCGCGCCGACGGCGGCACCCCGAGCTCCCCGCCCGGCACGCCGTATCGCCAGGGCCGTGTCGATACCGGGCTCGCCTACTTCACGAGCGGGCCCGGCGCGGTCCGGCAGGTGCGGGCGGTGCTGCGCGGGCGGGACGAGCTGAGCGCCTTCGCCCGGCTGTACCGCGGGCGGGCCCAGGAGATCATCGACAGGGCCGGGGACACCGACTTCACCCGCACCACCCTGGTCGGCTGGTCCGCGTCCACCGGCTGCGCCCAGTGGCCGTCCGCGACCCTCCACCGCGCCGGTGACACCCTGAAGCCGGTCGCGGGCCCGCACCCCGAGCCGCCGCCGGAGTGTTTCGCGCCCTTCCATGTGATCGCCGTCTTCGAGGTGCCGAGGGACCGGCTGCCCGAGCGGCCGCGCTTCGCCGACTGACCGTCACGCGTCGCCCCGTCACATCACCCGGTCACTCCCGGACACCGTTCGAACATCGCGCGATCGGTGTCATATGCCAAGTGACCGAGACGGTATCGAGGCTGTTCCCCTCGGTGACCTGGCTGCATCTGAATTGACGCCATCTCACTTATTCCATATTTTCCGCATGTTCGCGCCATGCGGACCACAGCCACCCCCTCCTCGACCCCGACGGAAGGAGTGCGGGTGCACGACCCGGCATTCCCCAACGCGGCCTCCCGCCGCGCCCTGCTGGCCGCCGCCTTCGCGGCCGCGGCCGCCGCCTGCTCCCGGCAGCGGCCCGCCTCCGCCCGGGAGGCCTCGCCGACCCACCGCGCCGCCGCCCTGGGCCCGGCGGACGGCAGCTCCGAACGCCGGGAGCGCGACCGCCGGCGGGCCGAGGCGCTCGTGGGCCGGATGACCCTCGACGAGAAGATAGGCCAGCTCTTCGTGGTGCGGGTCTACGGCCATTCGGCCACCTCCCCCGCCCCCGCCGACGCCGCGCAGAACCGCAGGGAGACGGGGGTCGCCAACGCGGCCGAGCTGATCGCGAAGTACCACGTCGGCGGCTTCATGTACGCGGGGTGGGCGCACAACATCCGCGACCCCCACCAGCTCGCCGCCCTCTCCAACGGCATCCAGAAGGCCGCGCTCGCGGGCCCCACCCCCGTCCCCGCGCTGCTGTCCATCGACCAGGAGCACGGCATCGTCGCCCGCGTCGGCGCGCCCGCCACCCTCCTGCCGGGCGCGATGGCGCTCGGCGCGGGGGGCAGCGACTCCGACGCCCGCACCGCCGCGCGGATCGCCGGGGCCGAGCTCGCCGCGCTCGGCATCCGGCAGAACTACGCGCCCGTCGCGGACGTCAACGTCGACCCGGCCAACCCGGTCATCGGCGTACGCTCCTTCGGCGCCGATCCCCATGCCGTGGCCCGGCTGGTCGCGGCCCAGGTCGAGGGCTATCGGAGCGCCGGGGTCGCGGCCACCGCCAAGCACTTCCCCGGGCACGGCGACACGTCCGTGGACAGCCATGTCGACCTGCCGGTCATCACCCACTCCCGCGCGCAGTGGGAGCGGCTGGACGCGCCGCCGTTCCGGGCCGCCATCGCGGCCGGCGTCGACGCGATCATGACGGCGCATCTGCGGTTCCCCGCGCTCGAACCCCGCGACGTCCCCGCCACCCTCTCCAAGCCCGTCATCACCGGTGTGCTCCGCGGCGAACTCGGCTTCGCCGGCGTGGTGGTGACGGACTCCCTCGGCATGGCCGGGGTGCGGAAGAAGTACGGCGACGACCGGGTGCCCGTACTGGCCCTGAAGGCGGGCGCGGACCAGCTGCTGAACCCGCCGGACCTGCCGGGCGCCTGGGCAGGCGTCCACCGGGCCGTACGGGGCGGGGAGCTCAGCGAGGCCCGCATCGAGGAGTCCGTCCTGCGCATCCTGGAACTCAAGGCGCGCCATGGCCTGTTGGACGCCCCTCACACCAGCGACCGCGACGTCAACCGCACGGTCGGCAGCCGTGAGCACCGCGCCGCCGCTGACCGAATAGCCGAGCGCACCACGACCCTGCTCGTCAACGACGGCCACCTGCTGCCGCTGGACCGCCACCACCGCCGGCTGCTGGTCGTGGGCCCGGACCCGGCCGCCCCCTCCGGCACCGGCGGCCCGCCGACGGCGGTCCTCGCCCACGCCCTGACCGACCTCGGCTTCACCGCCGAGGCCCTGTCCACCGGCCCCGGGCCCGACCCGGCCCCGGGGCGGATCAAGGCGGCGGTCGCGGCGGCGCGGGGGCGGGACGCGGTGATCGTCGCGACGTACGACGTCGGCAAGGGCTCCCGTCAGCGCGACCTGGTCTCCGCGCTCGCCGCCACGGGCGTGCCGCTGGTCCATGTGGCCCTGCGGAATCCCTACGACATCGCGTACATCGCGTCGCTGTCCGGCGCCGCGGACAAGGCCCCAGCGGCCTCCCTGGCCGTCTACTCCTGGACGGACGTCGAACTGCGCGCCGCCGCCCGCGTCATCGCGGGCCGGACCGGTCCGCGCGGCAGGCTGCCCGTCCCCGTGCGGCGCGCGGACGCCCCGCACGGGGTGCTGTACCCGAGGGGCCACGGGCTGTCGTACTGAGCCCGGTCATACTGAACCGCGTGACCGCCGACAGACCCCCCGCCGCACGCCCCGTGCCACGCCCCGCCGCCGACCTGCCGGGCGACCCCCGGCTGCTCGGCCTGGAGTACCACCTGTCGCAGGCGGTCGGCGGCGCGGACGGGGACACCCTCCTCGACTGGACGGTGTCCATCCGGGCGAAGCGGTTCAAGGGCCGAACGGCCGGGGGCGTCATCGGCTCGATGACGCTCTTCCGGCTGCGCCTGGACGACCGGTTCGGCCCGCACCCCTTCGAGGCGGCGGAGAGCTACGGCACAGAGCTCTCGGACCAGGTCCTCGGCGTGTACGACCTCGCACACGGCGGCTACCGGCAGGAGTTCCGCGAGGCCGTGACCCGGCCCGACGGCGATCTGCTGGTGCTGCACCACGTCGAACTCGACCCGGCGTGGCGGGGCTTCGGCCTCGGGCCGATCCTCGCCTCCGAGGCGATCTGGACCCTGGTGGACGGCTGCGGCGCCGTCGTCGTCGACCCGAGGGACGAGCGCGGGGCGGCGCGGTGGGAGAGCATCGGCTTCCGGCGCCGCGTACGCCCCCTCGGCCACCTCCTGGACCCCGCCTCCGCCCGTCCGCTCGCCCTGCGGAAGGAGCGGCGAGCGGACTTCGACGCGCTCGCCGAGTCCTATCTCGCCGCCCTCCGCGGCTAGGACCTCACGCTACGGCCGCAGGGCCGGCTCGCGCTCCACGTCCCGGCGGTCGAGCCGCGCGTCGTACGCGGCCAGCGGCTTCGCCGCGGGCTCCACGCCCGCCCACCGCTGCACCGCGGCCGTGGCCTTGGCCTTCTCGTCGGCCGCGAGCTGGGCGATGTTCGAGCCGTGGTTGCCGCCCGCGACGGTGTAGACGTAGGAATCCCGGGAGCCCTTGCCGAGCCGGAACCGCTCCGCGCCCCACGGGTCGTTCTGTCCGTACACGAACAGCATCCGGCGTGCGTCGTGCCGCACCCAGCTGTCGATGTCCCGCATCGCGTTCGGCCGGAACCGCATCGGGATCTCCCGGGGAACGTAGCTGCGCGGGGTGTAGATGCCCGGGTAGCGCAGCAGCCCGTCCAGGTGCGGGGTGTCGAAGGCGGGCGAGCCCAGTTCCGTGCCCGCCTGGTAGTAGTACGGGGTGTAGGTCTGCAGGCCCTGGTCGGTGTAGGCGGCGAAGCCGGAGATGTCGTCGATGAAGGCGTACAGCTCATCGGTCGAGGCGGTCGGCGCGGGCACATCGGCGCACTCGCTCACCAGGTGGTACTGCCAGAAGGCCCACACCAGGTCGAGGACGACGTTCTCGTACGCCTTGTCCGCGCTGCCCACGACCGTGAAGGTCTGGCCCTCCTCGTCCGCCCACTTCTGGTAGCGGGCGACGATCTCGTCGCGCCGCACCAGGGCCTCGCGCTGCACGGCGTTCAGCTTGGTGCGGCACTCGGCCGTGCCGACGGAGGCGAAGAAGCGGTCGTAGGCCGAGTCCTCCGTGTTCACCACGTCGTTGGGCGCGACGTAGGCGACGGTGGCGTCCATGTCACCTGGGTAGAAGCGGCGGTAGTACGTCGCCGTCATGCCGCCCTTGCTGCCGCCCGTGGCCAGCCACCGCTTGCCGTAGACGGGCTTCAGGGCCCGGTAGAGGCGGTGCTGGTCGCCGGCCGCCTGCCAGATGTCGAGCTTGGACCAGTCGGCGGGCTGAGGCCGGGACGGGGTGAAGTAGCGGTACTCCAGCGACACCTGGTTGCCGTCGACGATCTGGGTCGGCTCGCTGCGCCGCGGGCTGGTGTTGACGTTGTAGCCCGAGGTGAAGAACACCGTCGGGCGGTCGGTGGACTTGTGCAGCAGGGTGAACCGCTGCTCGAAGGTCCCCTTGGACGGGTGCCGGTGGTCGATCGGCTGGGTGTAGGTCAGCACCAGGAAGCGGTAGCCCTCGTAGGGCTTCTCCTCGACGAACCTCATCCCCGGTATCGCGAGTATTCGGTCCTTGATGTCCGGCTCGGCGGCGGCCGGTCTCGCGGTGGTCGTTCTCGCGGTGGCCGGCGCGGCGGTCGCGCTGCCGACGCCCGCGCCGACCGCCCCGACGAGCATCACGAGCGCCAGCAGCCATCTGAATGTCTTGGCCATTCGCCTGCCCTTCACTGCACATGGGTTCGGTTCACACAGATCGCCGAGAACCTATCGGGGCACAGGTGGGGCCACCAGACCCACCAACTGAGGCCCGGATACGGAGAGTTATGGGCTCCGCCCTCTTTCGTAGCGGGCTGTGATGGCTCATCCTGCCTACATGGACCGAGACGAACGGCACGACCGGAGCGAACGGGCCGAGCGGCTGACGCAGTATCTGACCGAATTGCAGGAACGAATCGATCCGCGCTCGCTGGAGCTGCTGATGCGGCTGCTGCGCGAGCTGAGCACCTCACCGGCCGTCCGCGGGGGGACGTACGAACTCGGCATGGGGCCGGAGGAGAAGGAGCTGTTCACCCCCGCTCTGCAGGCGGAGCTGCTGGTGCTGTTCGGCCTGCTCACCTCCCAGGACGAGCGGGTGGTCGTCGACCTCGGCGACAGCCCGCACGCCAAGGGGATGAAGGTCCTGGTCCCCCAGGACCGGGCGGACGACCCCGACTTCCTGCTGCGCCACAAACAGCGGGTCGCGGCGGAGGCGGAGCAGCGGGAACGGGACAGGCGCGAGGTGGAGGGGATAGCCAGGGCCAGCGGCATGGAACCGTGAAGTAACGATGGGTAACACCGGCTGAATGCCGAGAGTCACCACGGGGGTCACGGGCGGCGGCACAAGGCCCGGCCGGACCGGCGGCCCAGCACACCCTCACCCAGCTCCCGCTGGGAGGTGCCCCCGCCGGACGACCGCGTCCGGCGCCCGCCCGCCCGCCGTCAGCCGACGGCCGTCGGCGCCGTCTCCCCCGTGAAGGCACGCCCCGTGAAGGTGCGCCACAGCTCGGCGTACCGCCCCTCGCGGGCCACCAACTCCTCGTGTGTACCGTCCTCGACGACCCGCCCGTGGTCCAGGACCACCACCCGGTCCGCACGGGCCGCGGTCGTCAGCCGGTGCGCGACGACCAGCGTGGTGCGCCTGCCCGCCAGGCGGTCCGTGGCCTGGTTCACCAGGGCCTCGGTGGCCAGGTCGAGCGCGGCCGTGGCCTCGTCGAGCAGCAGGATGTCCGGGTCGACCAGCTCGGCGCGGGCCAGCGCGATGAGCTGGCGCTGCCCCGCGGACAGATTGCGCCCGCGCTCGGTGACCTCGTGCAGATAGCCGCCGTCGAGCGAGGCCACCATGGCGTGGGCACCGACCGCCCGGGCCGCCGCCTCCACCTCGGCGTCGCTCGCGTCCGGGCGCCCGTACGCGATGGCGTCGCGCACCGTCCCGGGGAACAGATACGGCTCCTGCGGCACCACGCCCAGACGGTTGCGGTACGCGGTGAGGTCGAGCTCGCGCAGATCCGTGCCGTCCACCCGCACGGCCCCCGAGGAGGGGTCGTAGAACCGCGCGACCAGCTTGACGAGCGTGGACTTGCCCGCGCCCGTCTCGCCGACGAAGGCGACGGTCTGCCCGGCGGGGATCGTCAGATCGACGCCCGCCAGCGCCTCCACAGCGTCCTCACTGTTCTCACCGGCTTTCCCGTACCCGAAGCGCACCTTGTCGAAGGCCACCTCGCCGCGCAGCGCCCGCACCTCGCGCGGCGCCTTCGCGAGCGGGGTCCCCGTCGGCTCGCGCAGCAGCTCCTGGATGCGGCGCAGCGAGACGCTCGCCTGCTGGTAGCCGTCGAAGACCTGGGAGAGCTGCTGGACGGGCGCGAAGAACAGATCGATGTAGAGGAGGTAGGCGACCAGCGCGCCCGCCGTCAGCGTGCCCTCGCCGACCCGCCCGGCGCCGACGATCAGCACCAGCGCGGCCGCGACGGAGGACAGCAGCTGGACGAAGGGGAAGTACACCGAGATCAGCCACTGGCCGCGCACCCGCGCCCGGCGGTACGCGTCGCTGCGCCCCGCGAACCGCTCCCGGCCCGCCTGCCCGCGCCGGAAGGCCTGCACGATGCGCAGCCCGGCCACGCTCTCCTGCAGATCGGCGTTGACCACGCTGACCCGCTCGCGCGCCAGCTCGTACGCCTTGACGCTCTGGCGCCGGAAGAAGTACGTGCCGACGATCAGCAGCGGCAGCGAGGCGAACACCACCAGCGCCAGCTGGACGTCGATGATCAGCAGCGCGACCAGGATGCCGAAGAAGGTGAGCAGGCTGACGACGGCGGTGACCAGGCCGGTCTGCAGGAAGGTCGACAGCGCGTCCACGTCCGTGGTCATCCGGGTCATGATCTTGCCGGTCAGCTCGCGCTCGTAGTAGTCGAGGCCGAGCCGCTGCAGCTGGGCGAAGATCTTCACCCGCAGCGCGTACAGGACGCGCTCACCGGTCCGCCCGGTCATCCGCGTCTCGCCGATCTGCGCCGCCCACTGCGCGAGGACGATCACGAGCGCCAGCGCGGAGGCGGCCCACACCGCGCCCAGCGCCATCCGCTGGACGCCCTGGTCGATGCCGTGCCTGATGAGCACCGGCAGCAGCAGCCCGGCCAGCGCGTCGACCGCGACCAGCGCCAGGCTGACCGCGAGCGGCGCCCCGAACCCGCGCAGCAGCTGCCGCAGCCCGTACGCCCGCTCGGGGCGCGCGGCCCGCTCCTCGTCGACGTCGGGGGTGTCGGTGGCGGGCGGCAGCGCGGCGACCTTGGCCAGCAGCTCGGGGGTGGCGGGCATCCCGGCAAGCGCCCCGGCCATCCCGGGGCCGGGCGCGGCGGCGGCTCCGCCGGCGGTCCGGTCGCGGTCCATGCCGTCGCCGTCTGTCGTGGCGCGCCGCACCCACAGCTCGGGGGTCACGCCGTCGACGAGGCGCGGCGGCTTCGCGTCGTGTGGCACGCCGCCGTCCGGCCGGGCCTCGCCGTCGGGGGTGTCGCCGTCCACGGCGTGAGCGGCGACGGGAGCCGGACGCGGTCCGTCCGACTCGGCGGCGGCCCCGTTCTCGGCCCCGGCGCGGCCGTCCCTCCGCGCGAGGCTGCTGCTGATGACCGCGCGAGCCACGGCACGGTCCGCCCGGGCGGCCCAGGTCTCGGCCGTGACCGGGCGGTGGCCGTCGGCGGGCGGCGTGTCGGGCGCGCCGTCCAGCTCCGGCAGGGCGAGCCCGCTGGCCGACGCCTCCCCGCCGAAGGCCCCGGCGAACCCGTCCGCGCCGGAGCGACCCGCGCTGCCCGCCGGGTCGCGGGTGATACCGCTCAGCTCGTCCGGGTCGGTCAGCAGCCGCCGGTACAGGGCGCTGCGCTCGCTCAGCTCCTCGTGGGTGCCGACGTCGGCGAGGCGGCCGCGGTCGAGTACGGCGATGCGGTCGGCGAGGGCGAGGGTCGACAGGCGGTGGGCGATGAGCAGCGTCGTACGCCCCGCCATGACGCCGCGCAGCGCCTCGTGGATCTCGTGTTCGACGCGCGCGTCCACCGCCGAGGTGGCGTCGTCCAGGACGAGCAGCCGCGGGTCGGTGAGGATGGCGCGGGCCAGGGCGACGCGCTGGCGCTGGCCGCCGGAGAGGGTCAGGCCCTGCTCGCCGACTTCGGTGTCATAGCCGTCCGGGAGCGCGGAGATGAAGCCGTCGGCCTGGGCGGCGCGCGCCGCGGCGCGGATCTGCTCGTCGGTGGCGTCCGGCGCCCCGTAGGCGATGTTGGCGCGCACCGTGTCGGAGAACAGGAAGCTGTCCTCCGGCACCATCCCGATCGCGGCGCGCAGCGACTCGTACGTCAGCTCGCGCACATCGTGGCCGCCGACCCGCACCGCGCCCGCCGACACGTCGTAGAAGCGGGGCAGCAGCAGCGAGAGCGTCGACTTGCCGCTGCCGGAGGCGCCGACGACCGCGACCGTCTCGCCCGGTTCGATCCGCAGGGACAGGTCGTCGAGGACAGGGCGGGCGGGGTCGTAGCCGAAGGTGACATGGTCGAACTCGACCGTCGCGGGCGCGTCGGCCGGCAGCTCCCGCGCGTCGGCGCGCTCCTCGATGACGGGCTCGGTGTCGATCAGCTCGAAGACCCGCTCCACGCCGGCCCGCGCCTGCTGCCCGACCGTGAGCACCATCGTGAGCATCCGGACCGGCCCGACCAGCTGCGCGAGATAGGTGGAGAAGGCGACGAAGGTGCCGAGCGTGACCTGGCCGCGGGTGGCCATCCAGCCGCCCAGGGCCAGCATGGCGACCTGGCCCAGGGCGGGTACGGCCTGCAGGGCGGGGGTGTAGCGGGAGTTCAGGCGCACCGTCCGCAGCCGGGCGGCGAACAGCCGGCGGCTGACCTCGCGGAGCTTCCCGGTCTCCTGCTCCTCCTGCCCGAACCCCTTGACCACGCGCACACCGGTGACCGCCCCGTCCACGACGCCGGCGACGGCCGCCGCCTCCCCTTGCGCGTACCAGGTGGCGGGGAACAGGCGGGTGCGGCTGCGCGAGGCGAGGATCCACAGGGCGGGGGCGAGGGCGAGCGCGATGACGGTGAGCAGCGGCGAGAGCACCGCCATCACGATCAGCGAGATCACAAAGAGCAGAACGTTGCCGATCATCATCGGCGTCATGAACAGCAGCCCCTGGATGAGCTGCAGATCGCTGGTGGCCCGGCCGACGACCTGCCCAGTGCTCAGCTCGTCCTGCCGCCTGCCGTCGAACCGGGAGATCGCCGCGAACATCTCGGTGCGCAGATCGTGCTGTACGTCCAGCGCCAGCCGGCCGCCGTAGTAGCGCCTGATGAAGGTGAGCCCGTAGACGACGAGCGCGCCGACGACCAGCAGGGTGGCCCACGGGGTGAGCGAGCGGTCGTGCTCGACGATCACATCGTCGATGATCAGCTTGGTGACGAGCGGCACCAGCGCCGTCACGGCCATCCCGCCGAGCGAGGCGCCGAGGGCCAGAGTCACGTCACGGCGGTAACGCCAGCAGTAGCGGATCAGCCGCCGCGCCCAGCCGTCCTGCCGCGTCCCGCCCTGCCGTATGTCCGCCTCGTCCGCCATCGCGTCCGCCACCCGTGACCTCCCGGTCTGCCTGTACTACCGGAAGGCCACAACGCTCTGGTGTGCGGATTTCATCCAGCCGCAACAAATCCGTCGCGTGCCGGGGTGACCGCCGCGCACTGCTGGGCCGGCTCGACCGGGGGCAGCCGCGGAGGGGCGGCCGAGCACGTCGGTTAACATCGCCGCGTGGACACCTACTGGCACGCCGTAACCCCGCCGCCGTGCGCCTGATCGGGCGCACGCGCTGAAGGCTTGACCTCACTTCCGCTCCCGGCCGCCGCCACGCGCTGATCGCGCGGGCCGCCGGGGGCCGCTGTTGTGCGCCCGTTCTCGAATCCAGCCCTTTTGATGGTTTCGACAACGGAGTTCACGACTGTGGCTCAGCACACCCCTGCCTCATCCGGCGTGTCCCCTTCATCGGCGGCTTCCCCCGCGGCACGCCCGGCGCCGCTCCACCCGTCCCCGCACCCACGCCCGACCCGCCTCGTCGACGGCCCGCTGCCCATCCTCGCGGCGGCGGTGCTCTGGGGCACCACCGGAACCGCCGGTTCCATGGCCCCCTCGGGCACCCCGGCGGCCGCCGTCGGCGCCGCGAGCCTGGCCCTGGGCGGCCTGCTGCTGTTCTTCACCACGCGCGGCAGTTGGACACTCCTCACCTCGTCCACCGGCGCCGAGCGGCGGCTCCTCGCCCTCGGCGCGCTCGCGGTGGCCGGAAATCCGCTCAGCTTCTACCCGGCCGTGGAGCGTACGGGCGTGGCCGTGGCCGCTGCGATCGCGCTGGGCAGCGCGCCGGTCTTCACCGGTCTGCTGGCCTGGGCCACGGGGCAGGCCCGGCCGACCATGCGCTGGGCCGTCGCCACCCTGGCCGCGGTGACCGGCTGCGCCGTCCTGACCCTCGGCCCACAGCTCACCGGGGAGCCGGCCCACATGGACGCCGCCGGAATCGCGCTCGCCGCGCTCGCGGGGCTGTCGTACGCCACGTACTCGCTCATCGGCGGGCGCCTCATAGGCCGGGGGCACCCGTCCGCCGCGGTCATGGGCGCGATGTTCGGCGCGGCGGGGCTGCTGGTGCTGCCCGTCCTGCTCGCCACCGGCACGGCGTGGCTCGCCACCGTCCGCGGCGCCGCGGTGGCCCTCCACATCGGAGTGTTCCCCGTCTTCCTCGCCTACCGCCTCTTCGGCCACGGCCTGCGCCACACCCCGGCGTCGGTGGCCACCACCCTCACCCTGGCCGAGTCCGCGGTGGCGGCGGTGCTGGGCGTCACGGTCGTGGGCGAGCGGCTGCCGCTGGTGTCCTGGTGCGGGCTGGTGATCCTGGCCCTGGGCCTGGCACTGCTGGCCGCACCACGCCGACCGGGCCGCCCCGGCCCCGGCTGACGGCGGCCGGCCTCGGCTGACGGCGGCCGGCCCCGGTCCGGTTCCGCGGTGGGGGGGTACCCCCACCCCCACGTGGTGGCCAGCCGGATGGGCGGTGGCGGGCGCGTGCGGCGATCGTGTGTCCGCCGGGGACCGTCCCGGCGGACCACGTGAAGGAACAGGCAGGAGAGACAGTGACTCGTCCCATGGAACACGCCCTCGCACGCCGTACGCTGCTCGCCGCCGGCGCGACGGCGGCCGCCGCGGGAATCGGGTGGGGAGCCGCGGGGCCGGCCGTCGCCGGCGGGCGGGGGCGGCCGGTGGCGCAAGGGGCGGTGGACGCCGAGGTGGCGCGCCTGGAGTCCGCTCTGATCGAGCTGCGGCGCGACATCCACCAGCACCCCGAGGCGCCGGGGCAGGAGGCGCGGACCGCGGACGTGGTGGCCCGCGAGCTGCGGGCCGCGGGGCTGGCCGTCACCACCGGGGTGGGCGGCCACGGCGTCGTCGGCGTCCTGCGGGGCTCGCGGCCCGGCCGCACCGTCGCGTACCGGGCGGACATGGACGCGGTGCCGCCCGGCGACATCGTCGGGGGCGGCACCGCGGCGGCCCACCTGTGCGGCCACGACATCCACACCACGGTGGCCATCGGCGTGGCGCGGGTCCTGGCCCGGCTGCGGCGGAACCTCAGCGGAACGGTGGTGTTCCTCTTCCAGCCCGCCGAGGAGGCCCTGGCCGGGGCCCGCGCGATGATCGACGCGGGCGTGCTGGAGCGCACCCTCGTCGACACCCGCGTCGAGGAGATCCACGCGCTGCACTGCGGTCCGTTCCCGGTGGGCCGTCTCGCCGTGACCCCGGGATACGGGCTGCCGGGCCAGGACCGCGCGGAGGTGACCCTCTCGGGTCCGGACGCCCCCGGCGCCGCACGGCGCCTGGCCGCCGAGATCGGCGCGCTCGCCACGGTGACACCGCCGCAGACCCCCGCGGACCTGGAGCGGATGGTCGCCGATGTCCAGACGCCCGACGGGCCGCTGGCCCGGTTCGTGGCCGTCCGGGCCAGAGCGCAGGAGGCCAAGGTGAGCGTGTCCTACCGCTGTTGGCCGCAGGAGCGGTACGCGGAGGTCCGCGCGGACATCCGCCGGCTGGCCGGCTCGTACGCGGGGGCCGGGGTGAGCTTCCCCGCCGAGCCGTTCCCCGCCATGGTCTGCCCGGAACCGGACGCCCGTGCCCTCGCCCGCCACCTGAGCCGCACCCTCGGCGGGGACACGGTCACCGAGCTCCACGCCGCCTTCCCCTTCAACGGCGAGGACTTCGCCCTCTACCTGGACCGGGTCCCGGGCACCTACACCTTCCTCGGCGTCCGCGCCCCCGGCGCCCCCATCACCGCCTGCTACCCGCACTACCCCGACTTCCTCCCGGACGAGCGCGCGATCGGCATCGGCGTACGGGCGATGGCGGGCTGGGTCGCGAAGCGGACCCGCGCCTAGGCCCTGTCGTCAAAGTAGCGCCGTCCGCCCGCAGGGCGGGCCCCACGGCGTCTGGTGCGTGCGATCGCAAGGCGGAGGGTCGTCCTCGTAGTGGGCCTACTCGGACGATCCCGACAACGCAGCGAGCGCGCGTGCCAGGCGTCGTGGGGCAGGCGGGACTTTGACGACAGGGCCTAGGCACGGAACAGGCCCCTGGGCGACGGCGCCCGGGGGCTCGGCCGCGTGCCGCCGGGGTGGTGTGTCAGAGCTTGGCGAGCCGGTCGACCAGCAGCTCCACCCTCCGCTCGGCGTGCTCCGGCGGCAGCCGTCCCGCCCGGGTGAGGGTCGCCAGCCCGTGCAGGGCCGCCCAGAACGTCTCGGTGAACAGCCCCGGATGGACACCGTCCCCGGCGACCTCGCCCAGGCTCTCCAGCAGGGCGGCGAAGGCGTCCTTCAAAGGCTCCGGGGTGTCCTCCTGCGCGTACGCCAGGCCGCCGTCGAGCTGGAACAAGGCGTCGTAGACCGCCGGGTTGCGCTCGGCGAAGTCGAGGTAGGCGCGGGCGAGGGCGGCGACCCGGGCGCGGGGGCCGTCGGCGGCGGAGGTCGCGGCCCGTACCGCCGCGGCCATCTCGGTGGCACCTTCGAGGGCGACGGCGCCGATGATCTCGCGCTTGCCGCGGAAGTGGCTGTAGAGGACGGGCTGGCTGTATTCGATGCGCTCGGCGAGGCGGCGGGTGGTGACCGCGTCCCAGCCCTGCTGCTCGGCGAGCTCGCGGGCCGTCACCACGATGAGGCGTTCGCGCTCCGCCCGTTCGCGCTGCTTGCGTTCTTGTACCGACATGCTTCGATCCTAGCATCGCTAGACAAACGATCGGCAGTAGCACTAGCATTGCCTCATCAGCTAGCAACACTAGATGCCAGGAGCGTCGTCATCATGCTCAACGCACTCGAGGTCTTCACCACCGTGGTCGTCGGCCTGATGGTGGGGGTGGAGTTCTCCGTCGCCTTCGTCATGAACCCGATCTTCAACGCCCTCCCCGAGGACAGTGGCCAACTCGGCCGCGCCCACGGGGGCCGGATGCTCGGCGCCGTGATGCCGTTCTGGTACATCGGCTCGCTCGTCCTCGCCGTGGTCTGGGCCATCGCCGGATGGCACCACGACGGCGCCGGCCTCGTCGTCACCGCCGGCGTGCTGTTGATCCTCAGCGTGATCATGTCGCTCCTGCTGCTCGTCCCGATCAACAACCGGGGCAAGACCTGGACCCCCGAGAACCGGCCCGAGGACTGGAAGGAGCAGATGAACCGCTGGGACCGCTACCACTACGTCCGCGTCGCCATCATCATCGCCGCCTTCACCCTGCTCGTCGTCGCCCTCGCCTGAACCGGCGGGCCGACACCGCGCTGCTCAGACCCCACAACTCGCAAGGAGAAGAACCATGTCGCTGAAGAAGATCAACACCGTCCTGGCCGCCGCCTTCATCCTCTTCATCCTCTGGTTCGGGACGGAGTTCATCCTGAGCCCGGAGACGACGGCACCGGGCTTCGGCCTGCCGAGCTGGCCGTCCGGCGACGGCGGCGGTTTCCTGATCATCAAGGGAATCCGCGACGTCGTCATGGCCCTGGTCCTGGGCATCCTGCTGGTGACGGGCCACCGCCGGGCGCTGGGCTGGGTGCTGCTGGTGGAGGCCCTCGCCGCATACGGTGACATGGCCACCGTGCTGGCCCACCACGGCTCCGTGGCCACCGCGCTGGGCGTCCACTGCCTGACCGCGACACTGATGGTGGTCAACGGCCTGCTGATCATGCGCGAGACCCGCAACGTCGCGGCCGCTGCGGCAACGCCCGCCCCGCAGCCCGCCTGATCCCCTCGGTCCAAGGTGGCCCCGACTCTGACCGGGCCACCTTGGCGCGTGCCGGAATTCGCCTGTCAGGGCGCGCGTCCCGGGATCACCAGGCGTACGCCTCGGGGGCCGGGCCCCCAGGTCCTGGGAAGATCTCGTCCAGGCGCGCCAGGTCGTCCGCGCTGAGTCGGATGTCGAGGGCTTGCGCGGCATGTTCCAGGTGGCTGACAGTACGGGGGCCGGTGATCGGTCCCGTCACCCCGTCCTGGTGCAGCAGCCATGCGAGACCGACGTGGGCCGGATGGTGCCCCAGCTCATCGCAGAACGCCTCGTATGCCTCGACGCGCGGGCGGTTGGCGGTGAGGCGGCGCGCGGTGATCTCGGAGCCGGAGCCGCGGCCGTCGGTGGTTCGGCGCAGGATGCCGCCCAGGATGCCGCCGTACAGCGGTGACCAGGGGATGAATCCGAGTCCGTAGTCGCGGGCCGCGGGGAGCACCTCGAGTTCGGCGGTGCGCTCGGCCAGGTTGTACAGGGACTGCTCGCTGACCAGGCCGAGTGAAGGACGGCGCCGGGCAGCCTCGTTGGCCTGGGCGATGTGCCAGCCCGCGAAGTTCGACGAGCCGACGTAGAGCACCTTGCCTTGGGCGATGAGGGTGTCCATGGCCTGCCAGAACTCGTCCCACGGGGTGTGCCGGTCGATGTGGTGGGCTTGGTAGAGGTCGATGCGGTCCGTGCGGAGCCGGCGCAGTGAGTCCTCCACCTGCCGGCGGATGTGGAGAGCGGAGAGCCCGCTGGTGTTCGGGCCCTGGCCCATGGGTTCGTAGACCTTGGTGGCCAGGACGATGTCGTCCCGCCGGCCTGTCCTGGCCAGCCAGCGTCCTATGATCTGTTCGGTCCAGCCCTCGCCCAGCCGCCAGCCGTAGATGTTGGCGGTGTCGAAGAAGTTGACGCCAAGTTCCAGAGCGCGGTCCATGATGGCGTGGCTGTCTTCTTCGGAGGTGTCGGGCCCGAAGTTCATGGTGCCGAGCACCAGCCGGGAGACCTGCAGGCCGGTACGGCCGAGTTGGGTGTACTGCATGTCTCCGACGCTAAACTTTCACGTCAGTGGCAAGGTCCAGTCCTGCCGCTTGCTTGTGGTGAATACGAGACCGCGACACGCCGTGGCAACGGCGTGTCGGTGTCCCAAACCCACCACAAATCCAAGGCGCCCGAGCGGGCCGCTCAGTCCTGGTAGACCTTGTTGGTGCCCGGGCCGCCCGAGAGCGTGTCCGTGCCGGGGCCGCCGTGGATCGTGTCGTTTCCGCTGTTGCCGTAGATCGTGTCATTGCCCTCTTCGCCGTAGAGGATGTCGTCGCCCCGGCCGCCGTAGATGTGGTCGGCGTCGGAGAGGCCGTGGATCACGTCGTTCCCGTCCTCGCCGTACATGGTGTTCTCGGTGTCGTTGGTGCCTCCGGACATGGAGTCGTTGCCGGGACCGCCGTAGCAGTCCATCGCGCAGTTGGTGATGGTGTCGTCACCCGCATCGCCGTAGGGCCCCATGCTCCAGACACCGCCGCCGCCGTCGAGGCTGTCGTCGCCGTCGCCGCCGTGGAGCACATCCCGCGCGGAGCCCTTGAGCACGTCGTCGCCGGGGCCGCCGTAGATCGAGGAGTAGGCGCTGCTGTCGGCGTCGACCGTCGCGGTGTCGTCGCCGTCACCGAGGTTGACGTCGAAGTTGTCCGAGTCGTCGGAGCCGAGGGGGACTTCGGTCGCGCACCGCACGACGGTGTGGTCGGCGTCCGAGGGGTACGCGCACTCGTCGTAGTTCGCCGCGCCCGGATCGATGGTGATGTCACCCCGATCGCGGAAGGTGATGACGTAGTACGACTCCCACTCGCCCCGCTGTTCGACCTCCACGGAGACCTTGAGGTTGTTCGTCTGTCCGGTGGCGCCCTTGTACCAGAGCTCGCTGTCCTCGTGGACGACGGAGGCCGCGGTGGTGGTGGCGGCCTGGGCGGCGGGGGCCGCGATTAAGGCTCCCCCCAGGGCGAGCGCGAGCGTGGAGGTGGCGGCGATGATTCCGTGCTTGGGCATGCCAGAAGTGACCCTTCTCGGTACTCGATGGTGGTCAAGGCCGACGCACAACGGGAAGGCGTCGGCAAAGCGGTAGACACGGCTCTGGGGACGGGGGTTGTCCCAGAAACAGCACTTCCGTTGGCCTGGGCGCACATGTCATCCCGGGGTTTCCTGGCGTTCTTCTGGAGGGCACCGAAGGGCAACTCCGCGGACTGATCCAGTGGTTGAGGTATGACCTGGCCTCGCCGATGCCACCGGGCTGAGGCCGCGTCATCGCCCGCTCAGGCCGCCTTCAGGCCGCGTATCCGGGTGCGGCTCGCTGCGCTGCGCTTCGCGGGTGCGGATACGCTCCGCTGCGTGGTGGGCTTCGCTACGCTTCGCCGTGCCTGTGCGCCGTCTCGCGGCATTCGGCTCGGGCGGGTGCGGGTTTCGTCTCGGACCCTCCGGGTCCAAAGCGCAGGCAAGAAGGGGGAAGGGGGGCGGCTGGCCCGGTGTCCCGATTCCTTGGCCCGGCAGGCGGCTGAGCTCAAAGAGGCTCCGCCGCAGCGGAGCCTGTCCTGAGCCCAACCACCCACCGGGCCGCGGAACCCCGCCAGTACTGCTCGCTGGTCATCTGCATGCACGGGCAGCAACGTCCCAGACGAACCGTCTCGCCTGGCCCGTCAGTTCGGCCTCGGCATCGCGCAGGCGGCGGCGATGGCGGCGGTGTCCCAGTAGAAGGGGTGGACCTCGGCGATCCGCCCGTCTTTGAAGGCCACCGTCTGCAGGATGGGAAAGGCGAGTTCCCGGCCGCTCGCACGAGTGCGAGCACGGACCTGGGTGAACACCACCGCAGTCTCACCCGTGGCCAGGAACTCCTGCTCCACCATGTCGAACACGTCCCAAGTCCGGCTCATCTCCACGAAGAACCGCTCCATGCCCGCATGTCCACGCCAGGTGCCGCCGTAGGGCAAGGCATCGGCCTGGTGCAGTACGACATCGGGCGCGAAGAAGGGCGCGAGCATGTCGAACGGCGCCTCACCCGGGCCTCCGGCCGCCAGGTACTCCGCCTCGGCCGCGTACATGCCGGTGAGGATGGCCATCGAGTCTGTCGTCGAGGAATCTGTCGAGGCATTCGTCGCTGAATCAGTCATGCCGCCAGCATGATCGCCTCCGTAGGCGCATGCTGGCGGCATTCGGACCTCGCTGTGCACATGCCTTACGCGGCCACCGGCGCCCGCTCGTCGAGCAGCCCCTCGCCGCGCAGATCGGTCCACACCCCGTCCGGGATCTCGGCCCCGAACGACTCGAGGTTGCTCCGCACCTCCTCGGCGGTGCGCATGCCGACCACGATGCCCGCGACGACCGGATGGAGCAGCGGGAACGCCATCGCCACCTGCGGAAGCGTCACGCCGTGTGCCTCGCAGACATCCGCGATGCGGTGGGTCCGCCGCAGCAGTTCCTGGGAGGCGGGCGCGTACTCGAAGTGCGCGCCCTCGGCGGGGCGCGGGGTGGCGAGCAGACCCGAGTTGAAGATCGACGCCGCGAGTACGGAGACGCCGCGCTCGGCGCAGGCGGGCAACAGGTCGTCGAGGGCGCCGTGCTGCAGGAGGGTGTAGTGGCCGGACAGCATCACCGCGTCCACGTCGGCCTCTTGGACCAGCTTGGTGAGCATGCCGGTGTGGTACATCCCGGCCCCGATCGCGCCCACGACGCCCTCGGCGCGCAGCTCGTCGAGGGCGGGGTAGCCGGTGCGCAGGGCGTCCTCGAAGTGCTTCTCCGCGTCGTGGAGGAAGAGCATGTCGATGCGGTCGACGCCCATGCGCGTGAGGGAGTCCTCGACGCTGCGGCGGACGCCGTCGCGGGAGAAGTCCCACACCCGGCGGTGCGTCGCGGGCACCTGGAACGCCTCGTCCATGCGCCCCGCCGGGTCCTGCGGGACGAGCAGCCGGCCGACCTTCGTCGACAGCGTGAACTCGTCGCGCGGCTTGGTGCGGAGGAGGTCGCCGATGCGGCGCTCGGAGTGTCCGATGCCGTAGTGCGGCGAGGTGTCGAAGTACCGGATGCCCAGGTCCCACCCCGCGGCCAGCGCGCCCGCGGCGGTCTCGTCGTCCAGCGCCTCGAACAACCCACCCAGCGGCCCGCCCCCGAACCCCAGCTCCGTGACCTGTACCGTGCTGCGGCCGAGCCGGTTCGTCCTCATCCCGCGGGTCCTCCTCGTGTCACGGCACTGATGCGCGGCAAGTTTGCCCTGGGGGTGGCGGGGCGCCAACCGGTTTTCGGAGCCGGATGATTCAGGCGGTGAGGTGGTCGAAGTGGCCTGCCTTCACGGCGGCCGTGAACTGCCCGCTGACCGCATACTGATCGCCATGACCTCGCTCCCGCCCTGGGTCGACGACCTGTTCTCGTTCCCCACGCCGCCCGCGCTCGCCACGTTGATCGACATCGCCTGGGAGTATGCGTTCACCGACGAGGGTGAGTACGACGACGGTCTTCTGTCGACCCACTACGACTTCATGTTCGACCTCGAGGCCGTCCCTTCCGCGCCCGACGGCCGGGAGTACGCCTATCCGGGCCCGTCACGGCTCCCGCCGACCGTGCCCCTGTACGCCACGCCCGAACTGATTCCGTTCGGCCATCTGGGCACCGGCACCCACGTGGGGTGGGTGGTGCCGGCGCCGGAGCTCAGGGGCGCCGATCATCCGGTGGCGCTGTTCGGCGACGAGCCCGGAGCGCGCGTCATCGGCCGGGACACCCGGGCCGGCCTGGAGTTCATGCTCTCGCTCGGCCTTCGCAGGCAGAACCTGGACGACGCCGACCGTGCCCTGATCGCCCGGCTGGCCGCCGAACTCGACGTCCACCCCACTCCCGAGACGGGCGTCACCCCCGACGGCTTCGACGCGGTGGTCCCCCTCGACCTCGCCGTCCCGGCCGGGTGGCGTCATGAGCCCGGCGCGTACGGCATCGGGGTGCTGGCGCCGGCCGACGCGTTCGACGACCGGGGCCCCGCGTATGGTCACGGGCTTGAGGACGTTCTCGCCGACGCCACGGGGTTGTTGGACGCGGGCCGGCCGGCCGCCGCCCTGCTGGGCCTCACCGACGCCTTCCACGACAACTCCGAGTGGTTCACGGAGCTGCGCCCCCTGTGGGCCCGCGCCTACCGCGACCTCGGCCGCCCGTACTACGCCGAGCGGCTGGACCTGATGCTCCCGATGTACCCGGGGCAGTGAACTGCCATGGGATCGGGAAGGGGGACCCCGTTCGGTGGGCCACTCCGGAGGCCGGCTGAGGTCAGAGCGGGGCGCCGCCGAACCCGATCTCGTTTCCGTCCGGGTCCTGGTAGGTGACCTTGCGCACGCCATTGGAGTAGGTCTCGCGAGTCATGGGCTTCAGTCCCCGGTCAGCGATCCCGGCGACGCGGGTGTCGAGATCGTCGACGAAGACGGTGTGCAGGGCGTGGCCGGCGTGCCCGGGCCGGTGCTCGATGTACAGGTACCGGTGTTCCGCCAGCTCCCACACGGCCTCCGTGTCGTTGGGGATGAACGTCGGCGCTGAGCCGAGCAGCCGCTCGTACCAGGCCAGCGCCGCCGCATAGTCGTTCACGGGAATGCCCGCGAACAGGTCAACCGCCATGCCGCCATGGTAGGTCCCGCGATGGCCCGCATCCCGGCCCAGCTCGCACACCCCGCCGTCACATGGACGGCTGAGGCGGCTCCGGCGGCTGGGGCGGCGCAGGCGGCTGGGCGGGGCTCGACGGGACGGGGGGCAGCGTCCTCCGCAGCCAGTCACGATTCCGGTCGTCGAGCTTCAGGTGCCACTGGACGAAGCCGCACCAGGCACAGACGAAGGCCGAGAACTCGGCCCGCCTCGCCTTGAAGAAGGTACCGGGCTTGCAGATGCTGAACCGCCCGGAACCGGAGATGTAGATCTCCGATTGGTAGATCTCTTCGCTTCCGCAAGAAGCACACCGGCCGTACTTGAGGTCCTCGATCACCATACGGCCGACGTTATTTCCTGCCACCGCCGGGGCGCACCCCGCCCCCTGAGGCCCCTCAGGCGCCGTCAGGCCTCACGCGCGTCCCGCCGCGATCTGGCGGGCCATGATCGTGGTGAGCTCGTACGCCGTGTGGGAGGCGGCGACGGAGGTGATCTCCGCGTGGTCGTACGCCGGGGCGACCTCGACGACGTCGGCGGAGACCAGGTGGCAGGAGGACAGGCCGCGCAGGATCTCCAGGAGCTCGCGGGAGGTGAGGCCGCCCGCTTCGGGGGTGCCGGTGCCGGGGGCGTGGGCGGGGTCGAGGACGTCGATGTCGATGGAGATGTAGAGGGGGCGGTCGCCGACGCGTTCGCGCAGCTGCTGGGCGACCTCGTCCACGCCGCGCCGCATGACGTCGGCGGAGGTGACGATGCCGAAGCCCATCTTGGCGTCGTCGTCCAGGTCCTGCTTTCCGTAGAGCGGGCCGCGCGTTCCGACGTGGGAGAGGGCGGAGGTGTCGAGGATGCCTTCCTCGACGGCCCGCCGGAAGGGTGTGCCGTGGGTGTACTCGGCGCCGAAGTAGGTGTCCCAGGTGTCGAGGTGGGCGTCGAAGTGGAGCAGGGCGACCGGGCCGTGCCTGCGGGCGACGGCGCGCAGCAGGGGCAGGGCGATGGTGTGGTCGCCGCCGAGGGTCATCAGGCGGGCGCCGGTGGTGAGCAGGTCGTCGGCGGCGGCCTGGATGGTCTCGACGGCCTCGTCGATGTTGAAGGGGTTGGCGGCGATGTCCCCCGCGTCGGCGACCTGGGCGAGGGCGAAGGGGGACGCGTCCTGGGCCGGGTTGTAGGGGCGCAGCAGGCGGGACGCCTCGCGGATGGCGTTGCCGCCGAAGCGGGCGCCGGGGCGGTAGGAGACCCCGCTGTCGAAGGGCACGCCGACCACGGCGACGTCCGCCGCGCCGCCGACCTCGTCGACGCGCGGCAGCCGGGCGAAGGTCGCGGGGCCCGCGTAGCGGGGGATGCGGGAGGAGTCGACGGGGCCGAGGGGGCGGCGGTCTGCTGTGGTCATGGCTCCGAGGGTAGGCAGGACGGGCATCCCGGCCCATGTACGTTTCCGAGGGCCACGGCCGCCCCTTTTGGACGCCACGTCCATGTCGCGTCTGCTGGGAGACGCCCCCATCCCGGCGACGCACGTGCTAGCGTGTTATCAGTTGCAGTTTTGGTACCCATGAACTTTATGTGCGCCTGACGAGATGTAGCGATCAGGCGCATTTGTTTTTTCCGGTCATTCCGGATGGGGTCATTGCGGCGACGCGGAATCCGTAAGGTTCGGATTCCGGTTCTGCCCCTATCAAAGGAGAATGACATGGCGACCGGCACCGTGAAGTGGTTCAACGCGGAAAAGGGCTTCGGCTTCATCGAGCAGGACGGCGGCGGCGCCGACGTCTTCGCCCACTACTCGAACATCGCCACCCAGGGCTTCCGCGAGCTCCACGAGGGCCAGAAGGTCTCGTTCGACGTCACGCAGGGCCAGAAGGGCCCGCAGGCCGAGAACATCGTGCCCGTCTGACACAGCACGCAGTCATGAGCCGGGGCCCGCGCCCGTAGGGGTGCGGGCCCCGGCGCGCGCCTGGCCGCACCCGCCCCACGCGGGCTGACCGCCGCACCGGCGCCTTCGCGGCCGGACTCGGCACCGGCTCCTTCGCGGCCGGACTCGAGGACGGCGGCATTCACCCACGGCCGAGGACCGATCGACGCCTCGGTACACGGCCCCGTCATTCACCCGCTCTCCGGCACGTTCCGCGCATTCTCGCCCCCGGGAACCTCCCCGCTGAGGAGTCCTCCTCGAAACGCGCCGTACGAGGAAGGCCCCGCATGAACCGCCCCGCCCGCTCGTCCCGCGGCGCCTCACCGCGCTCCCGCAATCGCCGCCCGTCCCCCGTTCCCGCCCCCGCCCCGGCCCCCGCCGACGGGAACGAATTCGCCCTGCCGCCG
The DNA here is from genome assembly GCF_042959105.1 of Streptomyces sp. NPDC007917. NCBI lineage: Bacteria > Bacillati > Actinomycetota > Actinomycetes > Kitasatosporales > Streptomycetaceae > Streptomyces > Streptomyces sp. NPDC007917. The sequence goes on from NZ_JBIBKK010000010.1 coordinate 167,829, forward strand.
AGCACCACTCCCCTCCTGCCCGCCGTCGGCTCCTTCGCCGAGCTCGACCTGCCTGCGGGGCTCACCGCGGAGCTGGCGCGCCAGGGCGTGACCGTACCCTTTCCGATCCAGGCGGCCGCCCTTCCCAACGCGCTCGCCGGCCGCGATGTCCTGGGCCGTGGGCGGACCGGCTCCGGCAAGACCCTGGCCTTCGGCCTGGCCCTGCTGGCCCGTACCGCCGGGCAGCGCGCCGAGCCCCGCCGCCCGCTCGCCCTGGTGCTGGTCCCCACCCGGGAGCTGGCCCAGCAGGTCACCGACGCGCTCACCCCTTACGCCCGGCCGCTGCGGCTGCGGCTGGCCACCGTGGTCGGCGGTATGTCGATCGGCCGCCAGGCGGGCGCGCTGCGCGACGGCGCCGAGGTGGTCGTCGCGACTCCGGGGCGGCTCCACGATCTGATAGAACGCGGCGACTGCCGGCTGGACCAGGTGCGCGTCACGGTTCTCGACGAGGCCGACCAGATGGCCGACATGGGCTTTCTCCCCCAGGTGACCCGGCTGCTGCGGCAGGTTCCGGCCGACGGCCAGCGCATGCTGTTCTCGGCGACCCTCGACCATGCGGTCGGCCAGTTGGTGCGCCGGTTCCTCGACGACCCGACCGTGCACTCGGTCGACGCCTCCGCGGGCGCCGTCACCACGATGGAGCACCATGTGCTGCACATCGCGGACACCGACAAGCGCACCCTTGTCACCCGGGTCGCGGCCCGCGACGGCCGCGTCATCATGTTCCTGGACACCAAGCGCGGGGTCGACCGGCTGACCAAGCATCTGCTGGCCAGTGGCGTGCGGGCGGCGGCGCTGCACGGCGGCAAGTCCCAGCCGCAGCGCACCCGGACTCTGGACTACTTCAAGACCGGCCATGTCAGCGTGCTGGTCGCCACGAATGTCGCCGCCCGGGGCATCCACGTCGACGACCTCGATCTCGTCGTCAATGTCGACCCGCCGGCCGACCACAAGGATTACCTGCACCGCGGCGGCCGCACCGCCCGCGCGGGTGGCTCCGGCACCGTCGTCACCCTCGTCCTGCCCGACCAGCGCCGTGCGATGGCCGGTGTGATGACGGACGCGGGCATCACTCCGCACTCCGCCCGGGTGCACTCCAGCGACACCGAGCTGGCCCGTATCACCGGCGCTCAAGAGCCCTCCGGCGTCCCCGTCACCATCGGCGCACCGGCTACCGAACAGACAGCCCCCGGCGCCGCCGGGCCCCGCCGGGGGCGAAGCCGCCGCCGCGGCCGCCGGACGCGTAGGTCCCAGCCGGGGCTGGCTTCATGATCCTGTCAGGGTCCGGACCGTAATGGATGCCCCCATTTCCTCGCGGCACAGGCGACAATGGACCGCATGCCGATACCCAGCTCCGCGCCCAGCCGGGCCGAACTGATCGACCACCTCGTCCGTACCCGCATCGCCGGCGACGTCGCCACGCCCCGGGACAACAACCTCTCCCACTACCGCAAGCTCGCGAACGGCGACCGGCACTACTGGCTGGGCCTGGAACTGGGCGACCGCTGGGCCGATGAACAGGACGTGCTGGCGGTCATGGCGGAGCGCTGCGGCGTGGTGGACGACCCGGAGCACCGCGTCGGGCAGGACACCATCGACCCGGAGCTGACGGTCGGGGCGCTGGACCGGATGGCCTCGGTGCTGCGCAAGGCGGCCGAGGCGCGGGAGCGGGTGCTGTTCGCGACCGGGCACCCGGGCGGGCTGCTGGATGTGCACCGCTTCACGGCGGCGGCGCTGCGGGCCGCGGGGTGCGAGATCGTGGAGATCCCGGGCGGGCTGACGGCGGACGAGGGGTACGTCTTCCAGTTCTGCGACGTGGCGATGCTGGAGCGCGGCGCGACGCTGTGGCACACCCACTCCCCCGCGCCCATGGCCGCGATCCTGGACGGTCTGGAGCGGGAGGGGCGGCCGCTGCCCGATCTGGTGGTCGCCGACCACGGCTGGGCGGGGTGCGCGGGGCAGCGGGGCATCGACGCGGTGGGGTACGCGGACTGCAACGACCCGGCGCTGTTCCTCGGTGAGGCGGAGGGCACGCTGCAGGTGGTGGTACCGCTGGACGACCATGTCACCAACCCGCGGTTCTACGACCCGATGGTCGCCTACCTGCTGGACGCGGCGGAGCTCACGGCCCCGCCCTCCTGACGCGAGCCGGCCGCTCTCCCACAAGCGGCCGCGCTACGCGCGTCAGGCCTCAGGGCGTCAGGCATCAGGCGGCATCAGGCGTCAGACATCAGGACGGCTTCGCGGCGCGCGGGACACGCATGACGCCTTCCTGGATCACGGAGACCGCCAGCTGCCCGTCCGCCGTGAAGATACGGCCCTTGGCCAGCCCCCGGCCGCCGGACGCGGACGGGCTCTCCTGGTCGTACAGCAGCCACTCGTCCGCGCGGAACGGGCGGTGGAACCACATGGCGTGGTCCAGGCTGGCGCCGACGATGTCGCCGACCGCCCAGCCGCCGCGCCCGTGGGCGAGGAGCACCGAGTCCAGCAGCGTCATGTCGGAGACATAGGTGACCAGGCAGACGTGCGTGAGGGGGTCGTCGGCGGCGCCGTCCAGTTTGCCGTTCGTCCGGAACCAAACCTGCGACTTCGGCTCACGCGGCTGCCCGACGCTCGCGTACGGCGGCGCGTCCACGTAGCGCAGATCGATCGCGGCCCGCGCCTCCAGCATCCGCTCGACCACGCTCGGGCCGCTGAACAGGTGCGCGTACCGGGGCAGCAGTTCCTCGCCGGTCGGCAGGGAGAGCGGATCGGGCACGGAGGGCATCGGCTCCTGGTGCTCCAGGCCCTCCTCATGGCGCTGGAAGGACGCCGAGAGGTGGAAAATCGGCTGGCCGTGCTGGACCGCCACGACCCGGCGGGTGGTGAAGGAGAAGCCGTCGCGGATGCGGTCGACGGTGTAGACGATGGGCGCGTTCGGGTCGCCGGGGCGCAGGAAGTAGGAGTGCAGCGAGTGCGCCGGGCGGTCGGCCGGGACGGTACGGCCGGCGGCGACCAGGGCCTGGGCGGCGACCTGGCCGCCGAAGACGCGCGGCACCAGGGGTGCCGCGCTGCTGGTGCCTCGGAAGATGTCCAGGTCTATCTGTTCCAGGTCGAGCAGATCGAGCAGGTTCTGCAGCGCGCCGTGCGGTGCGTCCTGTGGTGCGCCTTGCGGTGCGCCTTGTGGTGCTTCGCTCATGGTTCAAGGAGTTTTGCAGACCAAGGCGGCGCGGGTCTCCCGGGTCTCACAGGCCCATGGACTTCGCGATGATGGACCGCATGACCTCGCTGGTGCCGCCGTAGATGCGGGTGACGCGGGTGTCCGCGTACAGGCGGGCGATGGGGTACTCCATCATGTAGCCGTAGCCGCCGTGCAGCTGCAGGCACTTGTCGATCACGACGGCCGCGCGCTCGGTGGTGAAGAGCTTCGCGGAGGCCGCGTCGGCCGCGCTGAGCTCGCCCGCGTCGTGTGCCTCCAGGGCCCGGTCGACAACCGCCTGCATCGCGTCCACCTCGGACTTGCAGTCGGCGAGCGCGAACTTGGTGTTCTGGAAGGACGCCACCGTCTTGCCGAAGATCGTACGGTCCGCCACATACGCCTTGGCGAACTCGACGGCCGCCGCGGCCTGCGCGTACGCGCTGACGGCGATGCCCAGGCGCTCCTGCGGGAGGTTGTGGGTGAGGTATTCGAACGCCCGGCCCTCCTCGCCCAGCAGGTCCTCCACCGGCACCTTGACGTCGGTGAAGGACAGCTCGGCGGTGTCGGAGGTCTTCAGGCCCAGCTTCTCCAGCTTGCGGCCGACCGCGTAGCCCTCGCTCCTGGTGTCGACGACGAGGATGGATATGCCGCCGCGGCGGTCCTCGGGGGTGGCGGGGGCGGTGCGGGCGCAGACCAGGACGCGGTCGGCGAGGACGCCGCCGGTGATGAAGGTCTTGGCGCCGTTGAGGACGTAGTGCGTGCCGTCCTCGGACAGCTTGGCGGTGGTCTTCATGCCCGCCAGGTCGGAACCGGTGCCCGGTTCGGTCATGGCGATCGCGGTCATCATGTCGCCGGAGACGAACGGGGGCAGCCAGCGCCGCTTCTGCTCCTCGGTGGCGTACTTGAGGAGGTACGGCAGGCACAGCGCGGTGTGTACGCCGCTGCCGCCGAAGCTGACCCCGGCCCGGGCGGTCTCCTCGGTGATGATCGCGTTGAACTTGAAGCTGGTCTCTCCGGCACCGCCGTACTCCTCAGGCACCTCGATGCCGAAGATGCCCAGCTCGCCGAGTTTCTTGTAGAACTCGCGCGGCGCCTGGCCGGCCTCCCGCCACTCCTCGTAGTACGGCACGACCTCGGCGGCGATGAAGTCGCGGATGGTCTCCCGGAACGCCTCGTGGTCCTCATTGAACACCGTGCGACGCATCTGCGGCGACCTCCTCGGTCCGGCTGGCTAAGCGCTTGCTCAGCGAAAGCTACCGGCCGGTCGGCCGGCTGTCCAGACCCGTCCGTCCCGGCCCGGAAGGCGACCCGGAAGGTGACCCGGACGCGCGCGGCTCAGACCTCGGGCCGGGCCTCGGACCCCTCGCCCGGCGCGGCGCCGTCCGCCGCCGCACCGAAGGCGCCGAGCGCCAGGCGGTGCAGCAGTTCGGCGGTGGCCGCGCGGCCGGGGAGGGCGCCGGGGCGGCTGAGGTGCGGGGTGGAGTTGAGCAGTCCGAAGACGGCGTGGACACACGCCCGCGCCTCGGTCTCGGCGAGCTGGGGATGGACCTCGCGCACCACCTGGACCCACAGCTCGACGTACTGGCGCTGGAGCGAGCGCACCAGCTTGCGGTCGGTGTCCCGGAGCCGGTCCAGCTCGCGGTCGTGGAGGATGATCAGCGGGCGGTCGTCGAGGGCGAAGTCGATATGGCCCCGGACCAGGGAGTCCAGCACGGCGGCCGGGTCGCGCTCGCGCCCCGAGGCCTCGGCGGCGCGCTGCTTGCCGCCCGTCAGGAGCCGGCCGCTGATGCCGACGAGCAGCTCCGCCAGCATGGCCTCCTTGCCCGGGAAGTGGCGGTAGAGACCGGGCCCGCTGATGCCGACCGCCGCGCCTATCTCGTCGACGCCGACGCCGTGGAAGCCGCGCTCGGCGAACAGGCGCGCCGCCTCCTTCAGGATCTGTTCGCGGCGGGTGGGGGCAGGGGCTTGCGTGCTCATGGACTTGATTCTAGACAGCGGCGTTAGTGGTCGTTAACCTGGTGGGGATTGGTTAACGCTCATTAACCACGCTCGAGCGCAGCACCACGAGGCAGTCAGAACCACGAGGCAGTCAGGACCGCGAGGCAAGGGGGCCCGTCGTCATGGAGCAGGCACCGGTGCTGGGCAGCGCCGCCGATCCGGCGTCCGACGCCTGGGCGGCCAATGAGGCCGCGCACCGCGAGCTCGCCGCGCGGCTGCGCGAGAAGCTGGCCGCGGCGCGGCTGGGCGGCGGCGAGAAGGCGCGGGCGCGGCACACGGCGCGCGGCAAGCTGCTGCCCCGCGACCGGGTCGACACCCTGCTGGACGCGGGCTCGCCGTTCCTGGAGCTGGCGCCGCTCGCGGCCGACGGGATGTACGGGGGGCAGGCCCCGGCGGCGGGGGTGATCGCGGGGATCGGGCGGGTGGCGGGCCGCGAGGTGATGGTGATCGCCAATGACGCCACCGTCAAGGGCGGCACGTATTACCCGATGACGGTCAAGAAGCATTTGCGCGCCCAGGACGTCGCCTTGGAGAACGGGCTGCCGTGCGTGTACCTGGTCGACTCCGGAGGCGCCTTCCTGCCCATGCAGGACGAGGTCTTCCCCGACCGGGACCACTTCGGCCGGATCTTCTACAACCAGGCGCGGATGTCGGGCGCCGGGATTCCCCAGATCGCGGCCGTGCTCGGGTCCTGCACGGCGGGCGGGGCGTATGTCCCGGCGATGAGCGACGAGGCCGTCATCGTGCGCGGGCAGGGCACGATCTTCCTCGGCGGGCCGCCGCTGGTGAAGGCAGCGACGGGAGAGGTGGTCACGGCCGAGGAGCTGGGCGGCGGCGAGGTCCACTCGAAGGTCTCCGGCGTCACCGACCACCTCGCCGAGAGCGACGCCCACGCCCTGCGCATCGTCCGCACGATCGTCTCGACGCTCCCGGCGCCCCGCTCGGGGCGCGGGGAGCCGCCCTGGCCGGTGGAGCCCTCCGAGGAGCCCGCGGTCGACCCCGCGGGGCTCTACGGGGCGGTGCCGGTCGACTCGCGCACGCCGTACGACGTGCGCGAGGTGATCGCGCGGCTCGTGGACGGCTCGCGGTTCGCCGAGTTCAAGGCCGAGTTCGGCACGACGCTGGTGACGGGCTTCGCCCACATCATGGGCCACCCGGTGGGCATCGTCGCCAACAACGGCATCCTCTTCTCTGAATCGGCCCAGAAGGGCGCCCATTTCATCGAGCTGTGCGACCAGCGCGGCATCCCCCTGGTGTTCCTGCAGAACATCTCGGGGTTCATGGTCGGCCGCAGCTATGAGGCGGGCGGCATCGCCAAGCACGGCGCCAAGATGGTCACCGCCGTGGCCTGTACGCGCGTGCCGAAGCTCACGGTCGTCATCGGCGGCTCGTACGGCGCGGGCAACTACTCGATGTGCGGCCGTGCCTATTCGCCGCGCTTCCTGTGGATGTGGCCCAACGCGAAGATCTCGGTGATGGGCGGCGAGCAGGCGGCCTCGGTGCTCGCGACCGTCAAGCGCGACCAGATGGAGGCGCGCGGCGAGGAGTGGCCCGCGGACGAGGAGGAGGCGTTCCGGGCGCCGATCCGCGAGCAGTACGAGACCCAGGGGAACGCTTATTACGCGACGGCCCGGCTGTGGGACGACGGCGTGATCGACCCCCTGGAGACCCGCGCGGTGCTGGGCCTGGCCCTCACCGCCTGTGCCAACGCGCCGCTTCCCGGCAAGCCCGGCCAGGATCCCGTGACGCCCGGCTTCGGCGTCTTCCGGATGTGAGGGACCGTGGAGCTGAAGAGTGAGAGCCCGATGAGCCCGATGTTCGAGACAGTCCTGGTGGCCAACCGCGGGGAGATCGCCGTCCGGGTGATCCGCACGCTGCGGCGGCTCGGTGTGCGCTCGGCCGCCGTGTTCAGCGACGCCGACGCGGACGCGCCGCATGTGCGCGAGGCGGACACGGCGGTCCGGCTCGGCCCGGCGAGCCCCGCCGAGAGCTATCTGTCGGCCAAGCGGCTGCTGGACGCGGCCGACCGGGCCGGCGCCCAGGCGGTGCACCCCGGCTATGGCTTCCTCGCGGAGAACGCGGCCTTCGCGCGCGCCTGCACCGGCGCCGGGCTCGCCTTCATCGGCCCGCCCGCCGCGGCGATCGAGCTGATGGGCGACAAGATCCGCGCCAAGGAGAGCGTGCGGGCGGCGGGCGTGCCCGTGGTGCCCGGCTCCACGGGCAGCGCCCTGACCGACGCCGAGCTCGCGGAGGCCGCCCGGGAGATCGGCATGCCGGTGCTGCTCAAGCCCTCGGCGGGCGGCGGCGGCAAGGGCATGCGGCTGGTGCGGGACGAGGCGCTGCTCGCGGACGAGATCGCGGCCGCGCGGCGCGAGGCCCGTGGCGCCTTCGGGGACGACACGCTGCTGGTCGAGCGGTGGATCGACGGCCCCCGGCACATCGAGATCCAGGTGCTGGCCGACGGCTACGGCCATGTCATCCACCTCGGCGAGCGCGAGTGCTCGCTGCAGCGCCGCCATCAGAAGATCATCGAGGAGGCGCCCAGCCCCCTGCTCGACCCCGGCACCCGGGCGCTCATGGGCGAGGCCGCGGTGCAGGCGGCGCGCTCCTGCGGCTATGTGGGCGCGGGCACGGTGGAGTTCATCGTCCCGGGCGCCGACCCGGCGGCGTACTGCTTCATGGAGATGAACACCCGCCTCCAGGTCGAGCATCCGGTGACCGAGCTCATCACGGGTCTCGACCTGGTGGAGTGGCAGCTGAGGATCGCGGCCGGCGAGCATCTGCCCCTCGCCCAGGAGGACATCTCCCTCACCGGACACGCCGTCGAGGCCCGTATCTGCGCGGAGACCGCCCGGGTCAGCGGCGGCAGGGTCGACTTCCTCCCCTCGGCGGGCACCGTGCTCGCGCTGTCCGAGCCGGACGGGGAGGGGGTGCGGGTCGACTCCGGGCTGGCCGTCGGCACCGAGGTCGGCACGGTGTACGACCCGATGCTCGCCAAGGTCGTCGCCCATGGCCCCGACCGCCCCACCGCCCTGCGCCGGCTGCGCGCCGCGCTGGCCCGCACCACCACCCTGGGCCTGGACACCAACACCGGCTTTCTGCGCCGCCTCGCCGCCCATCCGGCCGTGGTCTCCGGCGACCTGGACACCGGCCTCGTCGACCGCGAGGCACCCGGCCTGGTGCCCGCCACCGTCCCGGACGAGGTGTACGCGGTGGCGGCCCTGCTGCGCCAGGCGGCGCTGGAGCCGGGCGGGCCCTCCACCACGGACGGTTCGGGGTGGGTCGACCCGTTCTCCGTGCCGACCGGCTGGCGGCTGGGCGGCGAGCCCGCCTGGACCGTCCACTCTCTGCGGGTGCCCGGCCACTCCCCGGTGACCGTCCGGGTGCGCGGCCGGGCGCATGACGCGGAGGTGTGGGTGGCGGGCCCGGACACCCCCGACACACCCGAGGCACCCGACGCACCCGAGACGCCCGCTGCCGACGCGACGGTCCGCGCGCGGCTCACCCTGTCCCAGGGCGGCGCCGCCTCCCGGGCCGTGCTGGACTGGGGCGGCGTCACCCACACCTTCGCGTACGCCGCGCAGGGCGCCGGCCACTGGCTGGGCCGGGACGGCGACGCCTGGCAGGTGGCCGACCACGACCCGGTGGAGGCGGCGCTGCGCGGCGGGGCGGCCGGATCCCACGCCGGGGAGCTCACCGCGCCGATGCCCGGCACGGTCACGGTGGTCAAGGCGGCCGTCGGCGACGAGGTCACCGCCGGGCAGGGCCTGGTGGTGGTCGAGGCCATGAAGATGGAGCACGTCATCTCCGCACCGCACGACGGCACCGTCACCGAGCTCGATGTGACCCCCGGCTCCACGGTCGCCATGGACCAGCTGCTGGCGGTCGTCGCCCCGCACAAGCCCGTCGTCGCCCCGCGCGAGACCGAGGAGCGTGAGTGATGGCCCTCCCCGACACCCTGCCCATGACCTTCTCGGCCCCCGGGCTGCCCGCCCGGGTCCGCATCCATGAAGTGGGCCCCCGGGACGGGTTGCAGAACGAGAAGACGTTCGTCCCCGTGGCGGTGAAGGCCGAGTTCATCCGGCGGCTCGTCGAGGCGGGGCTGACCACCGTCGAGGCGACCAGCTTCGTCCACCCCAAGTGGGTGCCCCAGCTGGCCGACGCCGAGGAGCTGATGCCACTGCTGGAGGGCACCGAGGCCCGGCTGCCCGTACTGGTGCCCAACAAGCGCGGCCTGGAGCGCGCGCTGGCGCTCGGCGCGCGCGATGTCGCCGTGTTCGCCAGCGTCACCGAGTCCTTCGCCCGCGCCAATCTCAACCGCTCGGTGGACGAGGTGCTGGAGATGTTCGAGCCCGTCGTCGCCGAGGCCCGCACCGCGGGCGCCGGGGTGCGCGGCTATCTGTCGATGTGCTTCGGCGACCCGTGGGAGGGCGCGGTCCCCGTCTCCCAGACCGTCTCGGTCGCCCGCCGCCTCCTCGACATGGGGTGCGGGGAGCTGAGCCTGGGCGACACCATCGGCGTGGCCACCCCCGGCCATGTGCTGGAGCTGCTGTCCGCCCTGAGCGAGGCGGGCATCGCGGCGCAGAAGCTGGCGGTCCACTTCCACGACACCTACGGCCAGGCGCTGGCCAACACCCTGACGGCGCTGCAGTACGGCGTCACCTGCGTCGACGCCTCCGCCGGAGGCCTCGGCGGCTGCCCGTACGCGAAGAGCGCGACCGGCAACCTCGCCACCGAGGACCTGGTGTGGATGCTCGACGGCCTCGGCATCGAGACCGGGGTCGACCTGCGCCGGCTCGCCGCGACCAGCGCCTGGATGGCCCGGCACCTGGGCCGCCCGAGCCCGTCCCGTACCGTCCGCGCGCTCTCCCCGAAGGAGATCTGAGCCATGTCGACCGATCACCGCCTGACTCCCGAGCACGAGGAGCTGCGCCGCACCGTCGAGGCGTTCGCGCACGACGTGATCGCCCCGAAGATCGGGGAGTTCTGGGAGCAGCATGAGTTCCCGTACGAGATCGTCCGGGAAATGGGCCGGATGGGCCTGTTCGGGCTGCCGTTCCCCGAGGAGTACGGCGGCATGGGCGGCGACTACTTCGCGCTCTGTCTGGCCATCGAGGAGCTGGCCCGGGTGGACTCCTCCGTGGCGGTCACCCTGGAGGCGGGGGTCTCGCTGGGCGCGATGCCGATCTTCCGCTACGGCACGGAGGAGCAGAAGCGCCGCTGGCTGCCCGGTCTGTGCTCGGGCGAGTCCCTGGGCGCGTTCGGTCTGACGGAGCCCGGCGGCGGTTCGGACGCGGGGGCCACCCGCACCACCGCCCGGCTGGACGAGGCCACGGGCGAGTGGGTGATCAACGGCACCAAGTGCTTCATCACCAACTCCGGCACGGACATCACCGCCCTGATCACGGTCACCGCGGTCACCGGCCGCAAGCCGGACGGCAGCCCCGAGATCTCCACGATCATCGTGCCGGCGGGCACCCCCGGCCTCACCGTCGCCGCCCCCTACTCCAAGGTGGGGTGGAACGCGTCGGACACCCGCGAGCTGTCCTTCTCCGACTGCCGGGTCCCGGCGGACCATCTGCTCGGCGAGCAGGGCCGCGGCTACGCCCAGTTCCTGCGGATCCTGGACGAGGGCAGGATCGCGATCTCCGCGATGGCCACCGGCCTGGCCCAGGGCTGTGTGGACGAGTCGGTGGCGTACGCGAGGACCCGCGAGGCGTTCGGCCGCCCCATCGGCGCCAACCAGGCCATCCAGTTCAAGATCGCGGACATGGAGATGCGGGCGCACATGGCCCGGGTGGCCTGGCGGGACGCGGCCTCGCGGCTGGTGCGCGGGGAGCCGTTCAAGAAGGAGGCGTCGATCGCCAAGCTCTACTCCTCCGAGGTCGCGGTGACCAACGCGCGGGAGGCCACCCAGGTGCACGGCGGATACGGCTTCATGAACGAGTATCCGGTGGCCCGGATGTGGCGGGACTCCAAGATCCTGGAGATCGGCGAGGGCACCAGCGAGGTGCAGCGGATGCTGATCGCCCGCGAACTGGGCCTCGCCGGCTGACCGTACGGGCGCCCGTACGGCCGTGGCCCCTGCGGCCCGGCGCCCGTACGGCCATGGTCCCTCCAGCTCGGCGTCACCCGGCCGTGGCCCGCGCGGCTCAGCGCGGGGGCCACGGCACCTGGGGCGAGCGGTAGTAGTCGATGCCGAGCGCGTCCCACCGGGGCCCCTGCGCGGCCAGCCGCATCCGGTACGCGGCCCAGTCGTGCGTGGCGGCCGGGGACCAGCCGAGCTCGGCGATGCCGGGGAGCCGGGGGAAGGCCATGTACTCGAGGTGCGCGCTCGTCGACAGGGTCTCCGTCCACAGCGGCGCCTCGACCCCGAGGACCGAGGACGCGGGCGCGCCCCGGACATACGCGCCCGGGTCCCAGTCGTAGGACTGCCGGGCGTCCACCAGCCCGGCCCAGTCCTGCCCCAGCGGCGTGTCCTTGTCGTACTTCATGTCGAGGTAGGCGCGGTTGGCGGGCGAGAGGATCAGCCGGGTGCCCGCCCTGGCGGCGTCCGCGACCTCCTTCTCGCTGCCGTCCTGCCCCCAGTACTGGGCGATGGCCCCCTTGGCCGGCCGGGCGCCGGTCAGCTGGTGCCAGCCGATCACCGTCTTGCCGTACTTGGCGACGATCGGCTGGACCCGGTCCATGAACGCCACGAAGTCCTCGTGGCTGGTGGAGTGCGCCTCGTCGCCGCCGATGTGGAGGTAGCGGCCGGGGGTGAGCGCGGCGACCTCCCGGATCACGTCGTCCGCGAAGTCGTACGTCACTTCCTTGGGCGCGCACAGCGAGCTGAAGCCGACCTCGGTGCCGGTGTAGAGCGGGGGCGCGACGCCGTCGCAGTTCAGCTCGGCGTAGGAGGCGAGCGCGGCGTTGGTGTGGCCGGGCATGTCGATCTCGGGGACGACGGTCAGATAGCGGCTCGCCGCGTACCGCACGATCTCCCGGTAGTCCGCCTTGCTGTAGAAGCCGCCGGGCCCGCCGCCGACCTGGGTGGAGCCCCCGTACGCCGCGAGCCGTGGCCAGGAGTCGATGGCGATCCGCCACCCCTGGTCGTCCGACAGATGCAGATGCAGCGCGTTGATCTTGTACAGGGCGAGCTGGTCGATATACGCCTTGACCTGGCGGACGGTGAAGAAGTGCCGGGACACATCGAGCATCGCGCCCCGGTAGGCATAGCGCGGCACATCGGTGACGGTGCCGCCGGAGACGGTCCAGGGGCCGGGCTGCCGGGTCCCCCGCTCGACCGCGGCGGGCAGCAGCTGGCGCAGGGTCTGCACGCCGTGGAACAGGCCCGCGGGCCCGCGGGCGCTGATGGTGATCGCGCGCCGGCCCACCTCAAGCCGGTAGCCCTCCGCCCCGAGGCCGCGCCCGCCGGGCGACGTGCCGAGGAGCCTCAGCCGGATGGCGTCGCCGTCCCGGCCCGCCGCCGTGCTCCAGCCCGCGGTGACCGGCAGCCGGTATCCGGTGGAGGGGCGCAGCACGCCCGCCAGATAGTCGCCCACCTGACGCGCCGCGCGGGAGCCGGGGGCCACCTGGATGCGGGTGTGCGGGCCGATGGTGTACGGGGTCTTCGCGGGCCGTACGGAGGCGGGGGCGGGCACGACCCGGTCCAGCGGCACCGGCCGCGCCCCGGCGGCGGCCCCGGGCGCCGCTCCGCCCGCGACCGGGTCGGACGGGCTCGCCGTGGCGGCGGTCCCCGCTCCCGCCGCCACGGCGAGCAGCAGGGAGCACAGGAGGCTGAGGCGGATCCGGCGTCGTCCCACGGCGCCCCCTTCGTTGGGCGGACCAGGCCTTCAATCCTGAGTACCGCGGGCCCCGTTCGAGGTCAAGGTCCAGACCAATACGCGCCTGTCGGCCTGTCAGAATTCACTCCATGGCGGAACTCACCCAGCGCGACGGAACCTGGAGCTTCGACGGCGAGACCGTGCGGATCGTCCCCGGCCGCGACAAGCGAGTGAATCCGGTGCGCCAGGCGCTCGGCGAACTCGCGGTCCCGCTGCAGGCGTTGGCCGGCATAGCGTACGAGCAGGGGCGCCGCACCGGGCGGCTGCGGCTGAAGCTGCGCGAGGGCGCGGACCCGCTGCTGCAGGCGGCGGGCGGCGAGTTGCCGGACGCCGCCGACCCGTATCAGCTCCCGGTGGAGTCCGAGCGCGCGGGCGTCGCCGAGTACATGGTCGACGAGGTGCGCCAGGCCCTGCTGCTGGAGCAGGTGGACTCCGGCCCCTGCGACCGCTATCTGCTGCCGGGCCCCTCGGTGCCGCTGTCGGCGTCGGCGGGCGACGGCACGGTCTTCTTCGACGGCGAGCAGATCCGGCTGGAGTGGAACTGGAAGACCGAACAGGCGAAGAAGTCGGGCGGGCCGCGGGTCTTCCCGGTGTCCGACGTCGAGGCGGTGAAGTGGAGCCCCGCCAAGGGCCTGGAGAACGGCTATCTGCGCTTCGCCCTGGTCAAGGTCCCGGCCTCGGCCCCGCCGAAGTACGACCCGTACGCCATCGTGACGTACGGCCTGAAGAAGGACCCGCTGATGGCCCTGGTCGCGGCCGCGGTCACGGCCCGGCTGCCGCACCCCGCCGGGCCGCCGGAGTCCGCCGACGCCGTCCCGGTGCCCGCCGACGCCGTGCCGGTGCCGCCGGCCAAGGCCCCCGCTGGGATCGGGGGCGGGGGCGGGGGCGGCCGTAACGGCGGCGGCGACGGCGAGGGTGAGGCGGATCACGACGCGCTGCTGCGCCGGCTGCGCGAGCTCGGCGAGCTGCGCCGTGACGGGGTGCTCACGGAGGAGGAGTTCGCCACCGTCAAACAGGCCGTGCTCCGCCGTTTCTGAGACGTGATCCGCAGTTCACCGGAGGCAGGGCCGCCGCGTCGGCTACGACGAGAGGATCGCCGTCGCCTTGTCGAGGGCCGGGTCCTTGCCGGTGGACACGTCCGCCGCGGTCAGCGGCGCGTAGTGGTCCGGGGGGACGCCGATACCGTCGATGATCTCGCCGTTCGCGCCGATGACGCGCTGCGACGGCAAGCGGATCAGGCTGGTGTGATCGTTGAGCGCGTACAGGTGGGCGGGGCCGGAGTTCACTCCCGCGGTGCGGGTGCCGACGAGGGCGCCCAGGTGGAGGTCCTTGACGCCCGTCGCGAATACCTCGCACGCGGAGGCGCAGCCGTCGTCGGTGAGCGTGACCATGGGCAGGTTCAGCAACGGGGTGCTGTTGTCGACGGGCTGGGGGTCGCAGGTGCCGTCGGCGTCGCAGAAGGAAACGGCCGTCGCGTCGTGGACGAACGCGCCCATCAGTTTGTTGCCCTCGTCGGCGACGCCGCCGCGGTTGCCGCGCAGATCGAAGATGATGCCGGTGAGCTTGGTGGTCGCCTTGAGGTCGGCGATGGCCTTGAGGGCTTCCTGGGCGGCGCCCGGATAGAAGGCGTCCAGGCGGACGTCGGCGATGCCGCCGGCCACCAGGGTGACGTCCACCTGCGGCTTGGGCCGCGCGGGCAGCGGGCCGGGAGTGACACGCACGCGCCGGGTCCGGTCGGTCGCGGGCCGCCGTACGGTGAGGGTCACCGGGGCGCGCCGGGGATACGAGGGGTGGAGGGAGTCCACAACTCCCGGGTTGAGCCGGCCGTTGGTGAAGACCGGGACATTGTTCACCGCCTCGATGACGTCTCCGGGCTTGAGCCCGGCCGCGGCGGCGGGAGTACCGGTGCCGACCGTGGTGGGGAAGAGCGGACCGGTGAAGTCCGGGGCGGTCGCGGCCGGGGGGAGGGTCCGGTTCAGGCCGATGCCCAGGCCCCACGGGTGGGCGTCCGGCGTGGCACCCGGGCTGCCGGGACCCTGGTAGTCGGCGTGGTTGTCGTGCAGGGCGGCCAGCATCCCCTGGATCGCGGCGACGGCGAGCGAGGAGCGCAGCGCCTGGTCGTCGTCCGGCACCGCGTCCAGCACTTCCTGGAGCCGCTTGGCGAAGAGCGACCAGTCCTTGTCCCGGTCGCCGGTCAGCGCCGGCAGGACGGCGAACGGCTGGTCGACACCGCGTTTGCGCAGTTCCCGGACGACGGCCTGGCCGGCGTACTGGAGCAGTGGGCGGTCATCGAGCCGGGAACCGCCGTAATAGTTGTCGAAGATGCAGTAGTACGCCTGCTCCACCGTGCTGACGGAGGTCGGGGCCGGGTCCTGCGCGGGCGGCCGGGGGCTGGTCGGGTCCTGCGGTGCGCAGGCGGCGGGCCGGTCGGCCTGGTCCGGCTCTGCCGAGGGGCTGGCGGACGCGGTCAGGGCGGTGACGAGCACGCTGCCCGCGAGTACGGCGATCCCGGTCGTGACCAGTACGCGCCGCTGCCGCGGCAGCCCGATCCGGCGGTGGCCGGGCCCGCGGCCGGCCGACGGCGGTTGGGCGGCCGGGAGTTCTGCCGACGAGGGCCCGATCGGCGCGGCTCGGGTGGCCACGGGCTCGGCCGGTACGGGCTCGGCCGGCAGGGAGTCGGCCGGTACGGGGTCGGGCGGGGTGGTGGCGGTCGGCAGCGGGTCGGCCGGTGTGTTGCTCATGCGGAGTGCTCCTGAACGCGCGTCGGTCGTGCCGTGGGCGTCGCCGCGGTCGGTGCGGCGACGCTGACGGACGTTCTACGCGGCCAGTGGTTTCAGGGCGGTTGCGTCGCCGCGGTGGGGAAGCCGACCGTGACGATCAGGCCGCCGCCGGGCCGCGGGGCGGCGGTGAGGGTGGCATCGTGGGCGGCCGCGATGGCCGAGACGATGGACAGGCCCAAGCCGAACCCCTGGGACGACGCGCCGCGGGCGCCGCCGCCGGTGCGAGCCGGGCCGAGACGCTGGAAAGGCAGGAGGATCCGCTCGACGGCGTCCGCGGGCACGTCCGGGCCGGTATTGGCGACCGTGAGGACGGCGCGCCCGGCCTGTGTGCCGGTGGTGACGTCCACCTGTCCGCCGGGCATGTTGTAGCGGATCGCGTTGTCCAGCAGATTGGCCACCAGCCGTTCGGCGAGCGCCCGGTGGCCCGAGGAGACGGCCGCGCCGGTCTGGGGGCGCAGCGTCACCTGCCGTTCGTGGGCCGCGGTGGCGCGCGCGGCCACGGCTTCCCGGGCGAGCCGGGCCAGGTCGAAGGGGTGGCGCTCGTCGAGGCCCGCGTGGCCGCGGGCCAGGGTCAGCAGCGCTTCGATGAGCCGTTCCTGCTGCTGTCCGGCGGCAAGTATCCGTTCGTGGGCCGTACGCAGGGACTCGACGGTCGGGTCGGGGTCGGCCAGGGCGACCTGGCCCAGCACGCGCTGGCGGGCCAGCGGCGTACGCAGCTCGTGGGAAGCGTTGGCGACGAACTGCCGCTGCGCCTGGAAGGAACCGTCGAGCCGGGCCAGCAGCGCGTCGAACGTGTCGCCCAGCTCCCGCAGTTCGTCCCGGGGGCCGGCCAGGGCCAGCCGCCGGTGCAAGCTGGTCGCCGAGATGTCCTGTGCGGTGGAGGTGATGGTCCGCAGCGGGCGCAGGACACGGCCGGCCACGACCCAGCCCAGCAGCACGGATGTCAGTGACATCAGGCCCAGGGCGATCCCCGACTGGACCAGCAGGGTGTGCAGCATGGCGGACTTCTGGTGGTCGACGGTCCGCTGTACGTCCTTCTGCAGGGCCGCCATGGCGGTGTCCATGGCCGCCCGGTCGCCGGGCTCGGCGGGCCGTGTCCCCTCGTTCCCGGAGGCCCGGCCGTTCCCGGATGCCCGGCCGGCCGGTCCGCCCGGGCTGGGGGAGGCCACTGTCACCTCCCGCTTCAGGACCGTGGGCGGACGATCGACGGCGCCGGCCACCAGGCCGTACGTCACCGCGAGCAGCGCGGCGCCGGACACCAGGAACAGCCCTCCGTACAAGGCGGTCAGCCGCAACCGTACGGTGCGGCGGGGCAGGCCCGCGCGCACGATCCGGCCGGTGAGCCGGCGCAGAGCGGCGGGCGCGAGGCCGCGGACGGCGGCGGAGGTGTGGACGGGCATGTGAACGTGGCGACCTTTCGGCTGGATCCCGCGCCCCTCAGATCCGGTAACCGCTCCTGGCCACCGTCTCGATGACCGGCGGCGCCCCGAGTTTGGCCCGCAGCCGGCTGATCGTGATCTTCACGGCGCTGGTGAAGGGGTCGGCGGCCTCGTCCCAGACCCGTTCGAGCAGCTCCTCGGCGGAGACGGCACGGCCCCCGGCGGCCAGGAGCAGTTCGAGGACGCCGAACTCCTTGGGCGTGAGGGCCAGCGCCCGGCCTGCCCGTACGGCGGTGCGCCGGGCGCTGTCGACCAGGAGGTCGCCGTGGCGCACCACGGGCGGTACGGCCGGATGCGCGCGGCGGGCCAGGGCAGCGATCCGGGCGACGAGTACGGGGAAATCGAAGGGCTTGGGGAGGTAGTCGTCGGCGCCCAGGCCCAGCCCGTCCACGATGTCGTCCGCCGTTCCCGCGGCGGTGAGCATCAGGATGCGGCTGCGGCACCCGGCGGCGATCAGCGCCGCGCAGACCTCGTCGCCGTGCGTCCCGGGCAGGTCCCGGTCCAGGACGACCACGTCGTACGCGCCGCCGTCGGCTCCCAGCCGTTCCAGCGCCTCCGTACCGTCGAACGCCACGTCGACGGCCATCTGCGCACGGCGCAGGCCCACCGCGACGACCTGTGCCATCTCCTCGTCGTCATCGACGATGAGCACGCGCATCCCCCGGCCCCCCTCTCGTGTCGTCGTCCCAGTGTTCCGCAGCCCCACCGGGCCGGCTCCAGCGCCGGCCGGGCGAACGTACCAGTGACTGCCCGCCCCCTCCTCCACTACCGCAGACTCGCCACATGAGGAGCCTTGTCAGTCACCCACCCCTTCCTCCTGCCCGATATCGGGCAGGATTGTTGCGAAACGGGGCGGCTCACCGCAGTATCTACGAGTGCTCGATCGCCGTATGTCCCACGATGACCTCATCGACCACCTGGTGCGCAGCACGCCGCTCAGCCGCGGCGAGGCCGCCCGGGTGGTGCTGGACGTGCTGGCGTACTTCGACGAGACGACCGAGGAGTTCGTCCGCCGCCGCCACCGGGAGCTGCAGTCCGGCGGGCTGACGAACGCGGACATCTTCGAGCGGATCACGGCCGAGCTGCCGCACCGCGCGGTGGCGCCGCCCGATCTCTCGCTGCGCCAGCTGCGCCGCATCGTCTACGGCTGAGCCACCTGCCGAGCAGGCAGCCGGGACACCGGCCGAGCCGAGCACCCATGAGCGACCCATCAGGGAGGGATCGACACCATGTGCGGAATCGTTGGATATATCGGGAAACGCGATGTGGCGCCGCTGCTGCTGGAGGGGCTGCAGCGACTGGAGTACCGCGGCTATGACTCGGCCGGGATCGCGATCCACGCCAAGCCCGCCAAATCGGGGCAGGCGGCGCAGTCCCCCGGGCTGAAGACCGCCAAGGCCAAGGGCCGGGTCCGCGACCTGGAGGCAAGGCTGCCCAAGCGCTTCGCGGGCACCGTCGGCATCGCGCACACCCGCTGGGCCACCCACGGCGCGCCCAACGACGCCAACGCGCATCCGCACCTGGACGCGGACGGCAAGGTCGCGCTCGTCCACAACGGCATCATCGACAACGCCGCCGAGCTGCGCGCCAAGCTCGTCGCCGACGGGGTCGAGCTCGCCTCCGAGACCGACTCCGAGACCCTGGCCCATCTGATCGGCCGCTCGCAGGCCGACACCCTGGAGGAGAAGGTCCGCCAGGCCCTCGCCCTGGTCGAGGGCACCTACGGCATCGCCGTACTGCACGCGGACTTCCCCGACCGGATCGTCGTCGCCCGCAACGGCTCCCCCGTGGTGCTGGGCATCGGCGAGAAGGAGATGTTCGTCGCCTCGGACGTCGCCGCCCTGGTCAGCCACACCCGCCAGGTGGTCACCCTCGACGACGGCGAGATGGCCACCCTCAAGGCCGACGACTTCCGCACGTACACCACCGAGGGCTCCCGCACCTCCGCCACGCCCACCACCGTGGAGTGGGAGGCCGAGTCGTACGACATGGGCGGCCACGAGACCTATATGCACAAGGAGATCCACGAGCAGGTCGACGCCGTGGACCGGGTGCTGCGCGGGCGCATCGACGACCGCTTCGCCACCGTCCGCCTCGGCGGGCTCAACCTGGACGCCCGCGAGGCGCGCGGGGTGCGCCGGGTGAAGATCCTCGGCTGCGGCTCGGCCTACCACACGGGTCTGATCGGCGCCCAGCTGATCGAGGAGCTGGCCCGTATCCCCGCGGACGCCGAGCCCGCGAGCGAGTTCCGCTACCGCAACGCGGTCGTCGACCCGGACACGCTCTACATCGCGGTCAGCCAGTCCGGCGAGACCTACGACACGCTGGCCGCCGTCCAGGAGCTCAAGCGCAAGGGCGCGCGCGTGCTCGGCGTCGTCAACGTCGTCGGCAGCGCGATCGCCCGCGAGACGGACGGCGGGGTGTACGTCCACGCGGGCCCCGAGGTGTGCGTGGTGTCCACCAAGTGCTTCACCAACACCGCCGTCGCCTTCGCCCTGCTGGCCCTCCACCTCGGCCGGATCCGCGACCTGTCGGTCGCCGACGGCAAGCGGATCATCGCCGGGCTGCGGCGGCTGCCCGAGCAGATCGCGGAGGTGCTGCGCGGCGAGGAGGAGATCAAACAGCTCGCCGCGGAATACGCGAATGCGAAGAGCATGATGTTCATCGGCCGGGTGCGCGGCTACCCGGTGGCCCGTGAGGCCTCCCTGAAGCTCAAGGAGGTCTCCTACGTCCACGCCGAGGCGTACCCGGCCTCCGAGCTCAAGCACGGCCCGCTGGCGCTCATCGAGCCCGAGGTGCCCACCGTCGCCGTGCTGCCGGACGACGATCTGCTGGAGAAGAACCGCGCGACGCTGGAGGAGATCAAGGCCCGCAGCGGCCGGATCCTGGCCGTGGCGCACCAGGAGCAGGAGAAGGCGGACCACACGATCGTGGTGCCGCGCAACGAGGTGGAGCTGGACCCGATCCTGATGGGGATTCCGCTGCAACTCCTCGCGTACCACACGGCGCTGGCCCTCGGCCGCGACATCGACAAGCCGCGCAACCTGGCGAAGTCCGTCACGGTGGAGTGATCACCCGCCAGACGGCCGCTCGGCGGTCCCCCGCGTGTGCCACCACGCACGCGGGGGCCGCCTCCCCTGTGCCGGCGTCGCCCTTGCGCCGGCAGGTGAGCCGCCGACGGGAACCGTCACTTCCCGGCCGGCGGCGCGTCACTGCACGCCCGTTCGCTCGGTTTGTACCCGTCACAAACGCACAATCCACCTCTACGCCCGGGTGGATTCGCCGGTTGTCAAGCCGGTCCTGGCGCCATCTGACCGGCGGTCAAAGGGAGTTGAGCGTGTCCGATTCCCGACGCCTGTTCCCCCCGGACGGGAACCGACCACGGAATCCGCGGGGGAACCGGCCTGGGACCGGTCGCGAACCGCCCCGGAGCCCGCCGGGGAACCGGCCGGGGTCCGGAGTCGGGGCAGCTCAGGGAATGACCACCACGGGCCGCTGGGCCCGGCGCGCCAGCCGTCCCGCGACCGAGCCGAAGATGCGCCCCACCAGCCCGTGCGTGGAGCCGACCACGATCGCGTCGGCCGCGTACTCCCGGCCGACCTCCTCCAGCTCATGGCAGATGTCCCCGCCCCGCTCCACCAGGATCCAGGGCACCTCGGCGAGATGGTCCGCGCAGGCGAGCTCCAGGCCCAGCACCTCGGTGCGGTGGTCGGGCACATCGACGAAGACGGGCGGCTCGCACCCGGCCCATACCGTCGTCGGCAGCCGGTTGGCCACATGGACGATGATCAGCCCGGAGCCGGAGCGCCGGGCCATGCCGATGGCGTACGCGAGGGCGCGCTCGCTGGATGTCGAACCGTCGAATCCCACCACGACGCCGTGCTGGAACGCCGGATCGCAGGAATGACGTGATTCTTCCGCCGCTTCGGGGTGCGCCATGTGATCGGCGACCCGCTTGCGGTCCGCGGGTTCGGGGATGTCGTGACCGGCCATCGGTGTCTCGGCGAAGGAAGTCCTCGTGAGGAGGGAACGGCGGGGGGGGCTCAAGGGTTGCAGTTGTCGGGGGCGGCGGCTCGCCGGCGCTCGGGGAAGCGTATCGAACGAACCGAATCCGTCCGGGATTCATCTATCCAAGCCCTTACCCCTAAGGGTACGGCGCCACTCCCCTCCTGCCCAGAGAGCTCTTGGGCGGCGAACCGCCCGAGGCATTCCACGGAGCATGCCGGAGGGCGGCCCGTAACGCAATGCCCCAAGTGGTCCCGACCGTGCCGATGTGCGGCTCCGCGGCACGGCCCGAGCGAGCCTCCAGCAAACCCCGAGCCGCCGTGGGGCGTACACCCCGCGGACGGCCCACAGTGACCCCCGCGCCCGCCCGGCGTTGTAGTAGCCGCGCGCTGATCGCGCCCGTCCCGGCCCCCGTCCGCCACCCTGCGAGGAGCAGATACGTGCCCGCGACCCTGGAGTACGACGCGCCCCGCGAGGGCCGTGAGCGCCCCGTCCCGACCCCGGCCGGCGAGGCGTCGGGCGAGGTGATCCGCTGGGGCGCGTTCAGCTGCGCCCTGGTGCCCGTCGTGCTGCTGGTGTGCGGCTCGCCGTTCGCCGCGGCGGCGGGCGCCGCCGTCGGGCTGGCCGCGGTCACCGCCGTCAGCCGGGCGCTGCTGCGGCGCTGTGAGCGCGAGGCCGCCAGGCTCGCGGGAACGGCCGTCAGTCCACATCGTGGACGACATGGGAGGACCGGAATCGGGGCGCACAGGGGCGGCCGGCGGGGCTGAGGGCGCGCTCCGTAGCGCTCCGGGCACACAGTGGTGAGCGTCACCGGAGGGGTCGTACGCCCGGCGGAGGACCCTTCCGCACGTCTGCGCCCACTCCTTTTCGGCCAACTTCCCTTCAAAGTTCTTTCCTTGGCAAACGCTCGCCCCAACCCCCTCCGACCAGCGAGGAAAGGGGTATGAGCCGCCCCTACCCCCTACGCGAAGTGGGTCCGAGGGCTAGGCGTACTTCACAGGGAGGCCCACGAGTGCAACGCTTCGTGATCGAATGCTTCCCGCCAAGTTGTCATGTCGACATAGTGGCGGGTGGTGAACTGGTCACGGCGACCACACGCGACACAGTAGATTCGATCTTGGCCATGACCGGCGGGGGAACCGTTCAGGACCGAGGGGAAACGTGCAGGACCGAGAGGACGCGACCACCGAGGGGGGCTTAGTTCGATGAGCCAGGACTCCACGACCGTACCGGAGACCTCGCGCAAGCTCTCCGGACGCCGGCGACGAGAAATCGTCGCGGTGCTGCTCTTCAGCGGCGGCCCTATCTTCGAAAGCTCCATCCCGCTCTCCGTCTTCGGCATCGACCGCCAGGACGCCGGAGTCCCGCGGTACCGATTGCTGGTGTGCGCGGGCGAAGATGTGCCACTGCGAACGACCGGCGGACTGGAACTGACCGCACCATACGGCCTGGAGGCGCTGTCCCGGGCCGGCACCGTCGTCGTACCGGCCTGGCGGTCGATAACCCAGCCGCCACCGGCCGCCGCGCTCGACGCGCTGCGCCGCGCGCACGAGGAGGGCGCGCGGATCGTGGGCCTGTGCACCGGGGCCTTCGTACTCGCCGCCGCGGGGCTGCTGGACGGCCGCCCGGCGACCACCCACTGGATGTACGCGCCGACGCTCGCCAAGCGCTATCCGTCCGTCCACGTCGATCCGCGCGAGCTGTTCGTGGACGACGGGGACATCCTGACCTCGGCGGGCACCGCCGCGGGCATAGACCTGTGCCTGCACATCGTGCGCACCGACCACGGCGCGGACGCCGCGGGCGCCCTGGCCCGCCGCCTGGTCGTCCCGCCGCGCCGCAGCGGAGGGCAGGAGCGCTATCTGGACAGGTCTTTACCGGAGGAGATCGGCGCGGATCCGCTCGCCGAGGTCGTGGCGTGGGCGCTCGAGCATCTGCACGAGCAGTTCGACGTCGAGGCCCTGGCCGCCCGCGCCTATATGAGCCGCCGCACCTTCGACCGGCGGTTCCGCTCGCTCACTGGGAGCGCTCCACTGCAGTGGCTGATCACCCAGCGGGTGCTGCAGGCGCAGCGTCTCCTGGAGACCTCCGACTACTCCGTCGACGAGGTCGCCGGGCGCTGCGGCTTCCGCTCCCCGGTCGCGCTGCGCGGGCACTTCCGGCGGCAGCTGGGGTCCTCCCCGGCCGCCTACCGGGCCGCGTACCGCGCCCGCAGGCCCCAGAGCGGCGTCCCGGACCGTACGGACCGCCCCGAGCGCCTGGAGCGGGGTGACCGGCTGGAACGGGCCGAGCCGGTCGAGCAGCGGCCCGGCGAGCACTCCATGCCGCTGCGGCGCCCCGGCGGGCCCCTCCCCCATCCGGCCCACCCGCATCACGCTCCGCATCCGCACGGCGGGGGCGATCCGGGCAAGCCGGAGTCCGACGCCTACGCCCCGCGCCTGCCCGAGCAGGCCACCGGTCGCGCGCCCGGTCGCCCGACCCTGCCCGGCCAGCGGGAACGCCCCGTAGGGTGAGACGTATGAACGATCGCATGGTGTGGATCGACTGCGAGATGACCGGGCTCTCGCTGTCGGACGACGCGCTTATCGAGGTGGCCGCGCTGGTCACGGACTCCGAGCTGAACATCCTGGGCGAAGGGGTGGACATCGTTGTCCGGCCGCCCGCACAAGCGCTGACCACCATGCCCGAGGTGGTGCGCGAGATGCACACGGCCTCCGGACTGCTCGCGGAGCTGGACGGCGGGACCACGCTGGAAGACGCCCAGCGGCAGGTCCTGGCATACATCCGCGAGCACGTCCTGGAGGCCGGCAAGGCCCCCCTGTGCGGAAACTCGGTCAGCACCGACCGCGGTTTCCTGCTCCGGGACATGCCCGAGCTCGAAAGCTATCTCCACTACCGGATCGTCGACGTCTCGTCGATCAAGGAGCTGGCCCGCCGCTGGTATCCGCGGGCCTACTTCAACAGCCCGAAGAAGAACGGCAACCACCGCGCCCTCGCGGACATCCACGAGAGCATCGCGGAGCTGCGCTACTACCGGGAGGCGGTCTTCGTCCCGCAGCCCGGTCCGGACTCGGACACGGCCAGGTCGATCGCCGCGAAGCACGTCCTCCCGGCCCGGCAGCCGTGACCCCTCGCTCCCGGCCCCGAAAAGCCGGGAGCGAGCACCCCCGCGGACCCTGTACACTTTTTCTCGGCCGGTGCGGAAAGCGCCGGTCATGGTGGGTATAGCTCAGCTGGTAGAGCACCTGGTTGTGGTCCAGGATGTCGCGGGTTCGAGTCCCGTTACTCACCCTGATGCGGCTGAGGGCCCGATCTGCGCGAGCAGGTCGGGCCCTCAGCCGTTGTCACCCCTCCGGGGCCGGATGCCGTACGACCTTCTTCACCGCGGCCTCGATCTGTCCGCGCGGCGCGCCCGTCTCCTGGGCGTGCGCGGTCACCGCCGCCTGGATCTCGACGGCGGCCTCGTACCAGCGCTTCCATTGCGCCTCGCGCTCCTCGCCGTCGAGCCCGGTGAGCCTGGCGCGCTCGGCGTCCGCGTTCCGCTGGAGGGTGATGAGTCTGTCGGGGATGTCCACGCGTTGGATCATAAGTCGGGCGCTCAGGATCTCCAGCGGTGGTGACGGTGGGCCTCGCCGGGGCCTTCGCCCGTCTCGCCACTCTCGCCTCCCTCACCCTCGCCCCTGCCCCCGTGCCCCCTCCGCCGCTTCCCTGCGACCGGCCACAACGGCGTCCAGGTGAACTTGTCGCCGCCCACCCAGCGCACGACGTCCGGGTCGTCGAGGTCGATGTCCTCCATGCCGAGCATGCGGGCGATCTCGATCACGTCCAGGACCGAGTGCGCCTTGCCGATCACTTCCCCGGCGACCTCGATCAGACGGAACGGAGGATGGTTCGGCTGCACCCCGAGCACCACGATCGGTGGCATGTGGACGCGTGGGCTCTCGCTCTCGGTCATAGGTCCACGCTGCGGCCCCCGCGGCGGCTTTGCACCTCGAACCGTCCCGGTCGGGCGTCGCCGGTTCGGGTGCCTCCCGGTCGCCCGGCCCCCGGCCGCCGCTCAGGATGGCCGCAGGACCACGGCGGCCGGGACGGATGCGATGGACGACGAGGCGATAGGCGGCGAGGGCCGGGAGCAGGGGGGCGGCCCGGGCCAGGACGGTGCCCCGGGGCGCACCCCGGGGCACGCCCTCGGGCGCAGGCGCTTCCTCGGGGCGGTGGGGGCCGCCGGGGCGGCGGTGGCCGGGTGCGAGTCGTCGGGCGGCGGGGAGCACGGCAGGGCGGCGCGCCCCTCCAGGGCCCCGCGGCGGGCCGTGGACGCGGAGCGGAGCAAGCCGGGGGACGCCGACTGGCGGATACGCTCGGTCGGCCCGCAGAACGCCGTGGAGGGCTACACGGACAAGGTGAGCGTGGTGCCCGGCGAGGGGTTCGGGCTGTATGTGTCGACCACCGCGCCCGGCTTCCGCGTCTCGGCGTACCGGATCGGCTGGTACGGCGGGGCGCAGGCGCGGCTGGTCTGGCGCTCGGGCCGGCTGCCCGGCCGCAGGCAGAGCCCGCCCGTGCTGATCGACGCCACCCGGACGGTCCGGGCGGGCTGGCGGCGCACCGTCCGGGTGCGCACCGAGGGCTGGCCGGAGGGCGCGTATCTGCTCCGGCTGGACGCGGAGGACGGCCACCAGCGCTATGTCCCGCTGGTCGTCCGCTCCGAGAAGGCCGCGGGCCGGACCCTGCTGATGCACGCGGTGGCCACCTGGCAGGCGTACAACACCTGGGGCGGGTTCAGCCTCTACCAGGGCCAGGACGGGGCGTACGGGACGCGTTCGCTCGCCGTCGGCTTCGACCGGCCGTACGACGGCAACGGCGCGGTGAAGTTCCTGGTCCACGAGCGGGCGCTGGTGGTGCTCGCGGAACGGCTCGGCATACCGCTGGCCTACACCACGGGCGTGGACGTGCACCGCGATCCGGCGGTGCTGCGCGGCGCCGCGGCGGTGATATCGCTGGGCCACGACGAGTACTGGACCCCGCAGCAGCGCCAGTACGTCACCCGCGCCCGCGACGCCGGGACCAATGTGGCGTTCCTCGGCGCCAACACCTGCTTCCGCCGGATCAGGCTGGAGGCCGGTCCGGGCGGCGCGGACCGCACGGTGGTCTGCTACAAGAGCGCGTACCACGACGACCCGTATCTCGCGGACCGCCGCGACCTGGTCACCACCGACTTCCGCCAGCCGCCGGCCGCCGACCCCGAGTCCTCGCTGACCGGTGTCTTCTACGAGGGCTACCCGACCGATGCCGCGTATGTGGTGCACACGCCCGGCCACTGGCTCTTCGCCGGGACCGGGGTCAGGCGGGGCGACTCGTTCGCCCATCTCGTCGGGGTCGAGTACGACCGGGTGGCCCCGGGCGAGCCCACCCCGGAGCCGCTGGAGATCATCGCCCACTCGCCCCTGGTGTGCAACGGCCGGCGCAGCCACGCCGACTCCGCGTACTACACCGTCCCGAGCGGGGCGGGCGTGTTCGCCACCG
The DNA here is from genome assembly GCF_042959105.1 of Streptomyces sp. NPDC007917. Taxonomy (NCBI): domain Bacteria; kingdom Bacillati; phylum Actinomycetota; class Actinomycetes; order Kitasatosporales; family Streptomycetaceae; genus Streptomyces; species Streptomyces sp. NPDC007917. The sequence goes on from NZ_JBIBKK010000010.1 coordinate 194,614, forward strand.
GGACCATGCGATGGGTCGAAGGGCTCATGGCGGGGACCCGCGAGAACGGGCGCGACCACGGCCTGGACGCGCGGACCGGCGCCTTCGTCACCCGCACCACCGAGAACCTGCTGCGCGCCTTCGCGGCGGGCCCCTGCGCGGAACACCGGCCGAAGCCCACGGACAACGTGGCCGCCGTGTACCCCGGGGTCTCGCGCGTGCGCGCATGAGGCACGTTCTCCCCGAAACCCTTCGGCACGCTCCCCAACACCCGTATGGTGCCCGGGACTTGTCAACGGGAGGCTCCCATGCGGGGAACAGGTAAGGCCCGGCACGGCGCGCTGCGCCGCCGGGCGCCATGGATCAGCACGGCGGTGGCCGCGGCCCTCGGGGCCGGCGCGCTGCTGTTCACCAACGCCACGTCCCAGGCCGCCGTGGCCGACAACCCCGGCGCGCTGAAACCACTGACCACCTCGGCGGAGTTATCGAAGCTCACGCTCACCCAGCGCGAGGTCGCCGACTCCACGATCGCCGAACTCGACCGGCGGCTGCCCAACGTGGGCGTGGACACCGTCCTCAAGAGCGCCAACCACACCATGCCCACCCCCACCTCCAGCCCGGCCTGCCGCGCCTCGGAGAAGGCCGCGCTGCCGGTGCAGCCGAAGGCCACCGCGGCGTACTGCTTCACCACCGGTGACGCGCTGACGCAAAGCTGGCTGCCGCAGTCGGTCACCTCCTCCGGGGACGCGGACGACGACGGCGCCTGGGGAGAGAACAAGGTCATCCTGTCCGGCTGGACGCACAACGACCACCTCTACGACGAGTACCCGGGCGCGGAGCCCGCCGCCGACCGGGGCCTGGCCCGGGTCGCCTTCATCGACGCGAACACGCCCGGCTCCTTCAGGTACCGCTGGGTGCTGCTGACCGTGCCCACCGAGGGCGGCGCGAACTTCGCCAAGCTGGGCTCGCACCTGGGCGGCATGGTCTGGTACGGCGACAAGCTCATCGTCACCGCGTCGGGCGGCGACGCGAGCCACAACGCCCTGTACGTGTTCTCGATGAAACACATCCTGCGGGCGACGGTGAACTCCACCGCGATCGGCAAGGTGAGCGGCGGCTACTCGGCCCACGGCTACCAGTACCTGATGCCGGCCATCGGCTCGTACGGCCTGAGCGCGAAGTGCTCCTCGGCCGACGACGACGGCGTCCCCTGCTTCGCGTCCATCTCGCTGGACCGCAGCGCCACCCCCCACCGCCTGGTCGCCAACGAGTGGTTCTCCTCGGGCGGCACCCAGCCCGCGCGGCTGTTCCGGTACGACCTCGGCCCGACGGAGGGCGCCATGCCGCTGGCCGTGGACGGCTCCGGGAAGGCCGAGGCCGCCGACGCGTACGAGACCGAGGTCGTGGGCGTCCAGGGCGCCCTGTCCTACCAGGACGGCGCGGGCGGCAAGCGCTGGTACGTGCCCAGCGCCAGGGGCGGACCCGGGCAGCACGGCATCATGTGGCGCCAGGACACCACCAAGGCGACCGCGACGGCCTGCTCGGGCACCGACCTGGCCAACGCGTGCTGGGCCAAGCACTCCGAGTCGATGTCGCTGTGGTGGAGCACCAGGACGGTGTGGTCGGTCACCGAGTGGGCCGCCGACGCCAAGGGACGGTGGCAGGACCCGACGTCCAGCGGATGGCAGGACCGCATCGTCCCCGAACGGGTGCTGTTCGCCGTGCCCTTGTCCTCGCTCGGCTGACCGCCGCCGACGGGGCGCGGCCACTGCGCCAGGCAGGTGAAACGCCCTCCGGCGCCGAAGCCCCGGCGGGCGGGGGTCGTTAGCCGGGTGCGTCCGCGGATGTCCCGTGGAGCGAGCGCGAGGAGAAATCGCATGAACTTCGGCAGGAGGGCGGCCCTGGTGGCAGCGGCGGCCGGCGTAGTGGTCTTCGGCGGAGCCGACGCCGGGGCAACGGGTGTCGACCCCTCCCTCAAGCAGGCCAACAAGTGCGAGTCCAACCAAGCCGTCAGCTTCGGCGGGCCCCCGCCGAGGCCGGACTGCGTCAACTTCGCGAAGGACATCAGGGATCTGGCGCAGCTGAACCACTGTGACTCCGACGCCGATGGGACCGGGATCGGCGGCAGCGCGGCCCTCTCCAGCAAGCTCGTCGAGGGCTCGCGGTGCGCCAACATCGCCGTCGCCGAGAAGTCGTCGAAGTCGAAGTCGAAGTCGTCGAAGCACTAGGTGGACCACCCCGGCGCGTACGGGGATGACACCTGAACACCGTGTGGCACCACGAGAGCGGGGCTCCCTGGGGAGCCCCGCTCTCGCCGTGCCGGTGACCACTCGAGGGTGACCATTCGAAGAGGTCCGCGTACGACGCCCCCGCCGCGCCGCCGCCCGGCGGGCGCGACAGATGGACATACTGCGCGGATGTCCGAGAAGCATGGCATTCCACCCCTGATCCACCAGACATGGAAGAACGAGGACGTTCCGCACGAGTGGCGGGACTGGTCCGAGTCCTGGCGCCGGCACCATCCCGACTGGGAGTACCGGCTGTGGACGGACGCGGACAACCGCGCGTTCCTCGAGGAGCACTACGCGTGGTTCCTGCCCGTCTACGACGGCTACCCGGAGCCGATCAAACGGGCCGACGCGATCCGCTACTTCCTCCTCGACCACTTCGGCGGGCTGTACGTCGACATGGACTTCGAGTGCCTGCGCCCGATGACCGGGCTCTTCGCCGGGCAGGAGCTCGTCCTCGGGATCGAACCGGAGGAGCACCTCCAACTGCCGCTGAGCCGCCGGAACGGCATGCGGCGCATCGTCTGCAACGCGTTCATGGCCTCGCGGCCCGGCCATCCGTTCTGGTCGCATGTGCACCGGCGGCTGGTGGGCGCCCACACCCTGCCCGGCCCGGTGGACGCGACGGGCCCGTTCTTCCTCACCCGCGCGGTCGACAGCGCCCCCGAGGGCTGCTCGCCCGCCCTCCTGGGGGCCGAGACCCTGTACCCCAAGCTGAGCCCGGCCGCCGCGGAGCTGTTCGGGCCGCGGGAGGTCGACCGGGACCGGGCGCACGCCGTGCACCACTGGTCGGGCAGCTGGCACCGGGAGGACTCCGGGGCGCCCGCGACCCCCACCAGGCGTCAGGTCGGCTTCTGGACGAGCCAGGACCTGCAGCCCTGCGCCCACGGCCTCATCGACCTCGACGCCCAGCGCAGGCGCTGGGCCGCGGGATCGCCCGCGCCGACGGTGTCCTGTCTGATGGTCACCAAGGACCGGCTGCCACTGGCCAGGCGGGCGATCCGCTGCTTCCTCGCCCAGACCTACACCCGCGCCGAGCTGGTCGTGGTGGACGACGGCGCGGACGGCGCCCTCGAGGACCACGTACGCGGCCTCGCCGACGAACGGATCCGGCTGCACCGGCTGCCGCCGGAGGGGCGGACGCTGGGCGAGCTGCGCAACATCGCCGTGGACCTGGCCACCGGGCCGTACGTGTGCCAGTGGGACGACGACGACCTGTACGACCCGGAGCGGATCGAAGTGCAGCTCGCGGCGGTCCTGGCGCTGGACGCCACGGCGTGTTTCCTGGCCCGTGAGCGGCTGTGGTGGCCCGCGCGCCGCAAGCTGGCCATCTCCGGGATCCGGGTGTGGGAGGGCTCCATGCTCTGCGCGAAGGAGGCGCTTCCCCGCTATCCGCAGCGGCGGTGCGGCGAGGACTCCCCGGTCGCGGAGGCCGTGGTGCGCGGTGGACGGACGGTGTCCCTGGACGCGCCCGAGCTCTACACCTATGTGTTCCACGGGGCCAACACCTTCGACGAGCCGCACTTCACGCGTCTCTTCGACGCCGCGACCCAGCTGTGGCCCACGGGGGGCGCCTATGCGGACCAGGTGTACGCGATGGCGGCGCGGCTGCCCCTCGACGCCGCGGACCTCCTGGCGGCGGAGACCACCGGGGACGTCGCCGCGGACGGCGCCGCCGACCCGTCGGCGCGCGTCCCGCGGGCGAGACGGCCCGCCCCCGTGAACGCGGACGCGGACCCGGACGGGCCTCCGCCGCTGCTCGTCCTCACCCCCGTCAAGGACGCCGCCGCCTTCCTCCCCCGCTACCTCGACAACCTGCGCGCCCTCGACCACCCGCGCGACGCGCTCTCCGTCGGCCTGCTGGAGGGCGACAGCCGTGACGGCACCTGGCAGGCCCTCCAGGACGCCCTGCCCGCGCTGGAGGCGGACTTCCGGCGGGTCACCCTCGTACGGCGCCACTTCGGCCTCCGGCTCACCGGGCCGCGCTGGGCGCCGGGCGTCCAGCGGCAGCGGCGCTCCGCGCTGGCCATGGCCCGTAACCACCTCCTGGCGCGCGCGCTCACCGACGAACGCTGGGTCCTGTGGCTCGACGTCGATGTGACGGACCATCCGGCCGACCTCGTCCAGCGGCTGCTCGGCGCGCGCGAGGAGATCGTCGCCGCGCACTGCGTCACCGAGCCCGGCGGGCCCAGCTTCGACCTCAACACCTTCGTCCTGCACCCGGACGCCGACACCCTGGACTGGGACCGATGGCTCCGGGACGGAATCCTGCAGCCGCCCAAGGGGTTCGGCCGGAGCTATCTGGACGAGCTGCGCGGGCACGAGCGGGTCCGCGTCGACGCGGTCGGCAGTACGGCCCTGCTGGTCCATGCCGATCTGCACCGCGACGGGCTGGTGTTCCCGGCCGCCCCCTACCGGCGGCTCATCGAGACCGAGGGACTGGCCGCACTGGCCCAGGACATGGGCGTCGCGTGCTGGGCGCTGCCCGGGGTGGAGGTGGTGCACCCCGCCCATTGGGGTGGTGGGCCGCTGAGCCAGGCAGGTGAAGCCGCCGCCGAACGCGAAGCCCGTGACGCCGGGCGTCGTTAGCTCGGTGTCCGCGGGCTTCTGCGGCAAGAAATTAGGAGAATCACATGAACATCGGCAAGACGGCCGCTCTGGTGACAGCGGCGGCCGGGGCGGTGGTCTTCGGCGGCACCGGCGCCGGCGCGTTCCCCGGCGACAACCCCAGCCAGCAGGTCAACGACTGCGACACCGCCAGCGGCGTGGGCGTCTCGGCGCCGGGGGCGGGGGCGAACTGTCTCAACTTCTCGGAGATCTTCGGCGACCCGCACGGCGTGGTGCAGCAGAACCACTGCGACTCCAAAGTCGGCAGCGCGGCCAACGTCACCGTCCTCGCCCCCACCGGCGGCGGCGAGACGGGCTCGCACTGCGCCAACGTCGCCCTCACCTCCCCGTCGCAGTCCCTGGCGGGCCACCCCCGCATGGGCGGGCAGGGCGGCTACGGCGCCGGGCACCGATGACCTCGGCACCGTCCGGCCCGGAACGCGGCCCCCTGGAGGCTGGAGTCCTCCCGGGGGCCGCGGCCGCCCCGCCCCAGCAGGGCGGCTCGGCCCCCGTGGTCTCGGTGGTCATCCCCTGCCACGGCTACGGCCACTACCTGCCGCAGGCGGTGCACAGCGTGCTGGCCCAGACCTACCCGGACTGGGAGCTCGTCGTGGTCGACGACGGCAGCACCGACGACACCGCGGCGGTGGCCCGGTCGCTGATCGCCGAGCACCCCGGCCGCCGCATCCGGCTGCTGCGCCAGGCCAACGCGGGCGTCTCGGCCGCCCGTAACGCGGGTGTCGCGGCCACCACCGGCCGCTATGTGCTGCCGCTGGACGCCGACGACGTGATCGCCCCCACCATGCTGGAGCGGACGGTGGCGGTGCTGGACCAAAGGCCGGAGATCGCCATCGTCTCCACCGATGTCTCCGTCTTCACCGACGACGGCCTGCCCGCGCAGGTGCTCCAGCTCCCGGCCTACGACAAGGACCTGCTGCTGCGCCGGCTGATCATGTTCTACTGCTCGCTCTACCGCCGCGAGGTGTGGCAGTCGGTGGGCGGCTACGCCGAGGACATGCGCACCGGGGAGGACTGGGACTTCTGGATCGCCTGCGCCGAGCGCGGCTTCACGGCCCATCACCTTCACGAGGCGCTGTTCGGGGCGCGCAACAAGGACGACGGCCTGCATGTGGAGGCGGCGGAGAACGACCTGGCGGTCCGCGCCGCGATCGTGGTGCGCCACCCCGGGATGTTCAAGCCGGTCACCCGGGCCTGGGCGCGGGCCGTGCTCGCCCAGGGCGAGCGGGAGTGCCTGGCCGACGAGCGGGTGCCCGACGACATCCTCACCCGGGCGGCCGACATGGACCAGTTCCTGCGGGCGGTCATGTCGCTCCAGCGCACGGCGCGGCTGCAGCACCGTCACATCCAGCGGCTGGAGCGCGCCCTGGCCGAACGGGAGATCCCGCTGCCCGTCTGAGCGCGGCGAGGGCGGGGCTCCGGAGGGAGCCCCGCCCCGTGGTGCCGGGTGCGGATGGCGCTACTCGAAGAGGGCGCTACTCGAAGAGATCGGCGTATGACCCCATCGCGAGCGCGATGTCGGCCTGCGCCCAGAACCGGTGGTACGTGAAGCTGGGGACCGCCCCGCCCTTCAGATACGCCTCGACCTTGGACCAGGCCGGGTCGTTCTTGTAGAAGGACCGGATCGACTCGAAGGTGGAGCTGGAGTCGATCTTGTCACCGTTCGGCATGGTGCCGGTCCAGCCGCTGGGCACATAGACCGGGTCGTCGAAGCGGTTGTAGTCGGCACGGGTCTCGGGGACCGCGATGCCCAGGGAGTCCTGGTAGTTGCTCCACATGCCGTCCAGCAGGGCCTTCGCGGTGTCCCTGGCCTGAGTGTCGCCCGACTTGGCGGCGTAGTAGGACAGGGTCTTGGCGTACGCGGCCGCCACGCCGACGTCGTTGGTGTAGTCCGCGACGGTGACGTGCAGGCTCGCGTTGGCGCCCGGGCTGGAGGCGTTCCAGGTGTCCGGCTGGCCGGACCACTGGAGGGTGGACGGAATCCGGTAGGTGCCGTCCGGGTTGATCGTGGTCTTGGACAGCGCCCACTTGACCCACTTGTCCAGGACCGTCTTGGCGGAGGCGTCACCGGTGCGGTTGTAGTACTCCGCGACGCGCTCCATGGACCAGGCCTGGAAGCCGAACCACTGGTTGGACGGCGGGTCGTGGTAGACCGGCTTCTCGTCGTAGTACATGCCGTAGAACGTCGACGTGCCCGACGGCGGCGTGGCGTAGCGGCCCTGCCAGCTGTTGGTGGCTCCGCCCGCGATGGCGCCCTCGCTGGACTGCAGCCAGCGGTAGAACTCCAGCTGCCGCTTGAGGCTGGTGGACCAGTCGGCGGCGCCGGTGGCCGACTTGGGCTTCAGGTCGGCGTAGTTGGCCAGCGCCCAGGCCGCCATGGGGTTCTGGTAGCCGCCGTGGGCGTGGCTGGAGCCGATGCGCCAGGCCCAGCCCGCGGAGGTGTCGGTGGCGCCGCCCCAGGCGTAGTACCAGGACAGCAGGTAGTGGGAGCTGTTCTTGCCGCTGCCCGCCGCGCAGGAGGTCTCACCGACGCAGTTGCCGATCTTCTTGAAGTACTTGTCGTACATCGCGTAGCGCAGGTAGTCGCCCATCTTGGCGGCCTTGGCCACGTTGCCCGCCACCTGGCTGCCCTTGCCCTGCGCCTTGGCCCACTCGGCGGCCCAGTAGGCGGCCTGGACCGCGCGGGCGTCGGCGTCCGGGGCGTCGGTGAACTTCCACTGCTTGGAGTACGAGGCGTCGCCGGTGAACAGGTCCAGATAGCCGTTCTTGCCGCCGTACTTGAAGCTGTCGCAGGTGGGCTGGGTCACGGTCTCCCAGACCGACTCCTGCGGCCCGCGCTGGAAGGTGTTGACGTAGCTCGGTCCGGTGTCACTCGGCCCCGCCTCGCACTTGCCGGGGGAGTTGCCGTAGCCGTAGACGTTGTCGACGTCCTGGATCCAGTGCATGCCGTAGATGTCATCGGTGCCGTACGCGCTCTTCAGCTCGGCGGCGATGGGGTCGTTGCCGACCGAGACATTGCCGTTGAGCTGCGAGGGGTACTGGGAGGGCAGATCCCATTCGGGCGCGTAGGTGGCCGGCTTGGAGGCGTTGTAGAAGCTGTTGGCCGGCTGGTCGGCGTGGGTGGGGATCATGTACTTCTCCATGGTGTCCCACGCGTTGTTGAACTTGGACCAGTCGCCGGTGACCTTGCCGTACATCGCCTGCAGCCAGATCAGATAGCTGTACGCCTCGGAGGTCGTCTCATGGCCGTGGTCGGGGGCCTCGACGATCAGGGTCTCCACCGAGTGGTACGGGATGCCCTCGGGCGAGAAGTAGCCGGCCCCCGGAGCGGTGATCTTGTTGTAGAGGTCCAGGAAGCGGGCGTCGTACGCCTTGGAGGCGGCCAGCTGGGTGACGGTGACCTCGGCCTTGGTGTGGCCGGTGGCGGTGGCGGTGAAGGTCGCCGTGCCGGTGCCGCTGTTCGCGGCGGCGATGGTCACCTGCTGGGCGGTGTCCCAGTTGGTGGGCGTGAAGGTGAGGGTCGCGCCCGAGGAGACGGACAGACCGGTGACGCCCGAGGTGCGGGCGACGGAGACCGTGACGTTCGCCGACGGCTTGGTGGACAGCTTCACGCCGAACGTGCCGGTCTTGCCCTGCTGCACCCCGAGCTGGGCGGGGCTGGCGACGAGCGCGGGCCCGGCCGCCACCCGGATGCCGACGGGGCTGGACTCGGCGGACGCGCCCTGGCTGTCGTACGCCTTGGCGTAGAGCGAGTAGTCGCCCGCGGGCACGTCGGTGTAGTCGAAGGTGAACGGGGAGGTGGTGTCGGTGCCGAGGAGCTTGGTGTCGCTGTAGAACTCCACCTTGGTGACGGTCGCGCCGTCGGCGGCCGCGGCGGTGGCGGCCATCGGGACGGTGCCGCCGGAGCTGAAGGTCGCGCCGGGGGTCGGGCTGGTCAGCACGGCGAGGGGCGGCTGGTGGGCGCCCGTGCAGCTGATGCCGTTGACGGCGAAGGTGGTGGGCGCGGTGTTGGTGCCGCTGTAGCTGAACTGGGCGCCGGTCGTGACGTTGCCGCCCGCCGCGATCTTCGCGTTGTGGGCGGCGTTCTTGACGGTGACGGTCTTGCCGGACTGGGACCAGGCGCCGTTCCAGCCATTGACCAGCTTCTGGTTGCCCGCGTAGTCGTACGTCAGGGTCCAGCCGTCGATGGCGTCCGAGCCGGGGTTGGAGATGGTGAGGTCCGCGGTGAAACCCGAACCCCAGTCATTGGTCTTGTAGTCGACGCCGCACTGGACGGCGGCCGCGTGCGCGGGGGCCGCCCCGCCTGCGGCGGTCATGGCCAACGGGAGCGAGAGCGCGGCGGCCAGGGCGGTCAGCAGCTGTCTGGCCCTCGGTCGCCTCGTCCCCGGAAGTCGCGTCTTCGGCCGTCTCATCGCCTTCCGGCCGATGAATGGTCGTGCCCCTGATAACGGCGAGCCTCGCTGTGGGCGCATCGGGGAGGTCCTCCTCGCGGGTCCGTGCGGGTGAAGGGCGGTGCGAACCAGTGGGAGCGCTCCCAAGATGCGGGCGCACCTGAAGGGGTGTCAAGTCTTTGAACAAGATGCGGCTGTCGAACGTATTCGAGCGATAAATCTGTGAACGCCTCTGTTGACATGTGCCGCACAGGCATTACGGTCAGGTAAACCAGTGGGAGCGGTTCCAGCAGTCTGCGCCACCTTCGGGTCCCCTCGTCGGGCGCCTGGACTTCGAGGAGTCGCTCCATGCGAGCACCACCGCGCCTTTATGCCTTGGCGGCCACCGCGGCACTGACCCTCGCGGCCACCGCCCTGCTCCCCGTCGCCGACGCGTCGGGGGCGGCGACCCGCTCCCGGGCGGCCGCCTGCACCGTCAAGTACGCCGTCTCCAGCCAGTGGAGCGGCGGGTTCCAGGGCAACGTCACCGTCACCGCGGGGGGAACCCCGCTCGACCATTGGACGCTGACCTTCGACTTCGCGGGAGGCCAGAAGGTGACCCAGGGCTGGAGCGCCGCATGGTCCCAGTCCGGCACGACCGTCACCGCCGTCAACGAGTCCTGGAACGCCAAGGTCCCGGCCGGCGGCAGCGTCACCGCCGGGTTCACCGCCTCCTGGTCCGGCTCCAACCCCCCGCCCACGGCCTTCTCGGTCAACGGCGTGGCGTGCGACGGGACCAACGGCCCGACCGACCCGCCCACCGATCCGCCCGCCCCCGGCACCGCACCGCCGAAGCTGCGCGCCTCGGGCAACAAGCTGGTCGACGAGAAGGGGGCCACCCGCAGGCTGCTCGGCGTCAACCGCTCCGGCGGTGAGTTCATGTGCGTACAGGGGCGCGGCATCTTCGACGGCCCGGTCGACGACGCGTCCGTCAAGGCCATCGCGGACTGGAAGGTGAACGCGGTCCGCATCCCGCTCAACGAGGAGTGCTGGCTCGGCCTGTCGCACATCAACGAGGCCTACCGGGGCGCCACATACATCTCGGCGGTCAAGGACTTCGTGGCCCGGCTCGAAGCCCACGGCATCACCCCGATCGTCGAGCTGCACTGGACCCACGGCACGTACACGGGCGGCGACAGCCACTGCCCCGACACCGAGTACGCCACCTGCCAGAAGCCGATGCCGAACGCGCAGTACACCCCGGCCTTCTGGAGCTCGGTCGCCCAGACCTTCAAGGGCGACCAGGCCGTGGTGTTCGACCTGTTCAACGAGCCGTTCCCGGACCGCGCCACCACCGACCTGACGGCGGCGTGGGCCTGCTGGCGCGACGGCGGGAAATGCCCCGGCATCGACTTCGAGGTGGCCGGGATGCAGGACCTGCTCGACGCGGTACGGGGCACCGGTGCCAAGAACCTCGTCCTGATCCCGGGAGTCGCCTACTCCAATGACATGCGCCAATGGCTGACGCACAAGCCGAGCGACCCGGCGGGCAACCTCGCCGCCGCCTGGCACACCTACAACTTCAACACCTGCTCCAGCGAGAGCTGCTGGAACGAACAACTGGCCCCGGTCATCGGCCACGTGCCCTTCGTGGCGGGTGAGATCGGCGAGAACACCTGCTCACACGGCTATATCGACCGGGTCATGGCCTGGCTCGACGCCAAGGGCGCCTCGTACCTGGGCTGGACCTGGAACACCTGGGACTGCTCCTCCGGCCCGTCTCTGATCAGCGATTTCAACGGCACGCCGACCGGCTTCGGCGTGGGCCTCCGTGATCACCTGAAGGGATTGTCATGAGCCGCACTACCTCACCCCCCACCCGCCACCGCAGGGCCGCCGCACTGGCCGGCTCCGCGCTGCTGGCCGCCACCGCGCTGACCGTCTCCTCCCTGAGCGGCACCGCCGCCGCCCAGCCCGACGGCGCCAGAGCGGCCGCCGCCAAGGTGGACAACCCGTACGCGGGCGCCAAGGTGTACGTGAACCCCGACTGGTCCGCGAAGGCCGCCGCCGAACCCGGCGGCAGCAAGGTCTCCAACCAGCCGACCGGCATCTGGCTGGACCGCATCGCCGCCATCAACGGCACTGGTGGCGCCCGCGGTCTGCGCGCCCACCTGGACACCGCGCTGGCCCAGTCGGGCGGCAGCCCCATGGTCGTCCAGTTGGTCGTCTACGACCTGCCCGGCCGCGACTGCTCCGCGCTGGCGTCCAACGGCGAGCTCGGCCCGACCGAGATCGACAAGTACAAGACCCAGTTCATCGACCCGATCGCATCGATCCTCTCGGAGTCGAAGTACGCCAACTCCAACCTGCGGATCGTCGCCACGGTCGAGATCGACTCACTGCCCAACCTGGTCACCAACACCAGCGGCCGTCCCACCGCGACCCCGCAGTGCGACACCATGAAGGCCAACGGCAACTACGTGAAGGGCGTCGGTTACGCCCTGAACAAGCTGGGCGCCGTCCCCAACGTCTACAACTACCTGGACGCCGGCCACCACGGCTGGATCGGCTGGGACGACAACTTCAACCCCACCGCCCAGATCCTCAAGCAGGCCGCGACCGCCGAGGGCAGCACGGTCGACAAGGTGGCCGGGATCATCACCAACACGGCCAACTACAGCGCCCTGAAGGAAAACAACTTCACCATCAACGACAACGTCAACGGCACCACCGTCCGCCAGTCGAAGTGGGTGGACTGGAACCGCTACGTCGACGAGCTGTCCTACGCCCAGGCCTTCCGCCAGGAGCTGGTGAACGTCGGCTTCCCGTCCAACGTCGGCGCCCTGATCGACACCTCCCGCAACGGCTGGGGCGGCTCGGCCCGGCCGAGCGGCCCCGGTGCGAAGACGGACGTGGACACCTACGTCAACGGCGGGCGCTACGACCGCCGGCTCCACGTCGGCAACTGGTGCAACCAGTCCGGCGCCGGCCTCGGTGAGCGGCCCAAGGCGGCACCCGCGGCCGGGATCGACGCGTACGTGTGGATGAAGCCCCCGGGTGAGTCCGACGGCGCCAGCTCCGCCGTGCCGAACGACGAGGGCAAGGGCTTCGACCGGATGTGCGACCCGACGTACACCGGCAACGTGCGCAACGGCTACAACATGTCCGGCGCGCTGCCGAACTCGCCCCTGGCGGGCCACTGGTTCTCGGCCCAGTTCCAGGAACTCCTGAAGAACGCGTACCCGGCGCTGTGACCCACAGATAGACCACGGCAGGCACCCGCACACGACGGGGCCGGTGGACGCGCACACGCGCTCCGCCGGCCCCGTCGGCATGCGGCTGCGTTTCGCTGCGGGTGGCTGCGCCGCGCTCCGCCGCGACTGCTGCCGCGCGGTGGCCGGCCGGTCGCCGCGGGCCGCGCCTCGTCTGGCACGAGTCAGCGGCGTCGCACAGGCGGCTTGCCGGTGGCCGGGAGCGGTCCGGCCATCTTGATCGTGCGTAGCACTGGCGCGGTCTCCAGGGTGCGGATCGCCTTCAGGGTGCCAAGGCGTTCAGTGAGGTAGCGGTGCAGCGCCGCCGGGTCGGGGCACAGGGCATGGGCGGTGAGATTGTGGGGACCGGTGACGGCGGCCACATAGGCCAGCTCGGGGTGCCGGGCCAGGGTACGAGCGACCTGGTCGAGGTGGGCGGGGGCGACGGCCATCCACAGGAGTGCCTGCGTGGCGACGCCCAGCAGGGTGGAGTCCAGTTCGACGTCGAAGAAGAGCCGGCCGCCGGCCCGCAGTTGCTCCAGTCGGCGCGCGACGGTGGCGGGCGACCAACCGGTGGCTGCGGCAAGGCTGCTGAGGCTCGCCCGACCGTCGCGCTGGAGGGCAGCGAGCAGATCGGAGTCGGCATCGCTGAGGGCCGCCCGCGCTCCAGGGGCGGCGGTGACAGACGCCGCCTCAGCTACAGCGGTGCGCAGGCGGCGCTGCTGCGTGGCGTCGAGGGCCTGTTGATGGCCGGACCATGCGGTGGGCCCACCGAGGTAGGTGTGCAGCACGCAATGTGCGGAGACTGCGGTGATGCCGGCCGTGCGCGGGATGTCGTGCAACAGCAGCGCGTGCCCGGCGGGCCCGTCGGCGGTGGAGGTGTGCACGATCGCGACGATCTCGGTGCCGCCCGAGGCGAGCTTGACCCAGGAGGTGTCGGCGCGGCGGGCCAGCGCTTCAGCAAGGTCCTGAGCGGCGCGCGGGCCCGTGGTCAGCCGCAGCAGCCACTGGGTGCGGTCGCTGCGCTGCGGCTCGGCCAGGCCGACCACCCGCAACTCGGCGTCTGCGCACAGCCGCCGGTAGCGGCGGGAGACCGTCTGCGCCGAGACGTCGAGGACGTCGGCGATCGCGCTGAAGGGCGCCCGCCCGTCGATGCGCAAGGCGTGGATGATGCCACGGTCGATGTCGTCCAGCATGTGAGAATCATGCACCAGAGAGATTCCGATGGAATGATTCAGCAATCCAGCCGCTCAAAGTGGAGGTGTCCCGGCGGCGGCGTGCACTGTCGGGCGCATGTCGTACTCCACCACCATCCCGCCGCTGCAGCGGCGCTGGGCCGCGCTCGGCGTGTTGCTGGTCGCCGAGGCCATGAACCTCCTCGACGCCACCATCATGACCGTCGCCGCCCCCGTGATCCGAGCCGGTTTGGGCGGTCCGGCTTCCAGCATCCAGTGGCTCAGTGCCGCGTACACCCTGCCGTTCGCCGTCTTCCTCATCACCGGTGGGCGGCTGGGTGACATCCTCGGCCGGCGGCGGGTGTTCCGCCTCGGCATGGCCGGCTTCGTCCTGGCCTCACTGGGGTGCGCGCTCGCACCATCCATGGCGGCGCTGATCGCCCTGCGGGCGGTGCAGGGCGCCGCAGCCGCACTGATCATTCCGCAGACCATCGGCATGATCCGCGCCATGTTCACCGGCCCAGCACTGGCCCGGGCCATGGGCACCATCGGGCCGGTCATGGGGCTCGCCGCGGTGACCGGCCCGATGGTTGGTGGCGCGCTGACCCGAGCAGATGTGCTGGGTTCCTCCTGGCGCGCGGTCTTCCTCGTCAACGTTCCCCTGGGCGTCGCCGTGCTGGCGGCCACGCCGCTGCTGCGCGAGGACCGTGCCGCGCTTCGACCGCGGCTGGACCACGCCGGCACGGCGCTGGCGGTCCTTGGCAGCAGCCTGCTGGTCTATCCGCTCATCCAGGGCGGCGCGTATGGCTGGCCGGGCTGGTGCTGGGCCATGCTCGCCGCCGGCGGCGCGGTGCTGGCGGGCTTCGCCGCACATCAACGGCGGAGGGCCCGCGGCGGCCGCAGCCCGCTCATCGAGCCGGGCCTGTTCGCCGACCGCGGCTTCACCGCCGCGCTGGTGTCCAGCGTGCTGTTTTTCGCGGTGGTGGGCGGTCTGATGCTGGTGGCCGTGGTGCAGATGCAGCTGGGCCTGCACCGCGACGTCCTCTCGGCCGGCTTCACGCTGCTGCCGTGGTCGGCGATGATGGCGCTGTCGTCCTGGGTCGCCGGCGCCTGGCTCGTACCCCGTTACGGGGCCCGGGTCATGAGCCTCGGCCTGCTGGCCCTGCTCGCCGGAGTCGTATCGGCCGCCGCCGTGTACGCCACCAGCCCGCCCGACTCCTACCCCTGGCTGCTGCTGCCCGCGCTGGCCGTGGCCGGGATCGGTCAGGGCCTGTACGCCGTGCCGTTCTTCACCACCGCCCTGCACCGAGTCCGCCCCCACGAGACGGGTTCCGCCGCCGGCCTGCTCAACGCGGTGCAGCAACTCGGCGGCACTCTCGGCGTCGCCCTGCTCGGCAGTCTCTTCTTCCATGCCGCCGCGCCCGGCGACCCCACCCCGGCCGCCGCCGCGCTCACCGGCGCTCGCAACGCCTTCTGCCTCGCCGCCGCGCTCATCCTCGCCACCGCGGTGACCACGGCCATGATGCTCCCGCGGCGGCGCCCATCGCCCACGAGCCCGGATCAGCCCTTCGTTCCCGATGCCACGGCTACTCATTGATCCCCGAGGGCCTCGCTTCTCCGTCGCGCTCCCGGGCCCCGGCCCAGCGCACCGCTGGACTCCTCGCTCAACCATCGCGCGGCAGCAGTCGCGGCGGAGCGCCGAGGAATCGGGGCACCGGGCCGGCCGCCCCCCTTCCCCCTTCCTGCCGGCGCTTTGGACCCGGAGGGTCCGAGACGAAAGCCGCGCCCGCCTGAGCCGAATGCCGCGAGACGGCGCACAGGCACAGGCGCAGGGCAGCGAAGGCGCAGCGGAGCGCGCCCCTACGACGACCCGCGCCGCACCAGCTCGGTCGGCAGCACCAGTTGCGGCCGCTTCGAGGTGCGCTCGCCCTGTGCCTCGATCTCCTCCAGCAGCACCCGGACCATGGCCCGCCCCATCTCCTCGGTCGTCTGCCGGACGCTGGTCAGCGGCGGGTCCATGTGGCGGGCGACGGCCGAGTCCTCGAAGCCGACGAGCGCCACGTCGTCCGGCACCCGGCGGCCCCGCTCGCGCAGCACCTGGCGGGCGCCGGCGGCCATCACGTCGGAGGCCGCGAAGACGGCGTCGAGGCCCGGGCGGTGCTCAAGCAGGTCGCTCATCGCCCGGCGCCCGCCCTCCTCGGTGAAGTCGGCGGCCACGATCAGCCCCGGGTCCACCTCCTGGCCCGCCGCCTGGATGGCGGCGCGATAGCCGTCGAGGCGGCACTGCGCCACGTACATGTCCAGCGGCCCGGTGATCGTGGCGACCGTGGAGCGGCCGCGTCCGATGAGGTGTTCGACCGCGGACTGGGCGCCGCCCGTGTTGTCGCAGTCGACGTAGGGCACCGACTCATGGGCGGAGCGGCGGCCGCTGAGCACCGCGGGCATCTCTATGCGCTCCAGCAGATCGGGCAGCGGGTCGTCCGCGTGCACCGACACCAGCAGCACCCCGTCCACCCGGTGCGCCGACAGGTACTCGGCGAAGCGCTGGCGCTCCTTGGGGGTGCGCAGGAGGGTCAGCAGCAGCTGCAGATCGGCCTCGGCGAGCTCGGCGCCCACGCCGCGGATGATGTCCGAGAAGTAGGGCTCGGCGAACAGCCGGGTCTCGGGCTCGGGGATCACCAGCGCGACCGCGTCGGCGCGGTTGGCGGCCAGCGCGCGGGCCACCCTGTTGGGGACGTACCCCAGCTCGGCGACCGCCTGTTCGACCGCCGTGCGCGTACGGTCGCTGACCCTCGGCGAGCCGTTGATCACCCGGGACACGGTGCCCCGGCCCACCCCCGCGCGGGCCGCGACCTCTTCGAGCGTGGGCCTCGCGCGCCCCACACCGCGCCGTCGGGTTCCTGCCATTTCGCGCCTCCAGCCGTCCGGGTACACCGAGCAGAACCACCCCGCGTGGGGAGCTGTTGGGCCATTCAACAGCAGGAGTGGGACCGAAAAGTTTCCGCATGCTCCCTTGACACCCCAGCGGGGAGCCGCGACCCTTCAACACATCAACCTGGGAGCGCTCCCACAGTACCTGAGCCATACACAACCCGCACGTTGCCCGCCCGCGCCGATGCACCACAAACCCCCACGCACTGCCACCTTTTGGCCGGGACCGGTACGTCAGGGCGTCAAGGAGGACGCGAATGTTCAGAAGTTCTGGTACGTACCGACGGCGGGCGGTGACCCTCGCGGCCGTGGCGGCGCTGGGCGCCGGGTTACTCGCGGGCTGTGCCGACGACAGCGATGACGAGACCGGCTCGTCCGGCGGCGGCAAGGGCGGCAACAAGGGGGGAACGACCATCACGGTCGGCACCTTCGGCGTCTTCGGCTACAAGCAGGCCGGGCTTTATGACGAGTACATGAAGCTCCACCCCGATATCAACATCGAGGAAACGTCGATCGAGCGGAACGAGAACTACTATCCGCAGCTGCTGACCCATCTGGGAGCCGGCAGCGGCCTGGCCGACATCCAGGCCATCGAGATCGCCAATATCACCGAGATCACCACCACCCAGGCGGACAAGTTCGTCGACCTCTCCAAGGCGCCCGGGGTCAAGAAGGACAACTGGCTCGACTGGAAGTGGGCCCAGGGCACCACCAAGGACGGCAAGACGATCGGCCTGGGCACCGACATCGGCCCGATGGCCGTCTGCTACCGCAAGGACCTCTTCCAGCAGGCCGGACTGCCCACCGACCGCACCGAGGTCGCCAAGCTGTGGGCAGGCGACTGGAACAAGTACATCGAGACCGGCAAGCGGTACATGGAGAAGGCGCCGGGCGACACCACCTTCGTGGACTCCGCCGGCGGTGTCTACAACGCGGTGATCTCCAGCAACGCCAAGCGCTACTACGACGAGAGCGGCAAGGTCATCTACAAGGACAGCCCCGCCGTGAAGGAGGCGTGGAACCTCGCGACCACCGCGTCGCAGGACAAGCTGACCGCCAAGCTCCAGCAGTTCCAGAAGTCCTGGGACCAGGCCTTCGCGAACGGCAAGTTCGCCACCGTCTCCTGCCCGCCGTGGATGCTCGGCCACATCAAGGAGAAGGCCGGGGACAAGGCCAAGGACAAGTGGGACGTGGCCGCCGCCCCCAAGCCGGGCAACTGGGGCGGGTCCTTCATCGCCGTGCCGAAGGCGTCCAAGCACCAGGAAGAGGCGATGAAGCTCGCCGCCTGGCTGACCGCGCCCGAGCAGCAGGCCAAGGTCTTCGAGAAGCAGGCCAGCTGGCCGAGTTCCCAGGCCGCGTACAGCCTGCCCCAGGTGGGCGACGCCAAGCACCCGTACTTCGGCAACGCGCCGACCGGCAAGATCTTCGCCGAGGCCGCGAAGGGCATCCCGACCCAGGTCCTCGGTCCGAAGGACCAGATCATCGGGTCGAACATCGCCGACATCGGGCTGCTCCAGGTGGACCAGCAGGGCAAGTCCCCCAAGGACGCCTGGAAGGCCGCCACCAAGACGATCGACAACGCACTGGACCAGTGATTCCGGGATGACACCCCCTTCCGGTTTCACTGCTGGTACGGCCGCGCCCCCCACAGGGCAGGGGGGCGCGGCCCCGCGCGCCGTGGCCGCCAAGGCCCCCGATCCGGGCGAGGAGCGGCGGCGCGCCCGGCGCAGCCGCCGCTACCGCTGGGACATCAAGTACTCCCCGTACGCCTTCGTCGCCCCGTTCTTCCTCTTCTTCGCGGCCTTCGGGCTCTTTCCGCTGCTCTACACGGGCTGGGCCTCGCTGCACCGGGTGGAGCTCACCGACCCCACCCATATGGAGTGGGCGGGGTGGCACAACTACTCCCGGCTGTGGGACGACGAATTCTTCTGGAACGCGCTGCAGAACACCTTCACCATCGGGGTGATCTCGACCGTTCCACAGCTGCTGATGGCGCTGGGCCTCGCGCATCTGCTCAACTACAAGCTGCGCGGCTCGATGTTCTTCCGGGTGGCGATCCTCACCCCGTACGCCACCTCGGTGGCCGCCGCGACGCTGGTGTTCGTGCTGCTCTTCGGGCGCGACTACGGCATGATCAACTGGGCGCTCGGGGCTGTCGGGATCGACAACATCGACTGGCAGAACGGCACCTGGACCTCGCAGCTCGCGGTGTCCACCATCGTCATCTGGCGGTGGACCGGCTACAACGCGCTGATCTATCTGGCCGCCATGCAGGCCGTGCCCAGCGATCTGTACGAGTCGGCGGCGCTGGACGGCGCCTCGCGCTGGCAGCAGTTCATCCACGTCACCATCCCCTCGCTGCGGCCCACGATCCTGTTCACGGTCGTGGTCTCGACGATCGGGGCCACCCAGCTCTTCGGTGAGCCGCTGCTGTTCAACGGCGGCGCCGGGGCCTCAGGAGGCCCCGACCACCAGTACCAGACGCTCGGTCTGTACCTGTACGAGCAGGGCTGGGTGAACCTGCACCTCGGCCGGGCCTCCGCGATCGCCTGGACGATGTTCCTGATCCTGCTGCTGATCGCCGCCGTCAACGCGCTCGTGGCCCGACGGCTGCGCAAGAGCCAGTGAGTTGCCCGAGGGAGAACCATGAGCGCTGTTATCTCTTCCGGTAGGGCCGCCGAGGCCACCAAGGGCGGAAAACGCCCGGACGGCAAGGCGGGCAAGGGGCCCAAAGGCGCCGGCCGGCAGCTGCACGGTGGCAAGATCACCTATGCCGTGCTGATCCTGTTCACCATCGGCTCGCTCTTCCCGCTGGTGTGGACGGCCATCGCCGCCTCCCGCACCAGCACCCGGCTCGCCGAGACGCCACCGCCCTTCTGGTTCGGCGGCAATCTCTTCAAGAACCTGGACACGGCGTGGAACGACGTCAACATGGGCTCCGCGCTGCTCAACACCACCATCGTGGCGGGGACCATCACGGCAGGCACCGTGCTGTTCTCCACCATCGCCGGCTTCGCCTTCGCCAAGCTGCGCTTCCGGTTCAAGAACCTGATGCTGATGCTGACCATCGGGACGATGATGGTGCCGCCCCAGCTGAGCGTGGTCCCGCTGTACATGGCGATCGCCAAGCTGGAGTGGACCGACCAGTTACAGGCGGTCATCCTGCCCACGCTGGTCAGCGCCTTCGGCGTGTTCTTCATGCGGCAGTACCTGACCCAGGCGCTGCCGACCGAGCTGATCGAGGCCGCGCGCGTGGACGGCGCCAGCAGTCTGCGGATCATCTGGCACATCGTCTTCCCGGTGGCGCGTCCCGCCATGGCCGTGCTGGGTATGCTCACCTTCGTCCAGGCGTGGAACGACTTCTTCTGGCCCATCATCGCCCTCACCCAGGCCGGTAACCCGACCGTGCAGGTGGCCCTGACGGGCCTCGGCCGCGGCTACACCGTCGACCAGTCGCTGATCATGGCCGGCGCGCTGCTCGGTACGCTGCCACTGCTGATCGCCTTCGTCCTCTTCGGCAAGCAGATCGTCGGAGGCATCATGCAAGGCGCGGTCAAGGGCTGACGCTCCACACCGGCTTCCGCCCTCGGCCCGACCAGACCCGGCGCGCCGGTCACGACCTGGCCGGCGCGCCGTGACCCACCCCCCTGTCGTCTCACCTCACCCAAAACCCCCCTCCCTTCCGCCCCGCACCACAACATCGAATGGGAGCGCTTCCATGACGCTGACCTTCCCCCCTGGCTTCCTCTGGGGCTCGGCCGCCGCCTCCTACCAGGTCGAAGGCGCCGCACAGGAGGACGGCCGCACCCCGTCCATCTGGGACACCTTCAGCCATACGCCAGGCAAGACGATCGGCGGCGACACCGGCGACATCGCCATCGACCAGTACCACCGCTTCCGCGACGATGTCCGTCTGATGTCCGAGCTGGGCATGGGCGCGTACCGCTTCTCGGTCTCCTGGTCCCGCGTCCAGCCCACCGGCCGCGGGCCCGCCGTGCAGCGCGGGCTCGACTTCTACCGCTCGCTGGTCGACGAACTGCTGGCGGCCGGAATCCAGCCGGCGCTGACCCTCTACCACTGGGACCTGCCCCAGGAGCTGGAGAACACCGGCGGCTGGCCGGAGCGGGAGACCGCCGAGCGGTTCGCCGAGTACGCCGGGATCGTGGCCGAGGCGCTGGGCGACCGCGTCGAGTTCTGGATCACCCTCAACGAGCCGTGGTGCAGCGCGTTCCTCGGCTACGGCTCCGGGGTGCACGCCCCGGGCCGCACCGAACGGCTCGCCCCGCTGCGCGCCGCCCACCACCTCAACCTCGCCCACGGCCTCGGCGCCCAGGCGCTGCGCGCCGCGCTGCCCGCCCGCGCCCAGGTCGCCATCAGCCTCAACCCGGCAGTGGTCAGGCCCCTCACCCAGCAGCCCCAGGACCTCGACGCCCAGCGGCGCATCGACGCGCTCGCCAACCGGGTCTTCTCGGGCCCGCTGCTGCGCGGCGCCTACCCGAGCGATCTGATCGCGGACACCGCGTCCATCACCGACTGGTCCTTCGTGCGCGACGGCGACCTCGCCGCCATCAAGCACCCCCTCGACGCACTGGGCATCAACTACTACACGACGTCCCTGGTGTCGGCCCCCACCGGCGAGGGGCCCGCCACCCGCCACGACGGCCACGGCGCCAGCGAGCACTCCCCCTGGCCCGGCTCGGAGCAGGTGGCCTTCCACCAGGTCCCGGGCGAGCGCACCGAGATGGGCTGGACGGTCGACCCGACCGGGCTGCACGAGCTGCTGATGCGCTACACCCGCGAGGCGCCGGGCGTACCGCTCTACATCACCGAGAACGGCGCCGCCTACGACGACAAGCCGGACGCGGACGGCGTGGTCCACGACCAGGAGCGCATCGACTATCTGCGCGTCCATCTGGCCGCCGCCCACCGCGCCATCGCGGACGGCGCCGATCTGCGCGGCTACTTCCTGTGGTCGCTGATGGACAACTTCGAGTGGGCGTACGGCTACAGCAAGCGGTTCGGCGCGGTCTACGTCGACTACGCGACCCTGGCCCGCGTGCCCAAGGCCAGCGCCCACTGGTACGGGCAGGTGGCCCGTACGGGTGAAGTGCCGGACGCGTAAGTCGCAGGTGACCCGGTCGCGTCCGGCGACCGGGTCGAGCCCGTACCGGCATACGGGCGTGCCTTTCCTCCGTACGGCCTACGCGGGCCCGCCGCGCATGGTCGCCGACCGGAATGTGCTGGTAAATCTGGCATATCCAGACTCGGTGACGAGGGTGAGGCATGAGAGCAGAACCGGGGCGCCGACCGACCGCACACCAAGACGGCCCCAGCCGGACCGAACGGGTCGGCAAGGGGGAGGCTCTCGCCAACTGGTTCGACGGGCGAATCGGCCTCTACAAGATGGGCAAGGCCCAGCTGAGAAAGGTCTTCCCGGACCACTGGTCCTATCTGATCGGCGAAATCGCCCTCTACACCTTCATCATCATCATTCTGACCGGCGTCTACCTCACCATGTTCTTCACACCGAGCATGAACGAGGTCGTCTATCACGGCTCGTACCGGCCGCTGAACGGCATCCGCATGTCGGAGGCGTACAAGACGACCCTGGACATCAGCTTCGATGTGCGCGGCGGGCTGCTCATCCGGCAGATTCACCACTGGGCGGCCATCCTCTTCGTGGCGAGCATGCTCATCCACATGATGCGCACCTTCTTCAACGGCGTCTTCCGCAAGC
This sequence comes from Streptomyces sp. NPDC007917, assembly GCF_042959105.1. Taxonomy (NCBI): domain Bacteria; kingdom Bacillati; phylum Actinomycetota; class Actinomycetes; order Kitasatosporales; family Streptomycetaceae; genus Streptomyces; species Streptomyces sp. NPDC007917. Next base: position 216,970 of record NZ_JBIBKK010000010.1, read on the forward strand.
CGCGTGAAATCAACTGGCTCTCCGGCGCCGGCCTGCTGATCCTCGGTATGTTCGACGGATTCCTGGGCTACTCCCTGCCCGACGATCTGCTCTCGGGCACGGGCCTGCGCTTTCTGGAAGGTGCCATGCTGTCGGTGCCGATCATCGGCACCTATCTGGTCTTCTTCGTCTTCGGCGGCCAGTTCCCCGGCGACATCATCGTTCCGCGGCTTTTCACCTTCCACGTCCTGCTGTTGCCCGGCATCATGCTCGGTCTGCTCGCCGTCCACATGATCGTGCTCGTTTACCACAAGCACACCCACCACATGGGGCCGGGGAGAAAGAACATGAACATCGTCGGGCCGCCCCTGTGGCCCATCTATGTCGCCAAATCCGGCGGCTTCTTCTTTCTCGTCTTCGGCGTCAACGTCATCATGTCGGCCGTCGCCAGCGTCAACCCGATCTGGCTCTACGGCCCCTACCGGCCCGACCAGGTGTCCACCGACGCCCAGCCCGACTGGTACATGGGATTCTCCGAGGGCCTGATCCGCGTGATGCCGGGCTGGGAGATCAATCTGTGGGGCCACACCCTGGTCCTGGGGGTCTTCATCCCCCTGGTGATCTTTCCAACGGTGCTGCTGGTCATCTGGCTCTATCCGTTCCTCGAGGCATGGATCACCGGCGACAGGCGCGAGCACCATTTCAACGAACGCCCCCGCAACGCCCCGACCCGCACCGCGTTCGGCGCCGCCTGGGTGGGCCTGTACGTGGTCCTGCTGGTCGAGGGCGGCAACGACCTTTTCGCCACGCACTTCGACCTGTCGCTGAACGCGGTCACCTGGGCCGCGCGGATCGCCTTCTTCGCGGTGCCGGTGATCGTGTTCATCGTCACCAAGCGGTGGTGCATCGGCCTCCAGCGGCGGGACCGGGAGAAGGTGCTGCACGGCCGCGAGACCGGCATCATCAAGCGCCTCTCGCACGGCGAGTACATCGAGATCCACGAACCGCTCACCCAGGCCGAGCGGTACACCCTGACCGCCCACGACCAGCAGGAGCCCCTGGAGCTCCCGGCGGAGATCGACGAGGCCGGAATCCCCCGGAAGGCGTCCCGGAAGCAGAAGCTGCGCGCCAGGCTGTCCCGCAGCTACTTCGGCTCGCGCGGACAGATCCCCAAGGCGACGGTGGAGGAGTACCGGGAGCACCACCACGAGGAGCCCGAGGAGCGCGAACCGGCTCACTGACCGGTCGGCGCGCCGCGCCGGCGCACCGCGGTTCCCGTTCCGGTCCCGGGCACACCGTCGCGGTGAGCCGGCCCGGTCAGTCGAAGACCTTCGGCGGGGGCGCCGGGGAGGGCGCGGCGGTCGCGTCGGTGACCGGGGCCGCGCCCCCGGTGAAATCCGCGAGGGCGCGGCCGTGTTCGGTCCGCGCCGGGTGGGGGTCCCCGGCGGCGCGGCGGGTGAGCTCGGCGACGGGCAGCTCGCGGTCGGCGGCCAGCAGGACGGCGTTGCCGAAGCGGCGGCCGCGCAGCACGGCGGGGTCGGCGGTCAGCGACACGTGGGCGAACGCCGCGCGCGCGGTGGCGACCTGGGCGCGCACATAAGCGAGCGGCGGGCCGTCCGCGATATTGGCGGCGTACAGCCCGTCGGGGCGCAGCGCCCGGCGCACCTCGGCGAGGAATTCCACACTGGTGAGATGGGCGGGGGTGCGGGCCCCGCTGAAGACATCGGCGATGATCAGGTCGGCCCAGCCGTCGGCCACCTTGGCCAGGCCCGCCCGCGCGTCCGCGCCGCGCACCCGGATCCGGTCGGCGGGGTTCAGCGGCGCCTCACGCCGTACGAACTGGACGAGCGGGGCGTCGATCTCGACCACCTGCTGGGTGGAGCGGGGCCGCGTCGCCGCGATGTAGCGGGCGAGGGTGAAGGCGCCGCCGCCGAGGTGGACGGCGTGGACCGGGCGGCCGGGCGGGGCGGCGAGATCGGCGATGTGGCCGAGCCGGCGCTGGTACTCGAAGTCCAGGTACGACGGGTCGTCGAGGTCCACATGCGACTGCGGTTTGCCGTCCACCAGCAGGGTCCACGCACGCGGGCGGTCCCGGTCGGGCACCAGCTCGGCGAGCCCGCCGTCCACCGGCGCGGTGACCGGCTCCAGGGCGCGCGCCCGCGCCGGTCCGCGCTCCCGCACGGCCGACGCCCGCTTCCGTACGCCCTTCGCCATGCGCTCCAGTATGCGGTGAGCGGCACGGGCCATGGGCGGCGGCCGGTCATGGGCGGCGGGTCACCGGCGGCGGCCGGTCATTGGCAGCGGTCGACGGCCTCGATCAGACGGGCGGCCTCCCCGAGCGCGGCGCGCAGCTGTACCGGGTCGGTCGCGCCGGTGTACGCGTCGCCCGGCGGCACCAGCCAGCCGGTGCCGGTCAGCGGCGGTGACGCGCCGCCGCCCTCCTCGGCGGCACCGCCCGTACTCAGACGGACCCCGCACCCAGGCGTCTCGGCGCATTCGCTGCCCGGCAGGTCCCAGCCCGCGGCGGTGCCGGCGGGCACCACGAAGCCGAGCGTGTCGCAGGCGTTGTCGTGCAGCACGGGGCCGACGCCGTCGCGCACGCGACGCAGGATGTCCACCGCCTCCAGCCCCTGGCGGGCGGGCACGGTCACGAGGTCACAGTCCTTACACGGGAGATGCTGAGCAGCCGTCCGCGAGCCACTGATGTCCACTCCGGCCTCCCTCTCCGACGGGTTGCAAAGAGCTCAACGCACGACAGTGTCAACGGCTACGGCCGAATGCCGCCATAAAGGATGGCACTTCATGGCACATCGTGGGCGATATTCACCGTTTTCATCCGTACCGTCCGAGTGTCGGGCGCGCCTCAGCCGGTACGGTTCTCCTCTCGCCCACACGGGAGCACCGTCAGGGAGGGGCCGCCATGACGCCGCCTCCAGCGTCTTCGCCGCCGCAGCCTTCAGCGCCGCGGCCGAACACCGCCTTCCGGCGGCTGCGCGGACAGCTTTCCCCGTCCGAGTTCGCGGCGGCCGTACGCAGAGCCGCGCGGGAGATCGGCGAACAGGTCTCCTGCGACGCCCGCTACATCGGACGCGTCGAGTCCGGGGCGATCCGCTGCCCCAACTACGCCTACGAGCGCGTCTTCCGCCATATGTTCCCCGGCCGCACGCTGACGGACCTGGGGTTCTCGCCGCGCGAGGCGGTACGCGGCCGCCAGGCCTGGCCCGCGGCGGCGCAGCCCATGCCCGCGACAGCCCCCGCGTCAGCCCCCGCCCCGGGCCCGGGGCGGGCCCCCGGACCCGCGACCGGCCCCGGCCGCCGGGCGGCCGCCGCCGGGGACGGCGATCCGCTGCGCCGCCCCTTCCTGTTCCAGGAACCCGTCGGCGGGTCCGGCGGCCGGGTCGGCGAGCCGGAGGCCGCCGCCGTCGAGGAGGCCGTCCGCCGGATCCGGCTGCTGGACGACCGGCACGGCGCGGACAGCATCTACCCGCACACCGCCCAGCCGCTGAACGCCGCGTACGCCCTGCTCGACGCGGGCGCGCGGCGCCGCTCGATCGCCGACCGGCTGTACGCGGGCGCCGGCGAACTGGCCATCTCGGTGGGCTGGCTGGCCCATGACTCGGGCCGGCTGACCGACGCCCGCGCGCACTACGCGGAGGCCCTGGCCACCGCCCGCGTCACCGGCGACCCCGCCCTGGAGGCGCACGCCTTCTGCAACGCCTCCTTCCTCGCCCGCGACGCGGGCCGCCCCCGCGAGGCCGTACGCGCCGCCCAGGCGGCGCAGCGCGCCGCGGGCCGCCTCGCCTCGCCGCGGCTGCTGTCGCTGATCGCGCTGCGCGAGGCGGGCGGCTGGGCCTGGCTGACCGACCGGTCCGGCTGCGAGCGCGCCCTGCTGCGCGCCCAGGCGCTGTTCAGCCGCGGCCCGTCCGACGCCGACCCCGAGTGGATGACCTTCTACGGAGAGGCCGAACTGGAGGGCCTGGAGGCGCAGTGCTGGTCGGCGCTCGGCGACTGGGGCCGGGCCGTCGAGCACGCCCGACGCGCGGTCGCCCTGCAGAACCCGCACTTCACCCGCAACATCGCCCTGTTCACCACGGAGCTGGCCAGCGACCTGCTCGCGGACGGCGCCCCGGACGAGGCGGCCGCCGCCGCGGGCCGCGCCCTGGAGCTGATGGACCAGGTCAAGTCCGCCCGCATCCGGCTGATGCTCGACGACACCGCCCGCGTCCTGCGCCCCCACGGCCGCAACGCGGTGGTGGCCGACTTCCTCGCCCGCTACGAGCCGACAGGACAGGGGACGCCGAAACGCCCCTGAGTCCGCGGCCCGCCCGTCAGCCCAGGTGGCCCGTGTCGTTCCAGCGCTCGATGGCCGGTTCGCCGTACGCCCAGCCCAGGACGGACAGGGAGGTCGGCTCCAGGCGGATGCGGGCCGCGAAGGCCACGTCGAGGCCCAGCCAGCGCGCGCCCAGCGTGCGCAGGATGTGGCCGTGCGCGAAGACCAGTACGTCCCGGTCGGCCGAGCGGGCCCACTCGACCACCGCGTCCGCCCGCGCCGCGATCTCGTCCAGGGTCTCGCCCTCCGGGACGCCGTCGCGCCAGATCAGCCAGTCGGGCCGGAGCGCCTTGATCTCGGCGGGGGTCATCCCCTCGTACGCGCCGTAGTCCCACTCCAGCAGCGCGTCCCAGTCCCGCGCCCGGTCCCCGAACCCCGCCAGCTCGCAGGTCTCCTTGGCCCGCACCAGCGGGCTGGTGCGCACCTCGACGCCCGGCAGGCCCTCCCACGGCGCGTGGTGCAGCCGCTCGCCGAGCAGTTTGGCGCCGCGCCGGCCCTCCTCCAGGAGCGGGATGTCGGTGCGGCCGGTGTGCTTCCCGGACAGCGACCACTCCGTCTGTCCGTGCCGGGCCAGGAGGATGCGGGGTGCCATGGGGGATCGCCTTTCACCGGATCGGGAGCGCCTCACCGGGGCGGCAGCGCCGTACCGTCCCATCATCGCTCACGCGTTCCGGACGCAACCTGGGGGGCGATCCCAGCGTCTTCCTGATCGCGCACCCGTCCGTCAGGGGATGCCGGGCAGGGGATGTCGGGGGCTTCCAACAGCGGCGACCCGCTTTTTCCGGACGCATCTTGGGGGCGGTGCGCAAGCCGCTTGGCCTACACCGTACGGTTGACCGCGCGCCACTTCTTGGCCGCCTGATCTTTTTGGAGAGCGTCCGGATGCCCCAGACCGCGCCCCGCGCCGGAACATGGCAGGGCAGTCGACCACGTTGGTGGACCGAACTGCCGCTGATAGCCGTGGTGTACGCGGCGTACTCGGCCGGCCGGCTGCTGGCCCGGGGCGATGTGTCCACCGCCGTCGGCCACGGCCTGGGGATCCTCCATCTCGAACAGCGGCTGAACGTAGACTTCGAGACCCCGCTCAACGACATATTCACCACCAACAAGCTGATCGGCATACCCGCCGACTTCGCGTACGCCTCACTGCACTACGTGGTCACCCCCGCGATCCTGGCCTGGCTGTGGAAGCGCCGCCGGGCCGCCGACTACCGGCTGCTGCGCACCTGGCTGCTGGTCTCCACGCTGATCGGGCTGGTCGGCTTCACGCTGATGCCGACCTGTCCGCCACGGCTGCTCGACGCGGGGCACGGCTTCGTCGACACCATGGCGCAGTACAGCTCGTACGGCTGGTGGGGCGGCGAGGCGAGCGCGCCGCGCGGGCTCGGCGGGCTCACCAACCAGTACGCGGCCATGCCCAGCCTCCATGTGGGGTGGGCGCTGTGGTGCGGTGTGGTGCTGTGGCGGCACGGGCGCTCGGTGTGGGCCAAGGCCGTCGGGATCGTCTATCCGCTGAGCATCGCCCTCGTGGTGATGGGCACCGCGAACCACTACTTCCTCGACGCGGTCGCCGGGGCGGCCGTCATGGGCGTCGGGCTGCTGCTGGCCAAGCCGGCGCTGCGGCTCACCGCCCGGATCCGGGCCCGTCTCGGCTCGGTCCGCCCGTCCAAGCAGGCCGCCGGAACCGCTGCTCCGGCCGTGAACGGCGCCTCAAACCTCAATGTCGCCTCGAATGTCGGTGACAAGTGCGAGACTTCGGCGCGTGAACGGGAACGGATCCCTCGACAGCAGGGCAGGGACGCGGACAGAGGCACGGTCGGCGACAGGAGCGGCAGGGAGGCCGAGGCAGCGGTCCGAAGCGGCAGCGGCGGCAAGACCGCCGCAGCCGGGGACGGCGCTGCGGCAGCGGCTCGCTGAGCTGCGCGGCCCGGCCATCGCCCCGCACCCCCTGGACGCCCGCGCGCTGGCCGCGCTGGCCGCCAATCCCGGCTGCCGCCGCCGCGCGCTGCTGGACGGCGCGGGGGTCGACAAGCTCGCCCTCGCCGAGGCCCTGGGGTCGCCCGGGTCCTTCGGGCAGTCCCAGTTCGCCCACCAGCGGGGCAACACCTTCGAGGCGCGGACCAAGGCGGACGGCGGCGAGGCGCTGATGCGGCTGCTGTACGAGCGGCTGCGCGACGGCTCGCCCGCGCCCGAGCCGGGCACCACCGCGGTCCCGGACCTGACCGCGGCCGGCCCGCAGGGCCGCACGGCGCGTACGGCGCTGGCCCTGCGGGAGGCCACGGCGGCCGGGGGCTGGGCGCTGCTCGACCACCCCATGGTGAGCCTGGACATCGCCGGCTCCCCCGCCTTCCTGGAGCCGGACGCGGTCGTGGTGCACCCCGACGGCTCCTGGACCGTCGTCGAGATCAAGTCCTTCCCGATGGTGGACGGCTCGGCGGACCCGGCGAAGGTGGGCGCGGCGGCCCGGCAGGCCGGGGTGTACGCGCTGGCGCTGGAGCGGGTGGCCGCCCAGGCGCACACCCGGGTGCGCCATGAGGTGCTGCTGGTGTGCCCCAAGGACTTCTCCAACCTCCCCACCGCGGAACTGGTCGACGTGCGCAAGCAGCTGGCCGTCACCCGTCGGCAGCTGGCCCGCCTCACCCGGATCGAGGAGATCGCCGCCGCGCTCCCTGAAGGCCTCACCTTCGACCTGCGGCTCGCGGACGACGGCCGCACGGTGACCCGGCCGGTCGAGGAGCTGATGGCCGCCGTGGACGCGGTGGACGCCGCCTACGCCCCGGAGTGCCTGTCCGCGTGCGAGCTGGCCGTCCACTGCCGGGCGCGGTGCCGGGCGGCGGGCGGCGTCGAATCGCTCGGCCGTGGCGTGCGGGGCGAGCTGGGCTCTCTGACGACCGTCGAGGCGGTGCTCGCGGCGGCCCTCGGCGAGGCGAGCGGCGCCGGGGGCACCGACCGCCCGGCCGCGCCCACCGACGACCCCGCCGCCGGTGCCCTGCGCCGCGCGGCCGCCCTGCGCGCCGAGGCGCTGAGCGCCGCCCGGACGCCCAGCGAGGAGGCCGCGGAGGCCGCGGAGGCCGTGGAGGCGGTGTGTCGCTGATCACGACCCTGGCCCGGATGGAAGCCGTCCGGGACGGGCGGGCGCGGCCTGTCGCGACCGTCCGCCATCGCCATCTGTCCGGCCGGCCGCTGGTCTTCGTGCCGCTGACCACCGCGGGCGAGGCCGGCGCCCCGCTGGGCGCGCTGGTGGGCACCGAGCGGGACGCCCCGCGGCTGCTGGTCGTGGCGCAGCCGCGCGACCGCGATCTGCGGTTCGCGTTCCTCGCCGAGCTGGCCGAGGTGGTGCTGCCGTACCTGGACTCGTACGCGGACGAGGTCGACCTGGAGGAGCGCAAGGAGACCGACCCGGAGACCGGGAAGAAGGTGCCGGTCCAGGTCGAGCTGTGCGCGGACGCGCCGCAGCTGGTGGTGCCCAGCGGCGCGGGCGTGGAATTCGTACGGCTGCTGGGCCGGTCGATGCGGTTCCGGCGGACGGCCGAGCAGGACCCGGAGACGCCCTTCCCGGCGCCCGCGCGGGTGCCGCTGCTCGGGCGGTGGCTGACGCACTACGGGGAGCGGTCCCGGGTGCCCGGGTCGTGCCTGCTGCAGGCGATGACGGACCTGCTGACCCGGCACTGGGCGACCGGGCAGTCCAATCTGGAGGACCAGCACCTGGGCGCGCTGCTGGCCTGGATCGACCCGCCGGAGGGGATGGCGGGGGGCGAGGCGGCGCTGCGGGCCGAGTCGGAGCGGGACGCGGCCGGGCAGCTGCTGTGCCCGCCCGCGGGCCCGGCCACCGACCCGGCCTTCGACAACAAGCTGCTGGCCCCCGCGATGGCCCGGTACGACGCGGCGCGCATGGCGGCCGCCGGGGCCGTGGACGGGGCCCGCGCGGAACGGCACCACGCCGAGCTGCACCGCGCCGAGGCCGAGATCCGCGAGCTGATCGCCGGCCAGCTGCGGCCCACCTGGGACGCGGTGTGGCGGGGCCTGGACCTGCTGCGGACACTCCCGGAGGGGACACGGGTGGCCGAGCGGTGGAAGCGGGACCGCTGGTCGTACACCGGCCACCGGGACCGGGTGCGCGCCGGGGAGCCGCCGCAGCCCAAGCGGGACGACGCGGTGACCGCCGCGCAGAAGCTGGCCGCCCGCGAGACCGCGCAGGCGCAGCTCGAGGCGCAGGAGGCGCTGGACGACCCGCTGGTGATGGCGGGGCGGCGGCTGGCCGGGGAGGCGTTCGCCGGGGAGGTCGCCGAGGTGGTCATGGCCTGGTCGGAGGCGAAGGTCCCCCGCCCGCGCCCGCTGGTCACGGTGCGCACCGGGGACCGCCCGCACCTGGACGAGGGCGTGAAGCTGTACCGCGTGCTGGCCGACGGCAGGACGCAGACCGGGGAGTTCGCGGGCCACGCCGACCCGGACGAGACGCCGGAAGGCGAGGAGAACGCCCTGGTCGTGCGGCTGACCGGCGGCATGGGGCGGGGCAAGACCCCCGAGCCGGGGTCGGTGCCGGAGGCGGGCGACCGCGTGTGCTGGACCCTGTTCGAGCACGCCCCGCGCGGCGGCCCGGAGCTGCCCGACCCGGAGGCCACGCCCTGGACCCACGGCGGCCCGCCCGACGCGGCCGCGGCCCAGGCCCCCGATCCGGTGACCGAGGAGGACTTCCTTTGACCGCCCCGAACCCGACCGCGGGTGGCGCCGAGGCGTTCGACCCCGCGGCGGCCGCCGCCCGTGCGACGGACGCGATCCTGCACGACACGCTGCACGGCCCGCACCGGGGCGTGGTCGTGGACTCCCCGCCCGGCGCGGGCAAGTCGACGCTGGTGGTGCGCGCGGCCCGCGAGCTGGCGGCGGCCGGACGGCCGCTGATGGTGGTCGCGCAGACCAACGCCCAGGTGGACGACCTGGTGGACCGGCTGGCCCGGGAGGACCCGGAGCTGCCCGTGGGGCGGCTGCACAGCAGCGAGCCGCACCCGTACGACCCGGTGCTCGACCAGCACCCCTCGGTCCGCGCCTCGGCCAAGGTCGCGGACCTCGCCGGGCTCGACGTCGTGGTCTCCACGGCCGCGAAGTGGGCGCACGTGAAGAACGTGGAGCCGTGGCGGCACGCGATCGTCGACGAGGCGTACCAGATGCGGTCGGACGCGCTGCTGGCCGTCGCGGGCCTCTTCGAGCGGGCGCTGTTCGTGGGCGACCCCGGGCAGCTGGACCCGTTCAGCGTGGTGGGCGCGGAGCAGTGGGCGGGCCTGTCGTACGACCCGTCGGCGAGCGCGGTGAGCACGCTGCTGGCGCACAATCCGCACCTTCCGCAGCACCGGCTGCCGGTGTCCTGGCGGCTGCCCGCCTCCGCCGCGCCGCTGGTCTCGGACGCCTTCTACCCGTACACGCCGTTCCGCAGCGGCACCGGCCACGGCGTCCGGCGGCTGCGCTTCGGCGTGCCCTCCGACGGCTCCGGCCCGGACCGGGTGCTGGACGAGGCCGCCGAGACGGGCTGGGGGCTGCTGGAGCTGCCCGCCCGGCGGACGCCGCGCACCGACCCGGAGGCGGTGGGCGCCGTGGCCCTGGTGGCGCGGCGGCTGCTGGACCGGGGCGGGGCCGCGGTCAGCGAGCGTTCGGCGGACCCGGTGCCGCTGACGGCGGACCGGATCGCGGTGGGCACCGCGCACCGGGACCAGGCGGCGGCCGTCCGGGCCGCGCTGGCCGACCTGGGGGTGGTGGGGGTCACGGTCGACACGGCCAACCGGCTCCAGGGGCGTGAGTTCGACGTGACGGTGGTGCTGCACCCGCTGTCGGGCCGGCCGGACGCGACGGAGTTCCACCTGGAGACCGGCCGGCTGTGCGTGCTGGCCTCCCGGCACCGGCACGCGTGCATCGTGGTGTGCCGGGCCGGCGTGGCCGAACTGCTGGATGAGCACCCGTCGACGGAGCCGGTGCAGCTGGGCGTCACGGTGAAGTTCCCGGACGGGTGGGAGGCCAACCACGCGGTCATGGCCCACCTGTCGGAGCACCGTGTGAGCTGGCGGCCATCGGGTATGTCCTGAGGCGCTCTTGCCCCAGGCGCGACAATAGGGGGAGAGACGACGACTCACGAGGAGAGATCACATGCCCGAGCCGCATCCGGCTCAAGGCCCCCACGGCACAGCGCCCCGGCGGCTGAAACCCGCACCCCTGCTCTTCGAGCCCACCGCGGCCGTCGCGGACGAGGCGCACTTCTTCGACCTGGAGTCCATCGAGGACCCGCGTGAGCTGCTGTCCCGCTCCACGGAACTCGTGCTCGCCTTCCGCGCGGCGACCGACCGCGCCATGGAGTTCCAGGCGATGGCCGCGGCCCAGCTCGCCGATCCGCGGCGGTTCGACCGGCTGACCCCGGCCGTGATCGCGGAGCGGGCGGAGTGGACCGAGGACTACGCCAAGAAGATGATCGAATTCGGCCGCGAGCTGATGCGGGGCGGCGACGCGACGGACTGATCGCGACTGTGAGCGGTATGCGGCCGTTGGCATATGCGGGCGGAAGATACCGCACCCCTCGTCGTCACGTACCGGTTTTGCCTCATTCCCCTCCGTAGCCTCTTCCACCGGTAAGTGTAGAAACATGAGCGAATGGCCCCGGGACTCACATCACGCCGCCGCCTATGTCACCCCCGCCGGAGCGGACTGGCTCGCCTCGGCCAGCGCCTGCCCCCGTAGCGTGCACACGCTGTGGGCGCAGCGCCCCGCCGTGCCCGTCACCCTGCCGTGCGGCACGGCCTTCGACGTGGTCAGCATGGACGCCCTCTTCGGCCGCCGGGTGGTGAGCCGGTTATGGACCGACGGGCCGGGCACCGGCCCGGTGGCGACCCAGCGCGGCCGCGTCATGCTGTTCGCCGCTCCGGGCGCGGCCCGGCGGCTCGCCGCGCTGCTCGGCTGGGAGGAGTGGGCGGCGTCCGCGCCGCCGCTGCTCTGCTACGGCTGGGGCGACGCGGTCACCGTCCCGCCGCCGTACCCCGAGGAGACGGCCACCGCCGAGGGCCGCTGGCTGGTCGCCCCCGACGTCCGGCGCCCCTGGCTGCCCGGCCCCGAGGCGCTGCTGTGGGCGTGCGTCAGGGCCGCTCGCGCGGCGTCCCAGCTCCTCGGCCGCACCGCTGTGACCAGCACACCCGCCGTTTTTCCGGGGTGAGGGATATCGATTTTCACTCCGCCGGATCCGGGTGCTAAGGTCTTCTACGTCAGCAGGCGCCGCTAGCTCAGTTGGTTAGAGCAGCTGACTCTTAATCAGCGGGTCCGGGGTTCGAGTCCCTGGCGGCGCACAGACAGTGCGAAGGCCCCCTCGTCACGGCGAGGGGGCCTTCGCGTTCGACGCACGTTCAGTGCTGGGGCGTGACGGTACGTGCCGCCGCCTCCCGGATCTCCTCCAGCAGTTCCGCCTGGCGCAGCACAGCGGCCCGGCCGTCCCGCGCCTCCCGGCCGCCCTGGACGTCCCGGACGGCCCGCACGAAGGCGGTCAGGGTGTTCGCCACCTGGTCGTCGGGCGCCACCCGCAGCTCCTGGTCGCCGTCCGCGCGCCGCAGCCGGATCGTCGGCTCGAAGTCGGCGGGCGGGGTGTAGGCGCGCTCCACGGTCAGCCGCCCCTCGGTGCCCCACAGCTCGTACATGGCCACATAGGGGTGGTCGAGTCCGAAGGTCAGTTGGGCGGTGACCCCCTCGGGGGTGTGCAGCACGGCGGCCCCGGAGGTGTCGACCCGCCGCCCCTCGCCGTGGCTGAGCACCGCGCCCGCGACCCGCAGCTCGGGGCCGAGGAAGTGCAGCGCCGCGCGCACCGGGTACACGCCGACGTCCCACAGCGCGCCGCCGCCCAGCTCGGGGTCGTAGCGGATGTCGGTGTCCTGGAGCCGGGGGATGGCGAACGCCGCGTGCAGCGCGCGCAGCTCGCCGATCGCCCCCTCGGCGAGCGCCTTGCGCACGGCCTCGTGCCGGCCGTGGTGGACGAACATCACGTTCTCCATCAGCACCAGGCCCAGCTCTCGGGCGAGGGCCAGCAGCTGGGCGGTGCGCGCCCGGTCGGTGGTGAGCGGCTTCTCCGCCAGCACATGCTTGCCCGCGCGCAGCGCCGCCTCCACCCACACAGCGTGCAGGGCGGCGGGCAGCGGTGCGTACACCGCCTCCACCTCCTCCAGCGCCAGCAGTTCGGCGTACCCGGTCACCGGGCGGCAGCCGTACGTCCGCGCCGTCTCCACGGCCTTGGCCGCGTCCCGGCTGGCCACCGCCACGACCTCGGCGCCGGGCGCGGCCACCATGGCCGGCAGCATCCGGCGGCGCGCGAAACCGGCACAGCCCAGCACCCCGACGCGCAGCCTGGCGTCGCTCATCGGCGCGTCGTTCATCGGCCGTCCCCTCCCATCGCTGTCAGGCAGGCCAGCAGCGTACGCGCCTGGACGTTGACGTAGTGGCCGTGCCGGACCAGCGAGCGCAGCTGGGCCGGGGTGACCCAGCGGTATCCCGGCGGCGGGTCGAGCGGGGCGTCCTCGCACTCCACGACCAGGGTGCGGCTGTTCGCGTTCAGGAACCGCCCGCCCTCCTCCGAGTGCACCGCCTCGTACCGCACCCGGCCGCTGCGGGGGGCGAGGACCAGGTCGAGGAAGGGCGGCCGGTCCTCGGACGGCAGATGGTCCCAGTTGCCGGGGGTGCACTGGACGGTGGGGCCGAGCTCGACCGTGTCGAGGAAGCCGCCCTCGACGCGGGCGTGCGCGAGCACATGCAGGACCCCGCCGATCCGCCGCGCCACGAACGCCGTGACCCCTGCCCCCACCGGCTCGAACAGCGGCTGGGTCCACCGGCTCACCTCGCGGCTGGCGGCCCGTACCGACACCGCCACCACCTTGAAGTACCGGCCCTCCTCGTGGTCGACGGACCGCTCGCCGCGCACCCAGCCCGGCACCGAGGCCAGCGGAACGCGCTCGGCGCGCAGTTCGCGCCGGGAGCGCTCGCCGGTGAACCAGGACAGCAGCTCGGCGTCGGTGTGCAGCGCGCGCTCCCCGCCGCCGGGCCCGCGCCCGGTCCCGAGCTCCTGTCCGTACTCCGGCATGCAGGACAGCACCGTGCGGGCGTCCATGTTGATGACCAGGTCCCGGTGGAGCAGTTCATTGATCTGTCCCAGGGTCAGCCAGCAGAAGTCGTCGTACAGCGGGACGTCGTCCAGCGCCTCGACGATCATGTTGCGGTTGCTCTTGCGGTAGAACCACGAGCCGTGCTCGGACTGCAGGGCGTCGGCCAGGACCCGGCCGCGGCCGGGCGTGACGAAGTAGTCCAGGTACTTCACGTCCAGGCCCTTGTGCACCTTGGTGTAGTTGGAGCGGGTCGCCTGCACGGTGGGCGAGAGCTGCAGCAGATTGGGGTTGCCCGGCTCCATCTTGGCCTGCATCAGGAAGTGCAGCACCCCGTCGAACTCCTTGGCCAGGATGCCGAGGATGCCCACCTCCGGCTGGACGATGATCGGCTGGTGCCAGCGGTGGTACGGGCCCTCGTCGGTGGCGGCGGACAGCCCCTCCACCGTGAAGAAGCGCCCGCTGCGGTGCACCAGATTGCCGGTGCCGGACTCGAAGGACCAGCCGTCCAGTTCGGCGAACGCGATGCGGTCCACGCTGAAGTCGTGCGCGCGCCCGCGGTCGGCGAGCCAGCCGCCGAAGTCCTCGGTGCGCAGCCGGGCCCCCTGGCCCGCGGCGGCCGACCGGGCCAGCCGGGCGGGCAGCCCGGGGTCCTCCCGGGGCCGCAGTACGGGGCGGGTCGGCAGGCTGGTGGTCGACACGGGGCTGCTCCTCGGGCTGGAGAGACGAGTGGGTGTGGACGGGCGGTACCGGTGTGGCCTTGTGTCGTGTGCCTATGGTGCACGGGAGGCTTGCGCCGGGCTTACGAGCCTGGTCACCGCCTCGTCGGGCCCCGGCATCGCCAGTACCTCGGCGCGCAGTTCGCGCGCGGCCGCGGCGTACGAGGGCCGCTCGAGCAGCGCCGACAGCTCGGCGAAGAGACGGGCGGGCGACGCGTCCACCGGCACCAGGCGCCCGGCGCCCGCGAGGGCCAGCCGCGCCCCGTTGAGCTGCTGCTCCGGGCGCGGCGCGACGACCAGTTGCGGCACCCCCGCCGCGGCGGCGGCCACGACGGCCGTACCGCCGCCCTGGTGGAGCACGGCCCGGCAGCCCGCCGGCAGCGGGTACGGCGGCGTTCCCGCTCCCGGGCCTGGCCACAACACCACCTCCGCGCCTCGCGCCTCGGCGTGGCGCAGGGCGGAGCGTACGGCCTCGGGCGGACCGCCGGCGTCGTCCCAGGCGACACCGACCCGGTACGCGGCCTCGCCCTCGCCGGGCGCTCCGTCCTGCCCGTCCGGCGCTCCGTCCTGCCCCTCCGGCGCCCCCTGCCCGTCCGGCGCTCCGTCCTGCCCGTCCGGCGCCCCCTGCCCGTCCGGCACAAAGCGCACCGCCATCCGCCGCACCGGCGAGGGCAGGGCCAGGCTGGGCGGGCACGGGTCCAGCCACAGGTCGGGCTCGTGCGCCGGGTCCACGCCGTAACGCCGCATCAGCCGGGCGTACCCGGGCAGCGGCGGGCCGTGCAGATCCTGCCGGTCCAGCCGGAGCACCGCCGCGCTCCCCCACATCTGGCCGACCGCGGGCACCCCCAGCACCGCCGCGGCCACCGTGCCCGCGTACGCGCTCGCGTCGTGCACCACCAGGCCGGGCTGCCAGCAGCGGGCGAAGGCCACCAGGCCCTGCGCCATCGCCTCGGCGATCCGCACCTGTTTGTCACCGAGGGCGCGCAGCACGGCGCGCTCCTCCGCGCCGAGCCCGGCGGGCCGCACCGGCCAGTCCGCGGGCCGGCTCACGGTGCGGCGGGGCACCGCACCGGCGGCGCCGGACGCCGTGGGCAGGGTGCCGACCGGGACGGGCAGCAGACCGGCGTGGGCGACGGCCGCCGCGCAGCCGGACGGCACCGCGACCCGCACGTGGTGGCCGGCCGCCAGGAACGCCCGCGCGAGCGGCACCAGCGGGGCGAGGTGCCCGCCCGAGGACCAGGTGGTGAACAGAACGCGCACGGAACTCCTCCGGAAGTTCGGGAGAGCGGTGGCCGGGGGCTCGCTCACCGCCCGCCGGACACCGTCAACACCTCGCCGGTGATGTTGCCGTTGGCCGCCGAGCACAGGAACAACAGCGCCCGGGCGATGTCCTCGGGCGTGCTCAGCCGCCCGGTGGGCGTGGCGGCGAGCTCCCGCTCCCGGACCGCGCCCGGCAGCCCGGTGAGCACCCGCTCGGTCGTGGTCAGCCCCGGGCACACCACGTTGACCAGCACCCCGTCGCCGCCCACGTCCCACATCAGGCTCCGGGCCAGGCCGTGCAGCCCGGCCTTCGCCGCGCCGTAGAACTCCTGGCCGCGGGCGCCGTCCAGCGCGTTGTGCGAGGAGACCAGGGCGATCCGGCCCCAGCCGCGCTCGCGCATCCCGGCGACGGCGCACTGGACCGTACGGATCGCGGGGGCCAGGTTGTCCGAGACGACCGGCAGCCACTCCTCCTCCGGTACATCCTCGAACCGCTCGCGCGGACCGCGCCGCAGCCCCCACCGCCACGCGTTCGCCACCAGCACGTCCAGGCTGCCCCAGCGCCGCTCCACCGCGGCCACCACCCACCGCGG
The DNA here is from genome assembly GCF_042959105.1 of Streptomyces sp. NPDC007917. Taxonomy (NCBI): domain Bacteria; kingdom Bacillati; phylum Actinomycetota; class Actinomycetes; order Kitasatosporales; family Streptomycetaceae; genus Streptomyces; species Streptomyces sp. NPDC007917. Next base: position 232,961 of record NZ_JBIBKK010000010.1, read on the forward strand.
CGAGGCGGGGTCGTCCAGCGCGTACGGCACGGCGAACGCCCGGCTCTCGCCGGCCCCGCCGCCGAGCTCGGCGGCGAACGCCTCGGCCGCCTCGCGCCGGTGGCGGTAGGCCACCGCCACCCGCGCGCCCTGTTCCGCGAAGGCGCGCGCGGTGGCCCGCCCGATGCCGCCGGTGGCGCCGGTGACCAGGACCGTACGTCCCTCCAGACCGAGGTCCATCACGCCGTGGCCGCCTGGTGTCCGGTCGCCGCCTGCTGTCCGGTCGCCGCCTGGTGTCCGGTCTCCGTCTGGTGTCCGGTCTCCGACCGGGCCCGCGCCCGGCCCGCGCCACGCGCCCCGCGGGACGCCACGAACTCGCGGATGGACGCGATGACGTAGTCCAGCATCTCCTCGGTCAGACCGGGATAGACCCCGACCCAGAAGGTCCGCTCGGTGATCAGATCGCTGTTGCCGAGGTCGCCGGACACCCGATGCGGCAGCCCGGTGTACGCCGGGTGCCGGGTGAGGTTGCCCGCGAACAGCAGGCGGGTGCCGATCCGCCGGGACTCCAGGAAGTCCACCAGCTCGGCGCGGCCGAACGGGGCCCCCGGCGCCACCGTGATGACGAACCCGAACCAGCTGGGGTCGCTGCGCTCGGTGGCCTCGGGCAGCAGCAGATGCGGCACACCGTCCAGGCCCTCGCGCAGCCGCCGCCAGTTGCGGCGGCGCGCCGCGCCGAAGTCGTCGAGCTTGGCCAGCTGGGTCAGCCCCAGCGCCGCCTGCAGATCGGTGGCCTTCAGGTTGTAACCGACGTGGGAGAAGATGTACTTGTGGTCGTAGCCCGCGGGCAGCGTCCCCATCTGGTAGTCGAAGCGCTTGAGGCACTTGTTGGACTCCCCCGGCTCGCACCAGCAGTCCCGGCCCCAGTCCCGCAGCGACTCCACGATCCGCGCCAGCGCCAGGTTCGAGGTCAGCACACAGCCGCCCTCCCCCATCGTGATGTGGTGGGCGGGGTAGAAGCTCACGGTGGTCAGATCGCCGAAGGTGCCGGTCAGCCGGCCGTCGTAGCGGGAGCCCACCGCGTCGCAGTTGTCCTCGATGAGGAACAGCTCGTGGCGCTCGGCGAGTTCGGCCAGCTCGGTCGCCGGGAACGGATTGCCCAGCGCGTGGGCGACGGCGATGGCGCGGGTGCGCGGGCCGATGGCGGCGGCGACCCGCTCGGCGGTGGTGTTGTACGTACGCAGGTCGACATCGACGAAGACCGGCACCAGACCGTTCTGCAGGATCGGGTTGACGGTGGTGGGGAACCCCGCCGCGACGGTGATCACCTCGTCCCCCGGCCGCAGCCGCCGGTCCTCCAGCTGCGGTGAGGTCAGCGCGGCGACGGCCAGCAGGTTCGCCGAGGAGCCCGAGTTCGTCAGATGCGCCTTCCGCAGCCCCAGTTTGCGGGCGAACGCGGACTCGAACTTGCGCGAACTGCGCCCCGCGGCGATCCGCATCTCCAGGGCCGCCTCCACCAGCGACACCCGGTCGTCCTCGTCCAGCACCGCGCCCGACGGCCAGATCTCGGTGACTCCGGGGACGAACGCCCGGCGGGGCTCCCGCTGCTCCCGCTCCTGGTGGTACTTGCGGACCTCGTCGAGAACAAGCGCCCTGTGGTCGCTCATCGCCATGTCCTTCCTGTCCGTAACCGCTCACCGCTGGGCCCTGTCCGGGGGACCAGCCACCGCTGTGCCGTCATCCGTTCCGTACGGGCCGGACACTTCCGCCCGCGGCTCGAACCGCTCTCGACACCCGGTCGGGCGGCAGCCCCGCGGCGGCCAGCTGGTCCCGCAGCGAGCGGTCCATGCCGTACACCGGCCGCCAGCCCAGCAGCCGCCGCGCCGCGGAGATGTCCAGCAGCTGCCAGTCGGCGCCGCTCCCGGCCGGCCCCGGGCCGCCGCTCCCGGCGGGGCTCCCGGGCCGGCTGCCCGCCCGCTCCACCACCGGTGCCTCGACCCCGCTGAGCTCGATCATCCGGTCGACGAGCTCACGCACCGCCACCGCCCGCCCCGAGCCGATGTTGACGACCGCGCCGAGGACGGCATCGGTCCGCGGCGCCGTCGCCGCGGCCAGCACGGCCTGCCCGACGTCCCTGATGTCCACGAAGTCGCGCCGCGCGGTCAGCGGGGCCAGCCGCAGGGCGCCCTGCGCGGACCGGCCGCGCGCCGTCTCGGCCAGGTGGTGGGCGACCGCGCCCAGCAGGCTGGTGCGGGGCGCTCCGGGGCCGTGGACATTGGCGATCCGCAGCACCGTGCCGTCCACCGCGCCGGTCCGCGCCGCGCGCAGCACCGCCTCCGCGCCGAGCAGTTTCGTACGCCCGTACGCGGACACCGGCGCGGGGGGCAGCCCCTCGGTGATCGCCGTGCCCGGCGCCACCGGGCCGTACTCGTGGACCGTGCCCAGCTGGACCAGGCGGGGCCGGTGCGCCAGCGCTGCGACGGCCTCCACCAGATGGCGCACCAGCCCGGCGTTGGCCGCCGCCAGCTCCTCCTCGCCGCCGCCCCAGGCCAGGCCGGCGGCGTTGACCACGATGTCCGCCCCCGCCCCGGCCAGCACGGCGGCGAGGCGCGCGGGCGGTGTTCCGGTCAGGTCCAGGCAGATGTGGCGCCCGCCGGAGGGCCGGCCGGCGGCGGAGCGGGAGACGGTGAGCACCCGCGCGCCCTCCGCCTCGAAGACCTCGCTGATACGGCGCCCGAGCGAGCCGGTGCCCCCGAGTACGACGGCCGACATCCCGGCAGCCTGCGACACCATCGGCGTCTCCTCACGGCGTTCTCTTCCGAACAGCGCCGTCCTCTGACAGCGCCGCCATCGTCCTCGCCGTGACTCGAGTCCTCCTCGACCCGCACCGCCTACCGTCGGGCGACCATGGAGATCCATGAGACCGCCGTGCCGGACGCCTACCGCGTCGTGCCGCGCCACCACACCGACACGCGCGGCAGCTTCTTCGAGTCGTACGCGTACGGGGAACTGGCCCGGCGGACAGGCCATGTGTTCGTCCCGCTGCAGGTCAACTACTCCGTGTCGGTCCGCAACACGCTGCGCGGCCTGCACGGTGTGCGGCTGCCGCCCGGCCAGGCCAAGTTCGTGACGTGTGTGCGCGGGGCCCTGCTCGACGTGGTGGTGGACCTGCGGCTCGGGTCGCCCACCTTCGGCGCGTACGACACCACCACGCTCGACGCCGACGAGGGCACCGCGGTGTACGTCGCGGAGGGCCTGGGCCATGGCTTCGTGGCGCTCACCGACGACACCTGCATCAGCTATCTGTGCTCGACGCAGTACGTCCCCGGCACCCAGATCGACCTCCAGCCGCTGGACCCCGCGCTCGGGCTGCCGTGGCACCTCGGGCTCAGCGGCGAGCCCCTGATCTCGGAGAAGGACGCCCGCGCCCCGTCCCTGGCCGAGGCCGCCGACCAGGGGCTGCTGGCCACCTACGACGCCTGTCGCGAGCTCTACGAACGGCAGCTGCGCACCGCCGGCACGGCCGGGCCGACCGCGCAGGTCCTCGCGAAGGCGTCGAGGACCCGCCGGTAGTAGCCGGGGCCGAAGCCCATGCGGGCCGTCTGCGGGACCAGGGCCCGCAGCTTCTCGGTGCAGATGACGTGCTGGGCCCCGGCCTCCTGGTACTCCCGGTCCGCCGCCAGGCCCAGCCGTCGCTCCAGGTGGTCGACGATCCGCTCCACGGAAACCGCCTCCCCGGAGGCCACATTGACCGTCTCGCCCCGCAGGTCCTGGGCCAGCAGCAGGTCGATGACGCGCACGACGTCCCCCACGTCGATCAGATCCCGCGCCGCCCCCTTGTGGATACGGACCCGGCCCTCCCGCATCTGCCGCACCAGCGCGGGCAGCAGTTGGTGCGGCGGCTGCCCGGGGCCGACCAGATGGCCGAGGCGCAGCACCAGCCAGTCGGCGCCGGAGGCGTGCAACTGCCGCTCCAGGCCCAGCTTGTGCGCCCCGTACGGGGTGCAGGGGACGATCGCGCTGTCCTCCCGCCCGGGGCCGTCCACCGCGCCGTACATCCCGGTGGCGGCGGTGGAGAAGAACAGCAACCGCCGCCCGGTGGCCCGGCACCCCCGCGCCACCTCCCGCAGCAGCGCCGCCTCGCGCGCGAAGTCCGCGTCCGAGGTGCCGCTGGCCCATGACACACCGGCCGCGAGGACCACGGTCTCCGGGTGCTTATGGGCGATCGGCTCAAGGCTCCGGGCGAGGAACCCGTTTCCCACAATCTCCATGCCACGTCCTGAAGTTCGAGAGTCGGTGCGGTGGGTGGGGGCGTGCGGTGGCGCACAGGCGGTGCGGTAGGTGGGTGGGGGTGCGGTGGGTGGGTGGCGGGTGCGCGGATGCGCCGGTGCGCGGGCGCTCAGCCGCGTACCAGCAGCGCGCCCGCGGCCAGCTCCTCCAGCCGGGCCACCAGCGCCGAGGGGTGGGGCCCCGCCGCCATCTCCTCCTGGAGCCGCAGCGCCGTCGCCCGGTAGGACGAATCGCCCAGCAGGGTGCGGGCGGCCGCGCGGATGGCCGGTACGTCCGCGGTGGCGTTGGGCAGGGCGATGCCCGCGCCGGCCTCCACGATCCGGGCGGCGATCGTCTCCTGGTCGAGGCCGCACGGCAGCATCAGGTGCGGCACACCGGCGGCAAGACCGGTCATGGCGCAGCCCCCGCCGGCGTGGTGGACCACCAGATCGCAGGAGGGCAGCAGCAGATGGAGCGGGGTGTGCTCCAGCAGCCGCACCCCCGGCGGCAGGGTGCCGATCCGCTCCCGGTCGGCGCCGGTGACGGTGAGCAGCACCTCGGCGTCCAGTTCGGCCAGCGCCTTCACCACCTTCGGGACGGCGAAGGAGCCGGGCCCGAAGGTGACGCTCACCGAAGTGCCCCACACCACGCAGACCCGGGGCCGCCCGAACGGCCCGCCCGCCTCGGGCAGCGCCTGCAGCCACGGCGGCATGGCCCCGGGCCCGTTGTAGGGCACATGGCGTACGGGGATGCGGTGGGCGGTCAGCGGCGGGGCGGCGCCGGCCGGGCAGGGGTCGATCGCGTACTCGTAGGTCTCCCGCCGCAGCGCCCCGACCTCGTAGCGCTGGAAGGCGCGGCTGGTGTCCAGCGGCACCAGGGGCACACCGCGCACCCGGTCCTCCGGCCCCACCGGGCCCCACAGGTGGAGCAGCGCGGGCACCCGAAGCACCCGCCCGACCAGCGGCCCCTCCAGGCTCAGCAGGTCGTGCACCACCAGGTGGGGCCGCCACCAGCGGCCGAAGGAGACCGCCGCGTCGGTGGAGCGGTGTGCCATGTCGACCAGGTGCTCATGGTGGTCCCGCAGCCAGGCGCCCGGCTCGAACTCCTCCAGCGAGGCGACGGGGCGGCCGGTGACCGGATGCGGCGGAAGCTCCCGGTAGGGCCAGCGTCCGCCCTGCGCGGCCGAGTAGTTGAGCAGCCGGGCCATGAACGCCAGGTCCGGCGCGTCGAGGACGGCGAGCGGGGTCAGTCCGGCCCGCCCCACCGGCTCGGCCTGGCTGGGCGCGCACACCACCCGCACCTCGTGTCCGGCCGCCTGGAGCGCCCAGCCCAGCGGCACCATGGAGAACCAGTGGCCGGGCCAGTTGGACACCACGAACAGGACACGCATCAGCCCTCGCCCCCCTGCGCCTTCGGCCGCGTCCCGGCCGGCCGTGCCACCAGGTGCAGCACCGGCCGCAGCCCCAGCGCCCCGAACGCGTCGCGCGGGCGGTCCGCGGCCGTGCCGCGGGCCGCCGCGTAGCCGTCCGGCCGGATCAGCAGCCAGCCGCCGGGCGTCGCGCGCAGATCGGTCCGCAGCCGGGCGCCCGGGTCGGCCAGCGGCCCCGGCGCGCTCTCCACAGCGCCCTCGGGCATGACGGGCACGGCCGTCACGACCGTACGGACGGTCAGAGCGCCCCCGTACGCCTCGGCGAGCGCGCACAGCGACGGGTACTGGTCCGGGGTGGCGAAGGCGAGCAGCGTCCAGCCGGGCTCGGCCAGTTCGGCGATCAGCTCCCGCCACCCGGGGCTGCGCGCCGCCCGCCGCGGCCCGACCGTGGCCACGCGGGTGCCCGCCGCCTCCCCCAGGACCGCGGGCCCGGTCCGGTACACCAGGTCCAGCGCGGTCATACCGCCCATGATCCGGCGCTGGATACGGGCCTTGAGCGGCGGCAGCGCGCGGACCACGCCGAACGCCGTCCGCAGCAGCGAGGCGGCGGTACGGCTCTTCAGCTGCACCAGGGCAGTGGCGAACCGCGTGGAGTGCAGCAGCCGCTCGCCGACCGGGACCCGCTCGGCGCCGTAGGACTCCAGCAGCCGCGGGCCCGCCTCGCCGCGGACGACGGCGGCGAGCTTCCAGGCGAGGTTGACCGCGTCCTGGACGCCGGTGTTCATGCCCTGCCCGGAGGCGGGGCTGTGCACATGGGCCGCGTCGCCCGCGACGAACACCCGCCCCACGCCCATCCGGGGCACCATGCGCTGCTGGATGGAGAACACCGACACCCAGCTGGGCGTGTCCACCCGCACCGGGCGGCCGGTGCCGGCCCGGATCTTGGCGGCGAACCGCCGCGCCACGTCCGCGTCCTGCGCCTCGCCACCGCCGTACTCGACGTCCGTGGTGTCCAGCAGCCGCCACTTGCCGGGCTCCGGGAAGGGCACCATCATCACGGTCCCGGCCGGGGTGCGCATCCAGTGGATGCTGTCGCGCGGCAGATCGCACTCCACCACCGCGTCCGCGATCAGCCAGGTCTCGCTGGAGTCGCCGAGCAGCGGCAGCCCGAGTTTCTTCCGTACCGTGCTGTGTCCGCCGTCGCAGCCGACCAGCCATCCGGCGCGCGCCTCCTCCACGCTGCCGTCCGGGTGGCGCAGCCGGGCGCGTACGGCGGTGCCCAGGTCCTCGAACCCGGTCAGCCGCACGCCCCACTCCACCTCGACCCCGTGCCGGGCCGCGGCCCGGCGCAGCACCTCCTCGGTGATCACCTGGTCGACCATGAGGGTGAAGGGGAAGCGGGTGGGCAGCCGGCTGTAGTCGGTGTCCAGGCGGATGAGGCGGCGGCCGTTCTGGTGCAGGGTGAAGTGCTCCACCCGCTGTCCGCGGGAGACCAGCTCCTCGGCCACGCCCATCTGGTCGTAGGTCTCCAGGGTGCGCGCGTGGGTGGCCAGGGCGCGGCTGGTGGTGGCCGGGCCCGGGGCGCCGTCGACCAGGCGTACCCGCACCCCGCGCCGGGCCAGTTCATGCGCCGTGGTGAGCCCCACGGGCCCGGCGCCGACCACGAGCACCTGGGTGGCGGCGTGGTCCCGCGGGGCTTCCCGCCGGGTGTCCCGCGGGTGCGGGGCCTCCCGTGGCCCCGGGGCGTCCTCCGGGAGGTGCTGCCGCGTCGGGCTCATCCGCGGGTCACCTGCTTCCACCAGCCCGGGTTGTCGCGGTACCAGGCGACGGTGGCGGCCAGGCCGGTGTCGAACGGCACCCGCGGGGCGTAGCCCAGCTCCTCGCGGATCTTCGTCTCGTCCAGGGAGTAGCGCAGGTCGTGCCCCTTGCGGTCCGGGACATGGCGCACCATGCGCTCGTCGGCGCCGCACAGTTCGAGCAGCCGCCGGGTCAGGGCGGCGTTGGTGTACTCGTTGCCCCCGCCCACGTTGTAGATCTCGCCCGCCCGGCCTCGGTCGAGTACCAGGTGGATGGCGCGGCAGTGGTCCTCGACGTGCAGCCACTCGCGCATGTTGGAGCCGTCGCCGTAGAGCGGGACCTGCTTGCCCTCCAGGAGGTTGGTGACGAACAGCGGTATGAGCTTCTCGGGGTGCTGGTACGGGCCGTAGTTGTTGGAACACCTGGTGATCGACACATCGAGGCCGTGGGTGCGCCAGCAGGCGCGGGCGATCAGGTCGGAGGCCGCCTTGGACGCCGCGTAGGGGGTGTTGGGCGCGAGCGGCCACTCCTCGGTCCACGAGCCGTGCTCGATGGAGCCGTAGACCTCGTCGGTGGACACGTGCACCACCCGGGGGACGCGGGCGCGCAGACAGGCGTCGAGCAGGATCTGGGTGCCGCACGCGTTGGTGGTCACGAAGTCGGCGGCGGCTTCCAGGGAGCGGTCGACATGCGACTCGGCGGCGAAGTGCACCACCGCGTCATGGCCCGGCAGCACCTCGTTCAGCAGCGCGGCGTCGCAGATGTCGCCGCGTACGAAGGTCAGGCGCGGGTCGGCGGCCGGGAGGCTGTCCCGGTGTCCGGCGTAGGTCAGCTTGTCCAGGACGGTGACCCGGGCGCCCGCGCAGCCGGGGTAGCCGTCGGCGAGCAGGGTGCGGACGTAGGTGGAGCCGATGAAGCCGGCGCCACCGGTGACCAGGATCCTCACGCGGCCACCTCGATACGGGTGTGATCGCCGACGACGAGCCGGTGGCGGCTCGTGGCGGTGGACACGGCCCTTTCGGGGGCCGCCTCCGGGGCCGGGACGGTGGCGATGGCCGCCGAGCGGCCGATGACCGAGCCGTACAGTCCGCGCACCCGCACCAGGGAGGCGCCGTCCAGCACGATCGAGTCGTCCAGCCGGGTGTCCCGCAGCACACAGCCGCTGCCGACCGAGGTGTGCGGCCCCACGTGGCTGTCCTCCACCAGCGTGCCCGCGCCGATGATCGCCGGTCCCTCGATCCGGGAGCGCACCACCCGGGCGCCGGACTCGACCACGACCGGGCCGGTGATCTCGCTGGCCTCGTCCACGTCCGCCGCCACCGAGCGGGTGAGGGTGCGCAGCAGCTCGCGGTTGCAGTCCAGGACGTCCTCGACCTGGCCGGTGTCCTTCCAGTAGCCCGCGTACTCGCTCGCGCGTACCGCCTCGCCCCGGTCGACCAGCCACTGGACGGCGTCGGTGATCTCCAGCTCGCCGCGGGCGCTCGGCGCGATCGCGGCCACGGCCTCGTGGACGGCCGGGGTGAAGAAGTACACCCCGACCAGCGCCAGGTCCGAGCGCGGCCGGGCGGGCTTCTCGACCAGCCGCAGCACCGAGCCGTCCAGCGCCACCTCCGCCACCCCGAACGCCTGCGGATCGGGGACCTTGTGCACCACCACCTGCGCCGCGGGCCGCTTGGCGCGGAACTCGGCCGCGACGTCCGCCACTCCCTCCGGGAGCATGTTGTCGCCGAGGTACATCACGAAGTCGTCGTCGCCCAAGAAGTCGCGGGCGATGGCGACGCAGTGGGCCAGCCCCAGCGGTTCCGCCTGCGGGATGTAGCTGATCCGCACTCCGAGGGCCGAACCGTCGCCCAGCGCCGCCTCGATCGCCCGGAGCCGATCGCCGACGACCATGCCGACCTCGGTGACGCCGATGTCGCGGATCGCCGTCAGGACGTGTTCGAGGACCGGCTTGTTCGCGATGGGGATGAGCTGCTTGGGCATCGAGTAGCTGAACGGGCGCAGGCGGGTCCCCGACCCGCCGGACAGCACGAGAGCCTTCATGTAAGTCCTCCTTAGCGGACAGCGCGAGCATGTGAGCGCCCGGTCGAGGACCCCTCGAAGACCGGTGAACCCCGCCGCCGGTCCGCCGTGTACCGGACCTCCAGCCCGGCTTGAGCCGCATTGCCGACCATCTCCCGCGTCCGGCACATCGAGTGCGGCGTCGGAGGAGAGAGAGTCCATGCGCTGGGAGAACATCCACATCGCCGCGGTCGGCACCTGGCTTCCGGAACCGGTGGCCGTCGAGGCCGCCGTACGGTCCGGGGAGCTGACCGAGGAGCGGTGCGAGGTCTTCGGCTACCGGTCGGTGCTCGTCGCCCCCGACGGGATCGCCCCGCCGGACATGGCCGTGCACGCCGCCGAGACGGCGCTCAAGCGCTCCGGCATCGCCCCCAAGGAGTTCGGGCTGCTGCTCCACGGCAGCCTGTGGTTCCAGGGCCTGGACGTCTGGCCGGCCGGCTCGTACATCGCCCAGCGCACGGTGGGGCGCACCGTGCCCGCGCTGGACGTACAGCAGCGCTGCAACATCGGGGTCGGCGGTATCGAGCTGGCCGCGACCCATCTGGCCGCCGGGGCGCGCGGCTCGGCGGTGATGCTCACCACCGCCGACCGCTGGGACGGTCCCGGGGTCAACCGGTGGTCCCTGCACGAGGACCATGTGTACGGGGACGGCGCCACCGCCATGGTCCTCTCCCGCCGGGGCGGATTCGCCCGGCTGCTGTCCACGGCGACCGTGGCCGACAACTCGCTGGAGCCGATGGCGCGCGGCGACGAGCCGTTCCACCCGGTGTCCCCGGCCGCGCGCACCCCGCTCGACCTGACCCGGCGGTCCCGCCAGTACAAGGCCGAACACGACGAGGACGAGGCCGCGCTGCGGCACGCCCGGGTGATGCTGCAGGCGAAGGTCAAGGCGCTGGCCGCCGCCCGCCTGCCCTCCTCCGCCCTGGCGAAGGTGGTGATCCCGGCGACCGGGCGGCGCAAGGGCGAGTACCAGCTGCACCATCTGCTCGGCGTGGAGGAGCGGCAGACCACCTGGGAGTACGGGCGCACCACGGGCCACATCGGCGGCGGGGACCTGGCCGCCGGTCTGGCCCACCTGGTGGAGACCGACGGCGTCAGGCCCGGTGACCGGGTGCTGCTGTTCGGCGGCGGGTCCGGGTTCACCTGCACCACCGCCCTCCTGGAGATCACCGAGGTCCCGCGGTGGACGTGACCACCGCCCCGGGCCCGCCCCAGGCCACCTCCGGCACCGTCCACGCCCTGCTGGAGACCGCCGCGGCCACCCGGCCGGACGCCTGGGCGGTGAGGGACCGTACGGGCGCGTGGACCTACCGCCAACTCGCCTCACACGCGGCGGCGTTCGCGGACTGGCTGGACGAGCGGGGCGTACGGCGCGGCGAGCGGGTGCTGGTCCGGGTCGGCAGCCGGCGGGAGTTCGCCGCCATGCTGTTCGGCACGGTGCGCCACGGGGCGGTGTTCGTCCCGGTCAATCCGGCGATGCGGCCGTTCCATCTGACCTCGGTGGCGGAGGACTGCGACCCCGCGCTCGTCGTCGCCCGCGCCGACGACCCCGCGACGCTGCCGGGGCTGCGGAAGGTGACGGGCCGCCCCGTCCATGACCTGGACGAGGTGTGGCGGTGTGTGGAGGCGCTGGCGCTACGGCCGCCGCCGAAGGCCGCCGCCGGGGATGAGTCGCCGGTGTCCCCCGACGACCTGGCGCTGCTCATCTACACCTCGGGCTCCACCGCCGCGCCCAAGGCCGTGATGTGCCCGCACACGGCCATCTGCTTCGCGGCCCGTGCCATCGCCTCCCGGCTGTGCTATCGCGCGGACGACGTCGTCCTCACCGCCCTCCCGCTCTCCTTCGACTACGGCCTCTACCAGATCCTCCTGGCCTCGCTCGCGGGCGCCGAGGCCGTCCTGACCGAGCCGGACCACCACGTCGGGCTGATGGCGGCGGTGCGCGAACACGGCGTCACCGTCGTCCCCGTGGTGCCCTCGCTCGCCGAGATGCTGCTCCGGCTGGCCGCCCGGGAGCGCTCCGCCGCCGCCCCGCCCGTCCGGCTGTTCACCAACACCGGCGCGGCGCTCACCTCCCCGCTGATCGCGGGGCTGCGGCGGGCGTTCCCGGGCGCGGCGGTGGCGCCGATGTTCGGCATCACCGAGTGCAAACGGATCACCGTGCTCGAACCCGACGGCGACCTCGCCAAACCGGGCTCCGTCGGCACCGCCCTGCCGGGCACCGTCGTGGCCGTCCTGGACGACGCGGGGCAGCCGCTGCCCGCCGGGCGCACCGGGCAGATCGCGGTCCGCGGCCCGCACGTCATGCGGGGCTACTGGCGGGCGCCCGAGCTCACCGCGGCCCGGTTCCGCACCGATCCGCTGACCGGCGAGGTGACCTTGCACACCGGCGACTTCGGCCATCTCGACGAGGACGGCCACCTCTACTTCCACGGGCGCCGCGACGACCTGTTCAAGCGGCGCGGCGTGCTGACCGGGGCGCTGGAGATCGAGGCGGCGGCGCTGGACATCGACGGGGTCACCGCCGCCGCCGTGCTCCCTCCCGGCCCGGAGGGGGACCTCACGCTCTTCGCCGTCACCGAGCTGACGCCGGAGCGCGTCCTCGGCTCGCTCGGCGAACGGCTGGAGGGCTCCAAGGTCCCGGCCGACTGCCGGGTCCTGGCCGCGCTCCCGCTCACCCCGAACGGCAAGACGGACAAGCAGCGGCTGCGGCGGATGCTCCGCACCTCCCCTCGCTAGCAGAACAGCTCCCCTCAGGAACAGACCCTCAGGAACAGACAAGGAAGAGGTCACCGCCATGCACTCGGATCGTTCCGGCCGGTCCGGCCCCTGGGAGCAGCGCTTCGAGGACCTGGTCCTCGGTGTCCTTCCCCAGCACTCCCGCCACGCGCCGCTCGACCCCGCCCTCGACCTGAAGACGGCCGGGCTCGACTCCATGGCCACCATCGAGCTCCTGGTCCGGCTGGAGGAGGCCTACGGCGTGGACTTCCCCGACGCCGCGCTGAGCGGGGAGACCTTCGCCACCCCCGCCGCGCTGTGGCGGGTGCTGACCGCGCAGCGCGACACCCCCGGCCCCGGCCCCGGCCCCGGCCCCGGCCCCGCCTCCGCCTCCGCCTCCGCCTCCCGCGAGGAGCCCACATGCGCGTCCTGATGACGACCACGCCCTCGCCGTCCCATCTGGCCCCGATGATCCCGCTCGCCTGGGCGCTGCGGGCCGCGGGCCACGAGGTGCTGGTGATGGGCCAGCCCGACATCCAGAAGACGGCCCACTCGGCCGGGCTGAGCAGCGTGAGCGTCGGCGCCCCGTACTACGGCAACGACTCGGTGCTGCCCTATCTGCCCCCGGGCATCCGGCCGCTGCAGGCCCTGGGCCGCGGCAACAAGGAGGTCCTGCCCGGCGCCGCCAAGGTGTACGCCACGCACGCCCGTTACCTGGTCCGCGGCTATCTGGACGTGGCCCGCGAGTGGCGGCCGGACCTGGTCGTGGGGGAACAGTTCGACTACACCTCGCTGATGATCGGCGGCGCCCTGGGCGTGCCCGCCGTCCACCACCGCTGGGGTGTGGACCCGCTGACCGGCCCGGCCCGGCCGATCGCCGCCATCTTCCTGGACGGGCTGTGCCGCCGTCTCGGCATGGACGGCCTGCCCGAGCCGCACGCCGTCCTCGACCCGTGTCCGCCCACGCTCCAGGCCCCGGACGCCGCGCCCGGCACACCCATCCGGTTCGTACCGTTCAACGGCGTGGGCACCAGGCCGGACTGGGTGGCCGAACGGCCGGCCGGCCGACGGGTGTGTGTCACCCTGGGCCGGCAGACCCTGGTCACGAACGGGCTGCCGCTGCTGCGCCATGTGCTGGAGGCGTTCGCCTCTTTGGACGGGTCGCGGGACGCGGGCGGGGCGGACGTCGAGGCCGTGGTGACCGTCGACCCGCGCTTCCGGGACCAGGTGGGCCCGGTGCCCTCCGCCGTACGCATCGTCGACCCCACCCCGCTGAACCTGTTCCTCCACACCTGCGACGCGGTCGTCCACCACGGCGGCTGCGGCAGCGCGCTGACGGCCACCGCGGCCGGGCTGCCCCAGCTCGTCCTGCCCCAGCTCCTGGACCAGTTCACCGTCGGCGAGGGACTGGCCGCCGCGGGCGCCGGGATCAGCCTGGACACCGCGGCGGCGCAGGACGACCCGGAGCGGGTGCGCGCCGCGATCTCCGCCCTGCTCTCGGACGAGGGACACCGCCGGGCCGCCGCGGAACTGGCGGACGAGGTACGGCACATGCCCTCGCCCGCGCGGGTCGCCGCGGACCTCGAACAGCTCGTCGCCACGGCCACCGACCGGGCCCCGGCCCTGGCCGCCGCGTCATGAGCACGGGGCCCGACCCGTCCACGAAATCCGCGACGCCCACCATGTCCGAGGGTCAGATCCAGCTCTTCTCGCTGGGTGCCCTGCTGACCATGCTGCTCTCGCTGCTCGACGAGAACATCGTGGCCACCGCCGCCTGGCCGATCGCCCAGGACCTCGACCCGGCCGGCGGCGTCGGCGCCATCCCCTGGCTGATCACCGCCTACGCCCTGGCCGCGACCGCGTCCCAGCCGCTGTACGGGAAGCTCAGCGACACGCTCGGCCCCCGGCGGGTCTACCTCTTCTCCGTCCTCGTCTTCCTCCTCGGCTCGGCGCTGTGCGGAACCGCCACCCACATGGGCCAGTTGATCGCCTACCGCGCCCTGCAGGGCCTGGGCGGCGGCGGGCTGATGAGCCTGACGCTGATCATCCTCGCCACCGTCTACCCGCCCCGGCAGGGCAGCGGCGGCGGTGGCATGGGCATGGGCGGCGGCCTGGTGGCCCTCGGCATCCTCGCCGGTCCGCTGCTCGGCGGGTTTCTGACCCAGCATCTGTCCTGGCGCTGGATCTTCTACGTCAATCTGCCGCTGGGCGCCGTCTCCATCGCCATCACCCTGGCCACCCTGCGGCTGCCGCACCGCGCCACCGGCCACCGCGTGGATGTGACGGGCGCGGCGCTGGTCACCGCGGGCGCCACCGGGCTGCTGCTGGTCGCCGAGTGGGGCGGGGAGCACTACGCCTGGTCCTCCGCGCCGATCCTGGCGCTGGGCGCGGCGAGCACCGCGCTGCTCGTGCTGTTCTGCTGGTGGGAGACGCGGGTGGCGGACCCGATCCTGCCGATGTCGCTCTTCCGCGACCCGGTGTTCCGGATCGCCGCCCCGCTGCAGTTCCTCGGTGGTTTCGCGGTGCTGGCCTCCCCGCTGTTCATCGTCGCCTATCTGCAGATCGCCCGGGGCGTGCCGGCGGGCGACGCCGGGCTGCGGCTGGCCCCGGTGGCCGCGGGGGTGATGGTCGTCATGGGCGTGTCCGGGGTGGTGATCACCCGGATCGGGCGCTACAAGCCGCTGCTCGTGGCGAACACCGCCGTCGCGGCGCTCGCCCTGGCCCTGTTCGGCACGGTCGACGCGCACACCTCGGGGCTGGCGCTCGGGCTGCTGCTGGTGCTGCTCGGCATCGGGCTCGGCGGGGTCGTACAGGTCGTCCTGCAGACCGCTCAGGCGGCCGCGCCGCCCGGCAGTCTCGGCGTCATCACCACCGGCACCCGGTTCTTCCTGATGCTGGGCAAGGCGTGCGGGGCCGCGGTGCTCGGCGCGGTCCTGGAGCACCGCTACTCCGGACACCCGGGCACGGCACACGCGGTGCACGCCTACGTCCTGGCCACCGACACGGTGTTCCGGTGCGCCGCCGGGGTGATGCTGGCCGGTCTCGCGCTCGCGCTCCTCATCCCGGACGTACGGCTGACCGCCCCCGGCCCCCGGCCCGCCACCACCCCCGCCGCCCCCACGCCCACCGCCCCCGCCGACGCCCCGCAACCGTCCACCTGAGGAGAGCAGATGCGCGTCCTGATGATGTCCACCCCCGTGTCCTCCCACTTCGCGCCCCTGGTGCCACTGGCCTGGGCGCTGCGCAGCGCGGGACACGAGGTGCTGGTGGCCGGGCAGCCGGATGTGATGGGCCCGGCCCGCTCCGCGGGGCTGAGCGCCGTGAGCATCGGCGACTGGTTCCACGTCGACGACCTGCTGCTCGGCGGCCTCCCGGAGGGCAAACGGCTCGTCGAGTCGCTCGGCCGCCCCGCGTCGGAGCAGGTGGCCGGGGCGGCCCGGATGTGGATGGTGCACACCAAGTACCTGCTGCCCGACTACCTCGACTTCGCCCGCGCCTACCGCCCCGACCTGATCGTCTCCGATCTGCTGGAGTACACCGCGCCGATCCTCGGCGGGGTGCTGGGCGTGCCGGTGGCGCACTACCGCTGGGGCGTCGACCCGTACACCCGCCCCGCGCGCCCGGCGGCGCGCCTCGCCCTCCAGGGGGTGTGCGAGCGCCTGGGCCTGGACGGGCTGCCCGACCCCACCGTGCTGCTCGACCCCTGCCCGCCCGCGCTCCAGCTCCCGACGGCGGAGCCGGGCACCCCGATCCGGTACGTGCCCGCCAACGGCAGCGGTGTCATGCCGGACTGGCTGCGCGACGAGGCCGTCGCCCGGGCGGGCTCCCGGCCCCGGCGGGTGGCCGTCTCCATGGGACTGCGCACCCTCGTCCTCAACGGCGTCCCGCATCTGCGGCAGGTGCTGCGGGCCTTCGAGGGGCTGTCGGACGTCGAGGCGGTCGCGACCGTCGAGCAGGAGTACCGCGAGGAGCTTGGCCCGGTCCCGGACAACGTACGGATCATCGACCCCACGCCGCTGCATCTGTTCCTCGGCGGCTGTGCGGCGGTGATCCACCACGGCGGGGCCGGCACCGCGCTCACCGCCTCGGCCTTCGGCCTGCCGCAGCTCGTACTGCCGCAGCTGGCCTGCATGTTCGCCACCGGCGACCGGCTGGCCGCGGTGGGCGCGGGCATCACGCTCGACGACGCGGCCCGCCAGGACGACCCCGAGGTGCTGCGCGAGTGTCTGACCACGCTGCTGTCCGAGCCCGGCTACGCCAAGGCGGCCGGGGAGCTGCGGCAGGACATGGAGCGGATGCCGGTGCCCTCGCGGGTCGTCGCCGACCTGGAGCAGTTGGCCCAGCCGCAGCCGGTGTGAGGGGCCTTGGGGACGTGTGGGAGGGCCGGCCCCGCGGGGCCGGCCCTCAGTCGGTCCGCCACTCGGGCCGGCTCAGGCCGCGCGGCTGGCCGCGCCGTCCATGGAGGCCTCGGCCATCACCTCGTAGATCTCCTCACCGGGCCCCGCCGCGGCCCGCGCCGCCTCGGCGTCCCGTACCCGCACCAGGCTCACACCGCCGCCCTTGCGGCGGTCTGAGGCGATCACCGAGCCGGAGACGAAGCCCGCGCGGCGGGACGCGGCGTCGAGCCGTGCCGGCAGCGGCGCCTCGTCGCCCGGCTCGTGGGAGGTCACCACGCAGTACTGCCCCACCCCGTCGCCGGCCGCCTCCGCCGCGTCCGCCTCCGGAGCGCGGGCCGAGGCCAGCACCGGGCCGTGGTCGTTGACCAGGTCGGCGAGTTCCATCAGCCCGGCGGCGGTGAGCAGGAGGAAGTCCGGGACCATGACGGCGGCCTTGTAGGACGGGTTGTCCCGCCACTCGGTGACGATGACGTGCCGGTCGGGGTGGTCGGGCGACCGCAGCAGCGAGGTGCGCAGAAATCCGTGCTGGGTCGTCATGTATTCGCGGTAGCCGTCGAACGCCTCCTCGAAGGCCTCCGTGTCCTGCTTGTGCCTGTCCGTCAGCACAAAGCGCGCGACCACCGTCACAGGGGCGGGGCCGTGCTTCTTCTCCGGCATGACATAACCCTTTCGTGTGAGCCGTCCGAGATACGGATCGACGAATTGCCGTACGCGATGCGGTGGAGGATCTTGCGGTAGAGCGGCGTGTGCCGCAGCACCCGGGCGAGGCGGGGGCGCACCCGGGTGGCGAAGGCGCCCTGCGAGAGCATCGCCTTGCTCTGCAGGGCCTGCAGCCGCATGACGGCCGCGATGTCGGGGCTCCGGCGCTCCTCGAACGCCCTGAGGCGCGCCGCGCCGGTGTCCCCCGCGGCCAGCGCCCCGACCAGGACCGGGTGGAGCACCACCGCGTCCTGGACGGCGAGGTTGATGCCCTGGGCGCCGATCGGGCTGTGGGTGTGGGCGGCGTCGCCGATCAGCACAAGGCCGTCGTCGGCCCAGCGCTCGGCCCGCGACGAGAAGACGTCCAGCAGGCTGAGATCGCCCTGCGAGCGGATCTGTTCACGGATGAGGTGGGCGTACGGCGGCACGGCGCGGCAGAGCTCGTCCCTGACGTGGTCCAGGCCCTGCCCGGCGATATCGCGATACCCCTTGTGCGGCAGGGTCCAGCCGATCTGGATGCGGTCGGGCCAGGAGGCGTAGACGAGCACGGGGCTGCCGCCGGCGCGGAAGACGCGCACATCGCGGAGGGGCGGCTCGAGGCGGTCGCTTCCGCTCTCGTTCCTGGTCCGGTCTCTGTCCGGGACTGTGCTCTGCTGCTTGTTCTGGCTTCTGCTCTCCTTGAGCTTGAACCACAGCACATCGTGGTCGAACGCCTCCGTGCGCCCCGCCCCGATGCCCGCCAGCCGCCGGATCCGCGAATAGCGGCCGTCCGCGCCGACGACCACCCGGGCCCGCACGGTGCACGGGCCCACCGGCCCGGCCGCCGTGACGCCGGCCACCCGGCCCTCCCGGCGCACAAGACCGCCGACCCGCCGCCCCTCCAGCCACCGGAAACCGGTGAAGCGGAGGCAGTGCGCGAGCAGTTCGTCCAGCACATGCGCCTGCGGGATGCTCAGCAGGTGGTCGTACGGAGCGGGCAGCAGCCGGTAGTCGGCCTCCAGCAGCACCCGGTCCCCCTCGACCAGGCGGAACCGGTCGTGCTCGTGTCCGCCGCGCGCCCGGGCCCCGGCCAGCACGCCGAGGTCGTCGAGCAGCGCCATCGCGCCGGGCTGCAGGATCTCGCCGCGGAACTCCCGGTGGTGGCTGCGGGAGCGCTCCACCACCGTCACCCGCGCCCCCGAGCGCAGCATCAGCAGCGCCAGGACCAGCCCCGCCGGACCGCCGCCGACCACGCACACATCGGTGTCGAACTCCTCCTCCGCCATCTGCGCTCCCTTCTGACGCGCCGCCGGTGCGCTCACGCGCGCAGCCCCAGACCGCCGTCGGCGGTGATCACCTGGCCCTGGATCCAGCCCGCCTCCGCCGTGCACAGCAGGGCCACCACATCGGCGACGTCGGCCGGTGTGGTCAGCCGGCCGCCGGGGGTGCGCGCGGCAAGCGCCGCGGCGGCCGCCGGGTCGGGGGTGTCGGGACCCTTGTCGAGCTTCGCGGTGGCGACCGCGTTGACCGCGATCCGGCGGCCCGCCAGCTCCACGGCGAGATAGCCCACCAGGCTCTCCAGCGCCGCCTTGGCGATGCCGGGGCCGACATAGCGCGGCACGGCGCGGTGGGCCCCGCTGCTGGACACCGCGACGATCCGCCCGGGCCCGCCCGCCATGAGGTCGGCGATCGCGGAGGCGCCGTGCAGCAGTGGGTCCAGTGCGGCCGAGAGGTCGGCCCGTACGTCCTCGGGGCGCGCCCCGACCGCCGGCATCGGGTGCCAGGACGCGACGCTGTGCACGAAGACGTCCAGCCGGCCGTACCGCTCGCGCACCGCGGCCAGCAGCGCGTGCAGCTGCTCGGGGCAGGTGACATCCGCCCGCCGGGCGATCGCGCTGCCCTTGAGCCCCGACAGATCGCGCAGCGCGCGTTCGGCGTCCGCCTCGCTGTGCGCGTAGTCGAGGATCACCTGGGCGCCCGCGGCGGCCAGCTTGCGGGCCACCGCGAAGCCGACGCCGCGCGTCGCCCCCGTCACCAGCGCGACCTTTCCGTCGAGCCCCAGCGTGGCCGAGTCAGCCGACACGTGCGGTTCAGCCCACACGTGCGGTTCAGCCGACACGATCCGCCGCTTTCACCGCCGCGGCCTGCGCGGCGAGGTGCACGGCGCACTCGGCCGTGCCGTTGGCCGGGGCGTCGGCGCGGGCCGCCCGCCAGGCGTCCACATCCGACCACCAGGTGACGAAGGTGTAGTGGCCGGGCCGCGTCAGCGAGCGGCTGAGGTCGGCGTGGAGAAAGCCCGGTCGCGCCGTCAGGGCACCGGCGTACTCCCGGTAGGAGTCGTCGAACGCGTCGAGGCTGGGACCGGCCCCCTCAATGCCCAGCCGCTCGACGACCACCACCGGCGCGCCCTCCGTGACATCGCCGCCCGTCCGCAGCACATTGCGGGACGGGTCGGCGTCCACCTCCACCAGTTCGTGGAACTCCTCGGCGTGTGCCTGGAACACCTCGCTGCCCCGCACCCGCTGGAACGACTCGGGCGAGCGCCAGCGGCCGAGGTTGACGTACACCCCGGGCCGCTCCACCAGCCGCACCGCCTGGTGCGAGTCGAAGCCGTCCTGGGCGCGCATCCACGCCACGTGGTCGAGGAAGCGCCGCTCGAACTCATCGGCCCGGCCGTGGTCCTTGAGCGTGAAGGTGTTGATGACGGTGAACAGACCGGTCGGGTGGTCCACGGTTCGGCCTTCCTGGGTTCGGACAGTGGCGTGGGCGCGGGGTCGCGTCCGAAGGCGCGCCATGAGGGCGTCGCGCAGGGCGCGGCGGCGCACCTTTCCGTTCGCGTTGCGCGGGATGGCCTCCACCGCTTCGATGTGGTGGAGCCGCTGGTAGTACGGGACCTGGTCGGCCACGGCCGCCGCGATGGCCGCCGGACGGCCGTCGTCCGGCCCGCCCGCATCCGGCTGGAGCACCACCAGCGCGGCGGCGAGCGCGCCCCGCGCGGGGTCCGGCAGGCCGAAGACCACGGCCTCGCGGACCTGTTCGTGGCCGAGCAGCACCTGCTCGATCTCGGTCGGCGCGACGAGGAAGTTGTCGCATTTGAACGTGTCCCCGAGCCGGTCGACCAGGAACAGCCGCCCCTCCTCGTCGATCCGGCCGACGTCGCCGGTGGAGAACCAGCCGCCGTCCTCCAGGCCGGTGCCGTCCGGGCCGCCGAGATAGCCCTTCATCACCTGCGGGCCGCGCACCTGCACCTCGCCCACCTCGCCGGGCGCGAGCACCGTACGGCGCTCGACGTCCACGACCCGGCACTCGGTGCCCGCCACCGGGCGGCCCACCGAGCCGGGCACCGGGCGGCCGGGGTCGTCGCTGTGGGTCAGCGGGGAGGTCTCGGCGAGCCCGTACCCCTGGAACACCGGCACCCCGAACCGCTCGGCGAGCCGCGCCGCGTCCCGCACCGGAAGCGCCGAGCCGCCGGACGCGATCTGCCGCACGGTCGCGAGCCGCAACCCCTCAAGGGCGCGGGCGCGCGCGGGGTCGGCGGCGAGCCGGGCGAGACGGGCGAGGCGGACCGGAAGGCTGTAGAAGTGCGTGGCGGAGTGCCGGTTGGCCGCCTCGACCGCGTCGATCGGGTCGGGGGCGGCGCACAGCACCTGGGTGGCGCCCGCGAACACGGCCGAGTTGAGGTGCATGGGGTGGTAGGTGGGCAGGTGGTTGAGGGCGACCGAGCCGTGGCCGACGCGGTGTGCCTCGGCGATCTGCGCGGCGTTGACGACCAGATTGCGATGGGTGAGCCGCACGGCCTTGGGCAGCCCCGTCGTCCCGCTGGTGAACTGGACGCACACCACGTCGTCCGGGCCCACCGCGCCCGGCGGCCCGGCCGGCGTCCGCGGCTCCAGGACGTCGTCCAGACGCGGTACGCCCGGAGGGGCCCCGGGCTCGACCGGGCCGATCAGCACCACCTCCCGCAGCGCGGGCAGCCGGTCGCGCACCGGGGCGAGCCGCGCGTACAGCCCGGCGTCCACCAGCGCCAGCCGCGCCTCGCTCACCGACAGGGTGTGCAGCAGCGCCTCCTCGCGCAGCAGCGGATTGACCACCGCCACCACGTTTCCGCTGCGCGCGGCCGCGTAATAGGCCACGGCGAAGTCCGGGTGCAGCACGGAGGCGACTGCCACCGCCGCCCTCTCCCGCCCCGGCAGCAGCCGGCGCATGGCGTACGCGGCGCGCGAGACCCGCAGGTCGAGGCCCGCGAAGTCCAGCTCGGCCGCCTCCTGGCCGGGGGCGTTTGTGCCCCACACGAGCGCGGTCCGCGTGGGGTGGGCGCGGGCGGCAGTGGCGGGCAGCCCGTCGAGCCGTTCGGTGGTGCCGACCGTCCCGGCCCCGCCGCTCGCCTCACCCACGAGTGGCCGCCGCCTCCGCGAACGCCCGCGCGTGGCGCAGCGTCGTGGTGCTGTTGGTGCTCAGCGCGCGCTGCACATACGCGCGGGCGTCGGCGACGGTCTTGTCGGGGCCGAGCACCCGCTCCACCGCGGCCGGGTTGAGGATCACGGTGTGCCGGGAGGTGACGGCCACCCCGTCGCCCGCCGGGGTGATCGTCCAGCTCCCGGTGTGCGCGGTCATCAGCGCGGGCACGGTGGTCTGCTTGTAGACGATGCGGTCCGGTCCGAAGCAGACCCGTACGGACTCGGTGGTGTGCACCGAGCCGTCGGCGGTACGGGTGTCCATGGCCATCACCTGCACCCGCGGTTCGGCCGCGCCCGCCGCCCCTTCGCCGGCCGGGTCCTCCTTGAGGTCGAGCCTGGACACATGCGGCAACCGCTCGGGCCACAGATCGGCGCGGTACAGATAGTCGTAGATCAGCGCGGGGTCACCCGCCGTGAACACCGTGTCCTCGAAGGAGAACTCCAATTCCCCCAGCTGTTCGCCGAGTTCCGCGAGTTTCTTCACCGCCGCCAGCTCGGACTCGCTGTTGCGGTCCACCGCCGCGGTGATCCAGCGGACACCCGACGGGTCGTCGTCGACCGCGCGGAAGTCATGGCGCAGCTCGAGCCGGGACACGTTCTCCCCGTGGGCGGTGACGATCCACTCACCTCCCATGGCCGCCACCGGTGGCGCGGACACCTCCTGCCGGAAGGTGACGCGCAGCCCGTCCGGGTCCAGCTCACGGCGCGAGGTCCAGTTCTTGACCACGCCGCCCGCGGTGGCCCAGATCCGGATCCGCTCGCCGCCGGGCGTCCGCTCCAGGTGTTCGACGTGCACGTTGGGGGCGAAGCGCTGGGGCCAGTCGGCGACGTCGGCGACGATGCCGTACACGGTGCGGGCCGGTGCCAGCACGGTGATGGCGTGGGTGGTGAGGTATGTCTCGGTGGTGGTCACGGCACCCGTTCCCCTCAGTAATTGCCCAGCCCGCCACAGACGTTGAGCGCCTGGGCGGTGATGGACGCGGCGGTGTCGGTGACCAGATAGCCGACCAGGCCCGCCACCTCCTGTGGTGTGGAGTAGCGGCCGAGCGGGATCTTGGCCTGGAAGCGTTCGAGGATGGCCTGCTCGGTGGTTCCGTACACCGCCGCGTACCCCTGGCGGACGCGCTCGGCCATCGGCGTCTCGACATATCCGGGGCACACCGCGTTGACCGTGATGCCGGTCTTGGCCAGCTCGAGGCCGACCGCCTTGGTGAAGCCGACCACTCCGTGCTTGGAGGCCGAGTACGGGGCGCCGAGCACGACGCCCTGCTTGCCTCCGGTGGACGCGATGTTGACGATCCGGCCCCAGCCGCGCTCCCGCATCCCGCCCTCGGCCAGCACCTCGCGCGTGGTGAGGAAGACGCTGTTGAGGTTGGTGTCGATCACGTCGTACCACAGCTCGTCGGCCAGCCCGACGGTCTCGCCGCCGCCGCTGCGCCCGGCGTTGTTGACCAGGACGTCGATCCGGCCGTACCGGCCGGTCGCCGCCGCCACCAGGTCGCGCACGCCCTTCCGCTTGCTCACGTCGGCGGGGACACCGTCCGCCTCGTGGCCCGCGGCCCGCAGCTCCTTGACGGTCATCTCCACGGACTCGGCGGTCCGCGCGCAGATGAAGACCGCGAAGTCCGCCGCCGCCAGGCCCCGCGCCACCGCGAGACCGATTCCGCTCGTGCCTCCGGTGACCAGTGCCACCCGCCGCTCGTCGCTCGCCATGCGCGTCGTCCTCCCCGGGCTCCCTGAGTGCGTTGTCTGCACCGAGAGTGACCGTGGGCTCTCGATCCTCGATCGCACGGCGGTCGAGCGGCCGTTCCACCGCCCGTCAAGGGGCGTACGAGGGCCCGCGGCGACGCTGGCGCACACCACACCGGAACCGAGCGCACGCGAGAGAGGGACCGCCATGACCGTCGCGGCACGCCCCGCCACCGCACCAGCCGGACCCGCCGCCGCAGCACCCGCCGCCGGGCCTGCCGAGCTGTACGCGGAGATCCAGCAGTTCTACGCCCACCAGATGCGGCTGCTCGACGACGGCGAGGCCGAGGCCTGGGCGGAGACCTTCGCCGAGGACGGCGTCTTCGCCGCCAACGCCCACCCCGAGCCGTTCAGCGGCCGGGCGGCCATCGCCGCCGGCGCCCGCCAGGCCACCGACGACTTCGCCGCGCGGGGCGTCAGGCGCCGCCACTGGCTGGGCATGCTCTCACTCGAACCGAAGGACGAGAACACCGTCTTCGTCCGCTCCTACGCCCAGGTCCTGGAGACCCCGCGCGCCGGGCAGCCCGTCCTGCGGGCCTCCACCACCTGCGCGGACCTGCTGGTGCGGCGCGACGGCAGGTGGCTGGTGCTCGACCGTCGGGTCCACCGCGACGACCTGGACTGATCACGTGCGGGTGCTGTTCGCCACATGGGCCGAGCCCGGCCATCTGTTCAGCCTGGTGCCGCTGGCCTGGGCCTGCCGGGCCGCCGGGCACGACGTACGGCTCGCCGCCCCGCCCTCGTGCATGGCGTCGGCGGCGCGGGCCGGGCTGACCGGGGTGCCCGTCGGCCGGGACGTGGCCGTGGAGCAGATCAGGAGCCGCGCGGACCTCGCGCCCTGGCGCAGCCCCGGCCGCTGGCCGGAGGGCTGGGCGTCGCGGCCCGGTCTGCTGGACGGGGCACAGCAGGCGGTGCTCCGCGCGCTGGCCGACAAGCAGTTCGCGGTCGCGGACGCGATGGCCGACGACCTCCTCGCCCTCGCCCGCCACTGGCGGCCCGATGTGGTCGTCCACGACGCGCTGTGCTTCGCGGGCACGGTGGCCGCCGCCGCGCTCGGCGTCCCCGCCTACGGGCACGGCTGGGGCACGGCCACCATCATGCGGGTGGAGAACCACGAGCTGGGCGCCCGTCCGCTGCCGGGCTACCCGCGTCTGTTCGAGCGCCACGGCGTGCCCCCGCGCTCCGGCCCCACCGCCTGGTTCGACCCCTGCCCGCCCGCGCTGCGCCTCCCCGATCCGGCGCCGCGCCCCCGGCTCGATGTGCGCTACGTGCCGTACAACGGCCCCGGGGACGTGGCGCGCTGGGTGCTGGAGGAGCGCGCCAGGCCACGGGTGTGCGTCACGGCGGGGGTCTCCGGGCACAAGGTCCGCCCCGGCGCCCTGCCCCCCTTGCTGACGCGGACCGCCGACGCCCTGGCCGGCCGGGGTCTTGAAGTGGTGCTCGCGATCAGCGCGGACCAGGCGCGGACGCTGACCTCGGCCCCGCGGAAGGCGCGTGTCGCGGTGGGCCTGCCCATGTCCGAGCTGCTGCCCACCTGCGCGGCCGTGGTCCACCACGGCGGCTCGGGCACCGGCCTCACGGCGGCCGCGGCCGGAACCCCGCAGCTGGTGCTGGCGCAGATCCCGGTCACCGCCGAGATCGGCGAACGCCTGCACCGCCACGGCGCCGGACTCATCCTGCCGCCCGAGCGGCAGTCCGACCCCGCCGCCGTCAGCGAAGCGGTCGAGGCCCTGGTGGACGACGCCCGCCACGCCCGCGCCGCCGCCCGTCTCCGCGCGGAGGTGCTGCGCATGCCGAGCCCCGCCGACCGCGTCACCGCCCTGGAGGAGGCTGCGGCCGCATAGGGCTCAGCCGCGCGGGCGGGCGTGGATGTCGAGGCCGCTCGTCCCGGGCGCCTCCACGCCCGGCAGCAGCCGCATGTCGCGGCCGTAGTCGCCGCCGTCGAGCGTCCGGAACGGGACCGGCTCGTCCGTGAAGAGGCGGTCGAGCCGCCGCCCGTACGCCCGCTTGACCTCCTCGAACCGCTCCTCGGACACATCCAGCGAGCCGTACAGCGCGAACGGTTCGAGCGGTGCCATGCCGGTGAACCAGAACAGGCCGTGCTGGAGCGGGAAGAGGACGTCCGACAGCCGCCCGTGGATGCCCCGGTCGGCGAACGCCGACTCGCGGGCGCCGACCGTCACCGACACCAGCGCCCGCCGCCCCGCCAGGGCGCCCTCGCTGTACGGCGGGGGGACGGCCGGGCCGTGGGCGAACTGATGAGTGAACACCCGGTCGATCCAGCCCTTCAGGATCGCGGGCACCGAGAACCACCACATCGGGAACTGCAGGATCACCGCGTCCGACCAGAGCACCTTCTCCTGCTCCGCCGCGATGTCCGGCGACAGCCGCCCCGCCAGGGTGGCCTCACCCGAGGCCGTCAGCACATCAAGACGCCGGTCCCCTCCGTGGTCGGGGAAGTCGTCGGCGTCCACCGCCGCCTTCCACTTCATCGCGTAGAGGTCGGACACCCGCACCTCGTGCCCCGCCGCGCGCAGTTCCTCGGCCGCGAAGGAGGTCAGGGAGGTGGTGAGGGAACGGGGCTCGGGGTGGGCGCTGACGATCAGGATCTTCTTCCGCCGCTGCGGCGTGGCTTTGGTCATGCACACCACGCTGCCCCGGGCGCGGCACCGTAGCCAGAACCCTGTGTGACCGGCGGAACGGCAGTCCTGGTATTGCGAGGACCACCCATACTGGAAGGCATGGACAGCAACGGCATCAACCGAGCCGGCGCGATCGACAGGCTCGACGGGGTCGGCGACACCCGGCGGGCGCTCGGCGGCTTTCTGCGCGCCCGCCGTGGGCGCGTCGCACCCGAGCACGTCGGAATCGCCGGCGGCGGGCGCCGACGGGTGCGCGGGCTGCGCCGCGAGGAGCTGGCCCAGCTCGCCGGGATCAGTGTGGACTACTACGTCCGCCTCGAACAGGGCCGCGCCACCCAGCCGTCCCCCGAGGTGCTCGACGCGCTCGCCAGGGCCCTCGGCCTCGACGCGGCGGAGCGCACCCACCTCGCGACCCTGGCCGGCACGCGGGGCGGTCCCCCGCCCGAGGCCCGGGTCAGCCCCCTGCTGCGGCAGGTCCTCGACTCCATGGCCGGGGTCCCGGCCTTCGTCACCAACCACCGCCTCGACGTGCTCGCCTGGAACGACCTGGGCGGCGAGCTGATCGGCGGCCTGTCCGACCCGGGCCGCCGCGACCACAACCAGGCCAGGTACTTCTTCCTCGACCCCGCGTCGCGGACCGTCTTCCCCGAATGGGAGGACCGCGCGGCCGAGAGCGTGGGGCAGCTGCGGGTCTCCGCGGGCCGCTACCCCGAGGACGCGGACCTGGCCGCGCTCATCACCGACCTGTCCACGCACAGCGCCGACTTCCGGCGCATCTGGGCCACCGGCGAGGTCGTGATGTGCGGGGCGGGGCGCAAGCGGCTGCGCCACCCCGAGGCCGGGCTGCTCACCCTGAACTACGAGACGCTGCACGTGCCCGCCGCGCCCGGCGAGACGGGCCTGATGATGCATGTCTTCGGCGCCGAGGCAAGGAGCCACGAGGCCGCCGCCCTCGCCCGCCTGGCCCCGGCCGTGGCCCGTGAACGCGAGGCGCCCGTGACCGTCTAGGCCCGCCGCGGGCCGCGCTCAGGCCGCGCGCCGGATGCGCCCGCCGGATGCCGCCCGTCCTCGGGCCGCGCGCCGGACAGCCCGCGCTCAGGCCGCGCGGGAACCGGCGACCCGCGACGCCGCGGTGCGCGGCGCGGCCAGCTCCTCCAGGTCGGCGACCACCTCGGCCGGGGCCGGCATGGCGGCCATCTCCTCGCGCACCCGGCCGGCCGCCGCCCGGTAGGACCGGTCGTCCAGCAGCTCGCGGAGCGCCGTACGGATCGCCTCGGGGTCCCGCTGCTCACCGGGGTCGAGCGACCGGCCGGCGCCGCAGGCCGCGATCCGTTCGGCGTAGACGCCGAGGCTGGGCAGCGGCGGGGCCAGGACGAGCTGGGGCAGGCCGTGGTGCAGGGCCGTCAGCCCGGTGCCCGATCCGCCGTGGTGGACCAGCGCCGTACAGCGCCGCAGCAGCTGCGAGAGCGGGGTGGGCTCGATCACGCGTACGTTGGCCGGCAGCGGCCCGAGCTCCTCGACGCGCGCCCGGGGCAGAGTGAACACGCCCCGTACGCCCTCCAGGCCCTCGAACGCCCGGGCCGTCGCCGCCAGGGGCGCCGTCCCCGACCGCTCGATCGTCTGGTGGCTGAACGACACGCATATGGTCCGCTGCTCCGGCGAGCGCGGCGGCCCCCAGGAGGGGTAGCTGCCCGGCCCGTTGTACGGCACGAAGCGCACCGGCCTGGCCGGGGCCGCCCGGGGGTGGCGCAGCAGCGGCGGACAGGGGTCGAGCAGCAGATCGGGGTCGGGCAGCAGGCCCTGGGGGGTGCCCGCCCGCTCGCACAGGGACCGCAGCGCGGCACGGGCGGGGCCGCGGGCCAGCGTGGTCAGGATGTCGGTGCCCCAGCGGTGGACCACCGACGGTACACCCAGCGCGCCGGCGACGATCGGCCCGCAGAACTCGACCGGATCGGACAGCACGAGGTGGGGCCGCCATTCGCGGGCGAACCTCAGATATCCGTCGAGCACCCGGCCGACCCGGGCCCGCCAGCGGACCGCGAGCACTTCCCAGTCGGGCTCCCACACCGCCGCGGGCTCCCTGCCCGTGGGCCGGGCCGGAGCCGGGGGCGGGGCGTCGGCGGGCAGCGGCCCGGCCTCGACGGCGAGGGTGTGCAGGCCCGCGGAGCGCGCCGCCTCCACGGCCCCGGGCTCCCCGGCGCACATCACCTCATGGCCCGCGCCGGCCAGCGCCCAGGCGAGGGGGACGAGCGGCTGCAGATGGCTGCTGACGGGGGTGACGACCATGAGTACGCGCACGACAGCGCCTCCTAGGCCTGGGCGGGACGGGTGCGCGCCTCGGTCAGGCCCGCGTTGACGAACTGCAGCAGCAGCCGGGGCGTGGCGGCCTCGGCGACCGTGTCGTCCGCCAGCAGCACGCCGTATTCGCGCTCGATGCGGCCCACCGTCTGCAGGACCGCGAGCGAGTCGTAGTTGAGGTCGGTGAAGGGGGTGTCGAGCACATCTCCGTCGAGGTCGACGGTCTCGTCCTCGCCGGCGCACTCGCGCAGGAGGGTGGTCAGCTCGGCCAGCGTCATCCGGGTCATCTGTGTCATCTCGTGATGCCTCTCTCTCGGGGCTTCAGTGGGGTTGGGGCCCGACGACCACGGCCGCGGCGTTGAAGCCACCGCGGCCGCGGGCCAGCACCAGGGCGGCGCGTACGGGGCGGGGCCGCGGCTCCGCGGTCACCAGGTCGAGTTCCAGCCCCTCGGCGAGCCGGGTGACGTTCACGGTCGGCGGGATCTGCGCGTCGCGGATCGTGAGCAGGGCGGCGGCGAGGTCGAGGGCGGCCCCTCCCGCGTACAGCCGCCCCGTCATGGTCTTGGGCGCGGTCACCGGCACCCGCCGGGGCCCGAAGACGGCGGTGATGGCCTCCGCCTCGGCCCGGTCGAGGTCGGGTACGCCGGAGGCGTCGGCGAAGACGACGTCGATGTCGTGGGGGGCGAGGCGGGCGTCGGCGAGGGCGAGCTCGACGGCGCGGCGCAGACCGGGAACACCGCGGGTGTCGCTCCCGGGCTTCGCGTCGAAGGTGGCGGCGTAACCGGCCAGTTCGCCGTAGACGCGGGCGCCGCGGGCGCGGGCCGCGGCGGCCTCCTCCAGGATCAGGATCGCCCCGCCCTCGCCGGGCACATAGCCGCGGGCCGCGGCGTCGAAGGGCAGATAGGCGCGCGTGGGGTCGTCGGCGAGGCTGAGCCGGCCGCCCGCGAGCTGCGCCGTCCAGCCCCAGGGGCAGATCGCGCCGTCCACGCCGCCGGTGACGATGAGCCGGCTGCCGCCGCGCAGCCGTCTGCGGGCCTGGGCCGCCGCGTCGAGGCCGCCCGCCTGCTCGGTGACGAGGACGCCGCTGGGCCCGCGCAGCCCGTGCCGGATGGAGATCTGGCCGGTGTTGACGGCGTAGAACCAGGCGAAGGACTGATACGCGCTGACGTACTGGCCGCCCTTGCTCCACAGCGCCTCCAGCTCGCGCTGGCCGAACTCGAAACCGCCGGCCGAGCCGGCGGTGACCACCCCGGCGGCGTACTCGGGGAGCTGGGCGGGGTCGGTGTCCGCGTCCTCGAACGCCTCCTGGGCGGCGGCCAGGGCGAGGCGGGTCATGTGGTCGGTCTGCGGGAGCAGGCGGTTGGGGATGTGTTCGGCGGCGTCGAAGCCGGGCACCTCGCCCGCGAGCCGGGCCGGGTAGCGGGAGCCGTCGAAGCGGCTGACCGGGCGGATGCCGCTCTCGCCGTTCAGCGTGGCCTTCCACCACACCGGGGCCGACAGGCCGTTGGGCGCGCAGACTCCGATGCCGGTGAAGGCGGCCCCGGCGCTCACCACGTACCCCTCCGCGCCCCGTCGCCTTCCGCCCGGGCCAGCACCATCGCGCTCTGGAAACCGCCGAATCCGCTGCCCACGCTCAGCACCACCTCGACGCGCCGCTCGCGGGCGACCAGGGGGGTGTAGTCGAGGTCGCACTCGGGGTCGGGCTCGTGGAGGTTGGCGGTGGGCGGTACGACACCGTGCTCGATGGCCAGGGCGCTGGCGGCGATCTCCAGGGAGCCGATGGCGCCCAGCGAGTGGCCGACCATCGACTTGATCGAGCTGATGGGCGTGGCCCGGGCGTGCTCGCCGAGGGCGCGTTTGAAGGCGGCGGTCTCGTGGCGGTCGTTCTGCTTGGTGCCGGAGCCGTGCGCGTTGATGTAGTCGACGGCCGTCACCGGCAGCCGGGCCTCGTCGAGGGCCACGCGGATGGCCTCGGCCATCTCCCGGCCGTCGGGGCGCAGCCCGGTCATGTGGTACGCGTTGCAGCGGGACGCGAAGCCGACGATCTCCGCGTAGACATGGGCGCCCCTGCCGCGCGCCAGGGACAGCTCCTCGAGGACGAAGAGCGCGGAACCCTCGCCCAGGACGAAGCCGTTGCGGGTGCGGTCGAAGGGGCGCGAGGCGTGTTCGGGGTCGTCGTTGCGCGGCGAGGTGGCCTTGATGGCGTCGAAGCAGGCGACCGTGATCGGGGAGATGGGCGCGTCGGTGGCCCCCGCGACCATGATGTCCGCGCTGCCCTCCCGGATGAGTTCGACGGCGTGGCCGACCGCGTCCAGGCCCGAGGTGCAGCCGGTGGAGACCACGGACGCCGGTCCCTGGGCGCCCACGGCCCAGGCGACCTCGGCGGCGAAGGAGCTGGGTACGAAGTGGTCGAAGAGGTGGGGCACCGCGTAGGTGTAGTCGACGTGCCACTTCGCACCGCCGTCGCTGACCACCCGGTACTCGGTGTCCAGGCTGGTGGTGGCGCCGACCGCGCTGCCGACGGTGACGCCCACGCGGTACGGGTCGTACCCGGAGGCCTCGAGGCCGCTGTCGGACACCGCCTCCCGGGCCGCGACCACCGCGAACTGCGCGGCGCGGTCCATCCGGCGTACCTCTTGCGGGGTCAGGCCCTCGTGGTGCGGGTCGAAGTCGGCCTCGGCGGCGATCCGGGAGCGGAAGCGGGTGGCGTCGAAGAGGGAGATGGCGCGGGTGGCCGTGCGGCCCTCGGTCAGCAGCGCCCAGAACTCCTTGGTCCCCACGCCGCCCGGGGCCACCACGCCTATGCCGGTGATCGCCACCCGACGCCTCCCCCGTCGATCGATAACGCGCTGATGCATCACGTCGGTTCGACCCTCCTGCTCGGTACCGTTCGTGTGACAGTGCCGCCCGCCTCTCAACCCGCGCTCGACTCGGGACGGAGCCCGCGTGATGGCGAGTGGCGCGCCCGTCACTCGTCGAGCAACGCCACCGCGCGGGTCCAGCCCGCGCCCGCGCCGGCGATCTTCACGGGGAAACAGGCGACCCGGAACCCGGTGGGCGGCAGCGTCTCCAGCCGCGCCAGCCGCTCGATCTGGCAGTACTCGCGACGGCGGCCCGCGAAGTGGGCGGGCCACAGCACCGACTGGTCGCCGGTGGCGTGGTAGCGGCGGATCATGTCGCAGAACGGGGCGTCGAGGCTGAACGCGTCGGTGCCGATGACGCGGACACCGAGGTCGAGCAGATAGTCGGTGGCGGGCCCGTCGAGGCCGGTGAACTCCGTGAAGTAGCGGGATGTGCCGGCCCACCGGGAGGCGCCGGTGCGCAGCAGGACGATGTCCAGCGGCTGCGGCCGGCAGCCGACGCGGGCCAGCTCCTTCTCGAGGTGCGGGACACCGACGGTGCGGGTCTCCGGGTCCGCGGCGGTGATGTCCAGGACGTGGGCCGGGCGCAGGAACCAGTCGAGGGGCATCTGGTCGATGGTGCGCGGCACTCCGTACGTTCCGGTGGAGCCGTAGTGCGCGGGGGCGTCGACATGGGTGCCGGTGTGGCTGGTGAGGGTGAGCCTGTCCAGGGACAGCAGTTCCTGGCCCGGCAGTTCGGACGGGTCGAACTCGATGCCGAAGTGTTCGCGCATCTCCTCGCTCATGTGGTGGGCCGCCTCGGCCGGCGTCATGATCTCGTGGACCAGCGGGTCCGGCTCCCAGCCGGAGGCGTCCACGGGTGTCGACAGGTCGATGATGCGCAAGGCGGCCCCCTATGGCTGCTGTTGGGCAAAGTCGTCGCCGGACGGTGCCAGGGGCGCCTGGAATACGGCTGGAACAGCCGGACACGTACGCGGACAGCACTACGGCTCCGCTCGCCCGCGCGGGGGGTGTCGGGAAGCGGAGCCGTAGCCGACCCGGCAAGAAGGGCGGCGCCGGGCGTTCAGGGGAGGTGCGACGGGGTGGTGGACCGGCAGGGACCTACGCCGCGAACAGGTCGAGCACGGGGCGGCGCCACTGCCCGCCCGGCTCCAGGTCGAGCGCGGGGTCCGAGGCGAGCACCGCCTGCTGCAGCTTCTGCAGCCGCGGGGAGGGTTCGAGCCCCAGGTCCTCGACGAGCCGGGCGCGCAGCCCCTGGTACACCTCCAGCGCCTGCCACGGGCGGCCGGACCGGTACAGGGCGGCCATGCACTGGGCGTGCAGCCCTTCGTGGAGCGGATGTCGGGCCGTCAGTTCGGTCAGCTCGGTGAGGAGTTCGGCGTGGCGGCCGAGGCGCAGGTCGGCCTCGATCCGACGCTCCAGGACCCCCAGCCGGCTCTCCTCCAGCCGGGCCAGCTCGATCTCCAGGATCGGTCCGACGCGCACGTCCACGAGGGCGGGACCGCGCCAGACCGCCAGCGCCTCGCGGAACAGGAAGGAGGCCTCGACGTCGTCGCCGACGTCGAGCGCGTCCCGCCCGGCGGCCACCAGCCGGTCGTACTCGTGGATGTCCACCGCGCCCGGCTGGGCCTCCAGCACATATCCGCCGTACCGCGTGGCCAGCACGCTCTTGGAGGCCTCGGGCGCCTGCGGGCCGTACGCCGCGGCCAGTCTCCGCCTCAGCTGCAGGATGTACGTCTGCAGCGTGGTCAGCGCGCTGCGCGGCATCTGCGCGCCCCAGATTTCCTCCATAAGGGTGGGCACCGGGAGCATCTGGTTGGCGTACACGGAAAGCAGTGCAAGGATCTGCCGCGGCTTGCCCGCGCTGGGCACGATCGACTGACCGCAGGCCTCGACGCTCAGCGGCCCCAACACCTTGATTTCCATGGTCCTGTACCCCTCCGTCAGACGGTCCACCAGGTGCCTCTTTGGCCGCGCGGCCCTGCCTTCGAGGCACATATGAGCCTCGCGTGCGGGTGGTGGACACGGCCAGTGCCGGACTCCCGAACCGTGCATGAGTCCTGTGAGGCGGAGGTCATGACAAGTTCACACCCTGGTTATGAGGAAAGCACTGGCAAGCCGTGCATCCGTCATCGCAGACTCCTTGCCAGGACCGCCTCTCACCCCGAGGAGAGCCCACTATGACCGACACACCCCCCGTCCCCGTGAGCCCTTCGGCCCTGTGCGCCGCGGGCCCCGGCCCCGCCGACCCGGGCGTCGACGACCTGGTCATCGAGGACCTCTCCGCCGAGCCATGGCCCTCGCCCGCTCCGGGCATCTGCATCTGCACCATCAGCGTCGCCTGATGGGCACACTGGGCTTCTCTCCGCACCTACGGGTCGAGCGGGTGCCGGGCGAGGCCGTCTACCTCGTCTCGGAGCGCGGCGTCACGGCGCTGCACGGGCGGACGGTCGAGACGCTCGCCCCGCTGCTCGACGGCTCCAGGGACCTGGAGCACATCCTCGCCGAGGCGGATGTGCGCAGCGACCCCGCCGAGGCCGCCGCGCTGGTCACCCGCGTCATCGCCCGGCTGTGCGAGGCGGGTCTTGTGTGCGAGCGCGGGCGCCATCCACGCCCCGAGGACGCGTACTGGGGGCTGGCCGGGGTGACCGCCGCCTCCGTCCCGGCGCCGATCATCCTCCCGAGGGCGCCCTGCGCCGGCGCCCTGCAGTCCGCCGTCGTGGCCCTTGTGGCCCTCGGCTGCACCGAGCGGGACGAGGCCGTCCAGGCGCTGCGGGCGGCGGGCATCCGCACCGTGGAGGGGGACGGGCAAGGGGGCGGAGCGGCAGACGGAGACGAGCGGGGAGCCGGGGGCGAGGCACGGGACAGGCGCGGAGCATGTCAAATCGACAAGCGTCAACACGGCGACGCCTTTCTCACTCTCGCGATATGTGACGACTACCTCGATCCCCGCCTCTCGGCGCTCGACGCCGAGCACCGGGCGTCCGGCCGCCGCTGGCTGCCGGTCAAGCCGGTCGGCACGACGGCGTGGATCGGCCCGTTCCTGGGCGCCCCGGACGACCCGTGCTGGTCCTGTCTCGCCGACCGGCTCTGGCGGCGGCGGCAGGCCGAAGCACACCTCCAGCACAGGCTGGGCCGCCAGGGCCCGGTGCCGCGCCCGCCCGCGTCACTGGCGGCCAGCCGCGCCGCCGCGCTGCAGCTGGCCGCGCTGGAAGCGGCCACCTGGCTGGCCGGGCACCGCCACCCGGGGCAGCGGGCGCTGTGCACCCTGGACACCCTCACCTCCGCCCTGGAGCACCACGCGGCGAGCCGCCGCCCGCAGTGCCCCGCCTGCGGCGACCCGCGGCTGGTCGCGGCGCGGATACGGGCGCCCCTGACGCCGGCCACGCGCGACGACGACGCCCCGTGGCAGATCGCCGACAGCACACCGCGGCGGATCATGGAGACGTACGGGCATCTGATCAGCCCCGTGACCGGTCTGGTGAGCGAGATCCGCCGGGACCCGCGCGGGCCCGCCTTCCTCAACTGCTTCCACGCCACGCACCCCGCGTACGCCCCCGTCGACCTCACCCACACCGGCCCCACCGCGCACACCGGCCCCGTCGGCCCCGGGGCGCCCCCCGGGCTCGACGCCGTACGGGCCGGGCTGCGCACCGCCGCCCACGGCAAGGGCATGACCTCCGAGCAGGGGCAGGCGAGCGCGCTGTGCGAGGCGTTGGAGCACTACAGCGGCCACTTCCATGGGGATGAGCCCCGGCAGCGCGCCCGCTACCGCGATCTGGACCCCGACGACGCCGTGCACCCGGACGCGGTGCAGCTCTTCGACCCGCGGCAGTTCCGCGACCGGGGCACCTCCGCGCGCCACCGGGTCTGCGATCCGTTCGACGAGCGGGCGGAGCTCGACTGGACCCCGGTGTGGTCGCTCACCGCACAGCGGCACCGGCTGCTGCCCACCGCCCTGCTGTACTACGGCGCGCCCCAGCCGGCCGGGCGGCGCTACTGCCGGGCGGACTCCAACGGCGCGGCCGCCGGGGGCAGTCTGGCCGGCGCGGTGCTGCGCGGCTTCCTGGAGCTGGTGGAGCGGGACGCGGTCGCCCTGTGGTGGTACAACCGCACCCGTCAGCCGGCGCTCGACCTCGACGACTACGACGACCCGTGGATCGACGAACTGCGGCGCGTCCACGCCGGACTGCGGCGCGAGGTGTGGGCGCTCGACCTCACCTCCGACTTCGGCATCCCCGTGGTGGCCGCCGTCTCCCGCCGTACCGACAAGGCCGCCGAGGACATCACCCTGGGCTTCGGGGCCCACTTCGACCGGCACACCGCGCTGCGTCACGCCCTGGCCGAGCTCAACCAGATGCTGCCCCCCGTGGTCGAGGCCCGCGCCGACGGCGGCGGGTACGGGGTGCCGGCCGACCCGGAGGCGCTGCGCTGGTTCCGCACCGCGACCGTCGCCAACCAGCCCTATCTGGCCCCGTCAGGGGTGGCGGCGCGGGGCGCGGACATACCCGCGCCGCACGGCTCCGACGCCCTTGACCTCATAGTCGAGTTGGTCCGCGGCCACGGCATGGAACTGCTCGTCCTGGACCAGACGCGGCCGGACGTCGGGCTGCCGGTGGCGAAGGTGCTGGTGCCCGGGCTGCGTCCGCACTGGGCCCGCTTCGCGCCCGGCCGGCTCTTCCAGGTGCCGGTGGCCCTGGGGCGGCTGGCCGAACCCACCCCGTACCACCGCCTCAACCCCGTCCCTCTTTTTCTGTAATTCCTTGTGATCGACTGTGAGCACCGGTAACCCTCTGTGTAAAGTCGGCGTCCTGCGCCACCTCTCCATCACCGGAAAAGTTCGGATACTCTCGGGCAAGTTATCTCATCCGGCCCGACCATCCGGAGGACGAGTGCAGGGCACCCCCTTGCCCGGCGACGCCGGGAGCGACTCGGCTCGTCACCGCGACGATCTCGCACCGCGCCTGGCCGTGGTGATCACGGCGGTGGTGCTCGTGGGCTACTTCTGCGTCGCGGTCACCTACGTGGTCGACGCGCGCCCGTCGGGACGGGCCCTGGACGCCGCGCTGTTGATGCTGGCGCTGCTCCCCGTGCTGGCCGCCCTGCTGGGGCTGCAGCTGACGCACTCCTTCCCCGGGCTCGCGCCCCGGCTCAGCGGCGCCCGGCACTGGACGCTGGGGCTGCAGGCGCTGCTGACCTTCCTCCCCTTCGCCGTCTTCAAGCACGCCTGGCTCGGCATGCCGGGGTTCCTGGCGGGTTCCTCGCTGCTGGTGCTGGCGCCCCCGCTGTCCTGGGTGGCCTTCGCCGCCATCATGTGCTGCACCGATGTGCTGCTGTTCCAGGTGGGGTTCGGGTGGGGCGAGGTCGCGTACACCACCGTCTCCACCGCCCTGACCGGTCTGGTGGTCTTCGGCCTCTCCCGGCTGTCCGGGCTGGTCGCCGAGGTGTCCAGGTCGCGGGCCGAACTGGCCCGGCTGGCGGTGGCCCAGGAGCGGCTGCGGTTCGCCCGCGATCTGCACGACCTGCTCGGCTACAGCCTGTCCACCATCACCCTCAAGTGTGAGCTCGTCCACCGCCTGGTGCCGTCGCAGGACTCCCGCACCCAGCAGGAGCTCGCCGAGATCCTGCAGACCTCACGTCAGGCGCTCGCGGACGTACGGGCCGTGGCCAGCGGATACCGCCAGATGTCGCTGTCGGCGGAGGCGGGCACGGCCAAGTCCATGCTGGCCGCGGTCGGGATCAGCACCACCGCGGAGGTCGACTGCGGGGAGCTGCCCGACCTGGTGGACACCGTGCTGGCGAGCGTGTTGCGGGAGGGGCTGACCAATGTGCTGCGGCACAGCAAGGCGGAGCACTGCACGATCGAGGCGCGGCGCACCGACCGGACCGTCCGGCTGACGCTCGCCAACGACGGGGTGGGCAAGCCCTCGACGATCCTGCGCGCCGACAGCGCCGACAGGTCGGACGGCGGCAGCGGAATCGGCAACCTCAAGGTACGGCTGGAGCATCTGGGCGGACGGCTGAGCGCGGGCGTACGGGACGATGGCTGGTTCGAGCTGCGGGCCGAGCTCGAACTGCCCGTGGAATCAGCCCCGGAGGGGCGCGAGCGGGGCTCGGAGGACGAGTACGGCTCGGCCGTGACGGCGTAGTGGGGCTCGGCCGTGACGGTGTCGTGGGACTCGGCCGTGACGGCGTCGTGGCCTGGCCGTCACAGCCAGCCGGCCTCGCGGGCGATCCGGATGGCGTCCACCCGGTTGCGCGCGTTCAGCTTGGTGACGACGGACGTCAGATAGTTGCGCACCGTGCCCACGGACAGGTAGAGCCGGGCCGCGATCTGGGCGGAGCCCTCCCCCTGGGAGGCCAGCAGCAGCACTTCCAGCTCGCGCGGGGTCAGCGGCTGCGGCTTGTCGTCCAGGGCGGCGAGGACGAGCTGCGGGTCGATGACCCGCTCGCCCTTGGCGATCGCGCGGATGGCGTCGCACAGCTTGTCCGGGGTGCTGTCCTTGAGCAGAAAGCCCGAGACATGGGCCGCCAGGGCGCGGCGCAGATTGCCGGGCCTGCCGAGGCTGGTGAGCATCATCGTCCGGCACTCGGGCACGGCGGTGTGCAGCTCGGCGGCGGCCGTCAGGCCGTCCACACCGGGGAGGTCGATGTCGAGGACCGCGACATCCGGGCGCAACTCCTTGGCGCGCGGCAGGATTTCCGCACCGCTCGGGAACTCGGCGACGACCTCGATGTCCGGCTCGAATTCCAACAGCGCGACAAGTGCCTTGCGCAGCATGTGCATGTCTTCGGCTATCAGCACTCTGACCACGTCGCCCCTGCCCCTGCCTGCTCAACCCCCGTCGTATGCCCGCATACGATTATTCCCAAATCTTCTCGGCCGCTCCACCAATTCTCGGCCGAATCCGCCCACCGAACACTCGTGCTGCCACCAAACCGAGCTTATGAAATGACTTTCTGATGGCCAACCGCTTCCCACTTCGGAAACGGTGAATCGCCATCCGCCGCCCGATATGGCGGCATCGAACTCGAATCCGGCGAACGCCAGTCGCATTCCGCGTCCCAGCGCTTTTGTATAGGCCTCCTTCAATGTCCACAGCCGCAACAACGCCCGCTCGCGCTCCGGTTCGGCGAGGCCGGCCAGCGCCGCGCGCTCGGCGGGGGCACACAGCCGCCGGCCCACGTCGGCGTAGCGCATCGGCCGCCCGGCCGCCTCGACGTCGACACCGATGTGGCCGCGCCGGCTGACGCCCGCGACGAGCAGATCCCCGGTGTGGCTGAGGCTCAGCTCCACCCGGCCCGCCCCGGCGCACAGCGCGTACGGCCGCCCGCCCGGCTCGTACGCGAGGCGCACGGCCTCGGGCGCGGTGTCCGACACCGCCGCGACGAGGTGTTTGAGCAGCAGCCGCGAGGCCACGAAGCGTCCGCGGGCCGCCGGGCGGGGCAGCGTGCGCAGGCGGCGCCGGTCGCGGTCGTCGAGCACCCCGCGCAGGGCCGGATCGAGCGCCACGCCCTGGGGGTCGGTCGGCAGCCACTCCCGCCACCGGCCGTGGACGACCGCCCGGCCGTGTGCGGCGTACGCCTCCCGCACCGGCCACCAGGGGCCGTCGGGGCCGGTCAGCGGCAGGGGCGACGGGGGCTGTGGCAGGGGTGGCGGAGAAGGTGGCGGCGGAGGTGGTCCGTCCGCCGTCACGCCACGCCTCCGGCGGCGGGCTCGCGCGGCAAGGGTGCGAAATCCTGGTACAGGGGCCGGACTTCCCCCCGCAGGAACTGCTCGCGGAGCGTGGCGCGCGGCACCTTGTGGGACCCGGCGCGGCGGACCGTACCGGGGCGGACCAGCAGCACCCCACCCGTGGCGGCGCCGAACTCCTCCGCCACGCGCTCGCGCACCCGCCCGGCCAGCCCGGCGAGCGCGGCGTGCGAACCACCCGCCGTACGGACCTCCTGGACCACCACCAGGGGCCCGGTGCCCGGCCCCGCGCAGAACACCCGGGCCGACCCGAACGGCCTTCCGCAGCGCAGCAGTTCGCGCTCCACATCCTGGGGGTGCAGGGGCATCCCGTCGACCATGAGGCTGTCGGCGAGGCCTCCTTCATGGGTGCGGCCCGTCATCCGGATCTCGCCGTCCCGCGCGACACCGAGGTCGCCGGTGCGCAGAAACCCGCCCGCGGCCTCGGTGTCGTGCGGGCGGCCCCAGTGTCCGGCGGCCACGGCGGGGCCGCGCACCCAGATCTCCCCGGCCACGCCGTCGGGCTGCCGCCGCCGGGTCGCCGGGTCGACCACCCACAGGTCGAGGCCGGGCACCGGCCCCCGGCCCTCGGCGGTGAGGAACGGCGCCGCCCGCGCCGGGGCGTATCCGGCGACCAGGGCGCCGGGGCGCAGCCCGGCGGCCGCGCAGCGGCGGTGGAAGGCCGCCATGGTCGCGGCCGAGACCGGCTCGGCGGCGTTGAGCGCCGTACGGAGGCGGGAGAGGTCGAGCCCGGCCAGCTGCTCGTCGGTGGCCTCGGCGGCGCAGCGGGCGTAGCAGGTGTCGGGCGCGACGGTGTGCGTGATGCCGTGGCGGCTGAGGGCACGCAGCCAGTGGACGGGGTCGGCGGGGTACGGGCGTACGGGCAGGGGTACGGCGGTGGCGCCGAGCCACAGCGGGTGCAGCAGCTGGCCGACGAGGCCGGGGGTGTGGTGGCGCGGCAGCCATCCGCCTATTCGCGAGCGGCGGCCGGTGCCCAGCGCCTGGCTCAGGGCGGACATGGCGGCGAGCAGGTTGCCGTGGGTGATCAGCACCGCGCGCGGCGCGGTGGCCGGGCCGGCGTCGTACGCGAGGAGGGCGAGGGTGTCGGGTGTGATGCGCGCGAGTGGGGCGTCGGAGGGGGTGTCGGGTACGGCGGTGTGGGCGTCCGGGGCGGTGGCGGTGTGCGGGGCGGCGTGGGTGTACGGGGCCGGGGGGGTGTGCGGGCGCAGGCCGTCCACGGCCAGGCAGGTGATACCGGTGCGGCCGACGAGCGAAAGCCTGCGGGAGGTCTCCGTGGCGTGTGCGGTCTCGGTCAGGACCAGGTCCACGGCCGCGTCCTTGGCGATGGCGGCGGTGCGCTCCGCCTCAGTGCGGGAGGCGGTGGGCGCGGGGACGGGGACCGCGACCGCCCCCGCGTACAGGCAGCCGAGCAGCGCGGCCGCCGCGTGCGGGCCGGGGTCGAGGGCGAGCAGCACCCGGCGGCCGGGCGCGTCGCGGGCGCGCAGCCAGGCGGATACGGCGCGGGCGTGGGCGTCGAGGGCGGCGTAGGTGATCCGCTCTTCGCCGCCGCCTTCCGCCGGGTGGACCAGCGCCTCGTCGGCGGCGCAGTGCGCGGCCCGGTCCATCAGGGCCTCGGCCAGATTCGTATGTCGGTGCATTCTCGTCTCCCCAGCGCCTGACGGGACCCGGCCCCACACCGCCTCGCTGTCTCGGTAGAGGGGGCATCGAGGTGCCGAGGCAGCGAGGCGGCTGCTTGGACCGTCCGGTGGTAGGGAGTGTCGGGGCGGCGGCTCGAAGGCGGCTCGAGCTTGGGCAGGTCATAGGACAAGCGGCAAACCTGTGCGGCTCATATCCCGCACCATGACATTTGTCCTGCCGGACTGCGGACTGTCGACACTGTCGCCGCTCCGTCACGGTGCGTAGCGTCTCTTCCATGACGAGTACAGCGATGACAGCGGCGGACACGCCTGTGGTGGAGTTCGCCGGTGTGGCGAAGCACTACGGCGCGGTGCGCGCGGTCAGGGGCATCGATCTGACCATCCGGCGCGGCGAGTCGATCGCCCTGCTCGGCCGCAATGGCGCGGGCAAGTCCACCTCGATCGGCATACTGCTCGGGCTGCTGCCGCCGAGCGCGGGCCGGGTGCGGCTCTTCGGCGGCACGGCGGAGTCGGCGGTCCGCTCGGGGCGGATCGGCGCGATGCTGCAGGAGGGCGCCCTGATCACCCGTGTGACGGTCCGTGAGCTGGTCGCCTTTGTGGCCGGCACCTACCCGAGGCCCCTGCCGGTCGCCGAGACGCTGGAGCTGGCGGGGCTGACCGAGCTCGCGGAGCGGCGGGCCGACCGGCTCTCCGGCGGGCAGGCGCAGCGGCTGCGGTTCGCGCTCGCCATGGCGGGCGGCCCGGAGCTGGTGGTGCTGGACGAGCCGACGGCGGCGCTTGACGTGGGGGCCAGGCGCGAGTTCTGGGCGGCGATGCGTTCCTACGCGTCACGGGGCAACACGGTCCTGTTCTCCACCCACTATCTCGAAGAGGCCGATGAGAACGCGGACCGGATCGTGGTGATCGACAAGGGCCGCAAGGTGGCGGACGGCACGGGCGAGGAGATCAAGCGGACGGTGGGCGGCAATGTCGTCGCCTTCGACCTGGGGGGCCGCTCCTCCGAGGGTCTTGAGCTGCTTCCGGGGGTGACGAGCGTGGAGATCCGGCGCGGCCGGGCGTATCTGCGCAGCGCCGAATCGGACGCGACGGTGCTGGCGCTCGCCGAGCGCGGGGACGTGCGGAATCTGGAGGTGCGGGTGTCCCGGCTGGAGGACGCCTTCGTCGCGCTCACCACCGACAGGGACGACCGAGAGGAGGCGTTGGTCTGATGCTGACGTCCATCGCGCTTGAGCTGCGCAGGATGACCCGTGACCTGGCCTTCCTGGTCTTCGGGGTCGCCCTGCCGGTGGTGATGTATCTGCTCTTCACCAACGTCGGAGGCGGGGACGGCGACAAGGGCGCCCATGACACCGCGGCGATGATCGGGATGGCGGCGTACGGCGCGCTCGGCGCCGCGCTGGCGAACGGCACGGGCGTGGCGGAGGACCGGGGGCGCGGCTGGCTGCGGCAGCTGCGGATCACGCCGCTGACGCCGCTGGAGGTGGTGGGGGCCCGGGCGGTGACCGGTTCGCTGGTGGTGCTGCCGTCGATCGTGGCGGTGCTGGGCGCCGGGTTCCTGGTCAACGGGGTGCGGATGCCGGTGCTGCGGGCGCTCGCCCTGGTGGCGGTGTTGTGGCTGGGCACGCTGCCGTTCACGCTGCTGGGCCTCGGCAACGGCTACCGTCTGTCGGCCCAGTCCACGGGCATGGTCAATACGGCGGCCAGCATGGGGCTGTCCATCATCGGCGGGCTGTGGATTCCGCTGAGCGCCTTCCCGGACTGGTTCGGTTCGATCGCCGAGTGGACGCCCACGAACCGCTTCGCGCAGCTCGGGTGGGATGTGTCCGAGGGCTCGCTGCCGGCGCTCGGGGCGGTGGCGGTGCTGGCGGGGTGGTTCGCGCTGTTCGGCGCGTATGCGGCCGCCGCGTACCGGAAGAGCACCCACTCCAGGTGAGCCCCCTTTTTTGGTGGCTCGGTCCTCCCCCAGCTACCGCTGGGAGGTGCCCCCTGTCAGCTCGGCTGTGCCTTCCGGTCGACCTCCACGGTCCAGCCGCCGCCCGTGGTGCGGCCGGTGACGGTCACGCGCACGTTGTCGCCCCGCGCGGACAGGGTCTCCCCGACACCCAGCGTCGCGTCGGCAAGTTCGGGGTAGACCGACTCGTTCCAGCACGCCCCGCTGCCGGGGTGGCCGTCCAGCACCTCGATCGGGCCGTCGCCGGAGGCGGTGTCGTTGCGCACCCGGTAGACCAGCACACCCTCGGTGCAGGTGCCGGCGTCGTTGCCGTACGCGCCGCGTGCCTCGATGGCCAGCGCGGTGGTGGCGCCGGTGCGGACCACGACGAGGCGGGTGCGGCTGTCGGTGGCCGGGCTGCCGCCCGCCATGGGCGCGCCGAGGGGTTCGAGGGTGTGCAGGGTCGCGCCGGCGGCGCGCACGCATTGCACCTGGCGCGGGCGCAGCCATCCGAGCTTCCACTTGTGCCATCCGAAGGGGTCGGGCGCCATGCCGAACTGGCTGCCCATGAGATCCCAGTCCCCGACGTAGGTGTCCCAGTCGCCTTCGCCGTCGGAGCCCTTCGGCCGGTGGTAGAGGTCGGGGAGGTCGAAGACATGGCCGGTCTCATGGGCCAGCACATTCCGGTCCGGCGGATGGTTTTCGAATACGGTGACGAGCCGGCGCAGCTCAACACCGTCGGCGCGCAGCGGCTGCTCGAAGTTGACCACTTTTGTTGCGTCGGCGTCTACGCCCGGGGCGTCGGGGTCGGCGACGAGGTAGACGACGTCATAGCGGCCGAAGTCGAGCGAGGGGTTGGCGGCGGCGATGGCGTCGCGCAGATACGCGGCCCGCCGCCCGGCGTTCCAGTCGCGCTTTATGGCGTACGAGGTGGACGCCTCGGGCATGGTGATCCACCGCTTCGCGGCGTGCACCCGCAGTCTGAACTGCCCGTATGAGGCGCGCCGGAAGAATGCCGTGGTCGCGGGGATGTGGTCGGCGGCCAGCTGTCGCGGGGTCACCTTGGGCGTGGCGTCCGGGAAGGAGAGGAAGACCATGGCCGCGTGGAGCGTGTGGGCGGGGCGGGGGTAGCTCGCGTTCCAGGTGTCCACGCCCTCGGAGTGGTGGGCTCCGGTGCGTTCGAGCGTGCACGGCCCGCCCGCACCGGCCGCGAAGGCGGGGCCGGACACGACGGTGGTCGCGATCATGGCGCTGAGGGAGGTGAGCACGGCTCCGGTGCGGCGCAGCCGAGGCGGGCGCCCCACACCCTCGGGGAGCCGGCCCACCCTCGCGGGGAGCCGGCCCACCCCCTCGGGCGGCTGAGGACGCGCCATGTCGACCTCCCGGACATACTCGGACCACCCCCATCCACCCTGAGTCGGATGCGCGCGGTACGCCCTGTTCGGCTGGCCCAGTCGAGTGAACCGGCTCCGATGCGGGTACGTAACAGACGGTCACAGTCGGTCGTGAGGGCAGTGGGTCCGTGCAGAGTCGAACAGATACGACCAAACACATGTACAACGCATCGATGGTCGCGATCGCATTGTTGGAACGGTCGGAGCGCGAGCCTCTATGATCGGCACATTTCCAGCGGGGACTCCCTATTCGGGCGGGCATTCAGGGCCCGTCCGGCACCCGGTGTGAGACATGCACAAGACGTGTACGACAGACCTGTACGAGACGAGCGCCACGCGGGAGCGAGCGGTGAGCGGATCCCCTGACGGCCAGGGCCGCGCGCCCGGCGCGACTCTGCCGACGATCACGGAACGTAACGCGGCGCCCAGTGCCGGGCCGCCCGGGAGCACACCACCGCCCGGCACCGCGCCGAGTGACTACCGCGCCGCGTTCAACGCGGCGCAC
Organism: Streptomyces sp. NPDC007917; assembly: GCF_042959105.1. Classification (NCBI taxonomy): domain Bacteria; kingdom Bacillati; phylum Actinomycetota; class Actinomycetes; order Kitasatosporales; family Streptomycetaceae; genus Streptomyces; species Streptomyces sp. NPDC007917. The sequence continues at coordinate 277,455 of NZ_JBIBKK010000010.1, forward strand.
CTCGCCATGGCCGTCATCGACCGCGAGGGCGTGGTGCTCGACGCCAACCCCGCGCTCGGCGCGCTGCTGGGCGCCGAGCCGGCCCGGCTGATCGCCCGCAGCGCCGCGGACCTGGCCGATCTGCGCGAGGATCCGCGCACCTGGAGCGAGTACCGCGAGGTGTTGCACGGCCGCCGGCCCCGGCTGTGCTGCACCCGTCGGCTGCAGCGCCCCGACGGCCATGCCCTGTGGGCGGAGATCACCGTCGAGCCGGTGCCCGACAGCTGCAGTGTGCTGCTGTCGATGGCCGACATCAGCGAGCGGCGCGATCTGCAGGGGCGGCTGCGCCATCTGCAGATGCACGACCCGGTGACCCGGCTGCCCAACCGCAATCTCTTCTTCGAGCGGCTGGCCTCCGCGCTGGAGGCCGCCGCGTACGACCGGGGCGGCACCGGGCGGATCGGCCTGTGCTACCTCGACCTCGACGGCTTCAAGGCGATCAACGACACGCTCGGCCACCGCGTCGGAGACCGGCTCCTGGGCGCGGTGGCCCAGCGGCTCACCGAATGCGCCGCGCCCGGTGGCCATCTGGTGGCGCGGCTCGGCGGCGATGAGTTCGCCCTGCTGGTCCGGGACTCCACGGGTACGGAGCAGCTGTGCGAGCTGGCCAAGGCCGTGCTGGCGGCGCTGCAGCGGCCGTTCGACGTGGCGGGGCAGCGGCTGTCGGTGTCGGCCAGCATCGGCGTGGTGGAGCGGCCCGCCGCCGAGACGCACACCACCTGGCTGATGCAGGCCGCGGACACCACGCTGTACTGGGCCAAGGAGGACGGCAAGGCGCGCTGGACGCTCTTCGACCCGGAGCGCAACGCCCACCGGATGACCAGGCAGGCGCTGTCCAGCACGCTGCGTCCGGCGGTCGAGCGGGAGGAGTTCGTACTCGACTACCAGCCGCTGGTCGGGTTGGTCGACGGTGTGGTCAAGGGCGTGGAAGCGCTGGTGCGATGGGAGCATCCGCAGTTCGGCAGGCTCTCGCCGAATCGGTTCATCTCGCTGGCCGAGGAGAACGGCGCGATCGTCCCCCTGGGGCGGTGGGTGCTGCGGACGGCCTGCCGGCAGGCCCGCGACTGGCAGTTGGCCCACCCGCTCAACCCGCTGATCGTCAGCGTCAATGTGGCGGTCCGCCAGGTCTGGGACTCGGATCTGGTGGCGGATGTCGGCTCGATCCTCGCCGAGACGGGGCTGCCGCCGCATCTGCTGCAGTTGGAGCTGACCGAGTCCGCGGTGATGGGCTCGGCGGGGCGGCCGCTGCAGGCGCTGCTGCAACTCAGCGAGATGGGGGTGGCCATCGCCATCGACGACTTCGGGACCGGCTACTCCAACCTCGCCTATCTGAGCCGGCTCCCCGTCTCCACGCTCAAGCTCGACGGATCGTTCGTCCAGGGGTTCCGGGCGGAGGAACACCCGAACCCGGCAGACGAAACGATCGTCCAGGCGCTCGTCGAGCTCGCGCACCGGCTCGGTCTCACGGTGACCGCCGAATGCGTGGAGAGCGCCGAGCAGGCGGAGCGGCTGGCGCGGATCGGCTGCGACACCGGACAGGGCTGGTTCTACTCCCGCCCGGTGCCGCCGGATCGTATCTCCGCCATGATCGGCGGCCATCCGGCGGCCACGGGCGCGCAGTAGGGGGCGAATCAGGCAGGCACGGACGGGGTCAGGCTGCGGCCGTCGGCAGATCGTAGGCGTCGGCGATCAGCTCGTACGAGCGCAGCTTGGCCTCGGGGCCATGGACGTTGGCCGTTATCTTGATCTCGTCCACGCCGGTCCGCTTGATCAGCCCGTCGAGTCCCTCGCGCACCGCGTCCGGGGTGCCGTACACGACGTTGGTCAGCCAGCTGTCGACGAAGTCCTCCTCGATGGCATTGAACTCATGCGCCTCCGCCTCCTCGGGGGTCGGTATCAGGCCGGGCCGCCCGGTGCGCAGCCGCACCATCGACAGCGCGCCGGTGAGCACCTGGCGGCGCGCCTCCTTCTCGTCCTCGGCGGCGAACGCCGAGACCCCGATCGAGGCGTACGGCCGGTCGAGGATCGCGGACGGCCGGAAGGACTGGCGGTAGAGGTCCAGCGCGGGGAGAGTGTTCGCCGCGGAGAAGTGGTGGGCGAAGGAGAACGGCAGGCCGAGCGCCCCGGCGAGCCGGGCGCTGAAGCCGCTGGACCCCAGCAGCCACACCGAGGGCCGGTCTGCGGACTGCACCCCACCGGGCACCGTGCCCTGCACCGGCCCGGGGACGGCGTGGATGCGCGCATAGCGGTGGCCGTCCGGGAAGTCGTCGTCGAGGAACCGGAGCAGTTCGGCGAGCTGCTGCGGGAAGTCGTCGGCGCCCTCGTTCAGCCGGTCGGTGCGGCGCAGCGCGGCGGCCGTGGCTCCGTCCGTCCCCGGCGCCCGCCCCAGCCCCAGGTCCACCCGCCCCGGCGCCAGGGCCTCCAGCGTCCCGAACTGCTCGGCGATGACCAGCGGCGCGTGGTTGGGCAGCATGACCCCGCCGGAACCGAGCCGGATCCGCTCCGTATGGGCGGCCAGGTGGGCCAGGATCACCGCCGGGGAGGAGCTGGCGACGCCGGGCATGGAGTGGTGCTCGGCCACCCAGAACCGGTGGAAACCCCGCTGCTCGGTGAGCTTGGCGAGCGCCACGGTGATCCGCAGCGCCTGGGCGGCGGTCCGCCCGCTGCCGACGGTCGCCAGGTCCAGCACCGACAGCGGGATCGGGGCGCTTCCCTTGGGCGTGGCGTAGACGCCGTGGCCCTGCGCCCCGTCCTGCTCGTGACGGGGGTCGCGCCCGCCCTGTGCTCCGGCTCGGCCGTCTGCGCCTCGCTGCCGGTCCTGTTCATCCTGCCGGTCCCGCCGGTCCTGCTCGTCGGCCACGGTGGCCCGCCTCCTTGTCGCCCTGTCTGCGCCGCTCGGTGTGCGTCACTCCGCACCGCAGACTGCCAACCGGAGAACGGCTCCGCTTTATTCCCGTGAGGCTCACGCACGCGCCCACGAGGCTCATGAAGAGCGGAAGAGCCTGCCGAGCCGGTCGGACGCCACCTCCCTGCCCAGCAGCCGCAGCCCCTCCCAGACGGTGACCTGGTTCGCCGTGAGCACCGGCTTGCCAAGGGCCTCCTCCAAGTCGGGTATCCAGGCGGCGGTGTGCAGGGCGGTGTCCGGAAGGAGCACCGCCTGCGCATCGGGATGGTCGCCGGCCCGGGCCAGGTGCAGCACCTCTTCCCGGCCCCAGGTGCCGACCTCGGCGGCGGTGATGATCCCGCTGCCGCGCATCGCGACGACCTCAGCGCCCGCCGCCTTGAGAAAGCCCCGGAAGTGATCCGCGACATCCTCCGGATAGGTCGCGGCGATGGCCACCCGCTCGGCTCCGAGCGCCCGCACGGCGTGGGCGAAGGCGAAGGAGGTGCTGGAGGCGGGCAGCCCCGCCGTCTGCGACAGCTCACGCACCTGCTCATGCGCGCCGTCCCAGCCGAAGACGAAGCTGGCGCTGGTGCAGGCCCAGACCACGGCCTGGGCGCCGCGCGCCTTCAGCTCCCCCACCCCGGCGGCGAGCCGGAGGGCCGAGCCCATCTCCAGCAAGGCGTCCACACGGTGGGCGTCCTCGCCGATGTTGGTATGGACGAGGGGCAGCCGGACACCGGCGCCACCGGCGCCGAGGATGGATTCGAGCCGCGGATAGTCGTCCTCGGCGGAGTATCCCGGGTAGAGGAAGCCCACGGTGTCGCCCACCAGCTCGCCCACTGCCCCGTCCGTCGCCGCTTCCACCATGGCTGCCTCCCTCTCAAGCGGCCCCTCGGGCGCCGCTCCGTCCGCCTGACACTTCTGATACACCGCGGCCGCCCCTCGCGTTCCCTCACAGCGCCGGCGGATTGCCTCCCGTCTCGTCCCGGTACGGGACGTCCCCCATCCCGGAGCCGAACGCCGGGTCCGGGCCGCCACCAGCGCTGCCCGGCTCCCCGTCCACCGCCGGCGGCGGGCCGGCCAGCGCCGCCTCGGGCTCCGGCAGGGGCACGGACGGGGCGGGATCGGCCAGTGGCACGGAGGGAATCACCACCGGCTCCACCGGCCCGACCAGGTGATCCATCGCCCCCGCGACGGAATCCGCGGGGCTGATCACCGGGTCGCCAGGGCCCGTCAGCCCCGTCGGGCCGGCCGGACCCGCCGGCCCGCCCAGCTCCGCCAGCCCCGGCGGCCCCGCCATCCCCGCCGGGCCGCGGCGCGCCGCCGGGTCCAGCAGGGCCTGGTACGGCCCGACCGCCCGTTCACCGATCGCCCGCAGCGCCGCCCACATCGTGACCTGGTTCGCCGAGAGGACGGGCATCCGCAGCTCGGCCTCCAGCTGCGGGATCACGTCGTACGTGGGGAGGTTGGTGCAGCTGATGAAGAGCGCGTCGGCCGCGCCGACCACCGCCTGCCGCGCCATGTCGACCACGTCGCGGTAGGGCACCTTCCAGATGTGCCTGGTCAACCCGAGGTACGCCCGTCCGGTCACGGTGATCCCGGCCTCGCCCAGATACTCCTCCAGGGAGTCGGTCACCGACTTCGTATAGGGCGTCACCACGGCGATGCGCCGGGCGCCGATCTCCCGCAGCGCCTCGAGCAGCGCCCCCGACGTGGTGAGCGACGCCATCTCGCCCGCCTGCGTCATCGCCGCGCACATCGCGCGCTCGCCGGCGACGCCGCCGACGAAGCTGCCCGATGTGCAGGCGTATGCCACCACCTCGGGCGCGATCGCGCACAGGGCGCGCACCGCCTCGTGCAGAGTTTCGTGCTCGCTGACCAGCCGCGCCAGATCGAGACTGACCTCGACCGGGACGAACGGAGTGCGCGTCAGATGCAAGGAGACCTCGTCGGGCACCCAGCGCCACAGCTCACGGTCGAGCGCGAAATCGAATGGTGCTACGACGCCCACACCGCGCTGCGGCTGCGGGCCACCCAGAAATGAGACGTCCATTATCGAGCCCCAATACACAACGGAGGGCTGGACCATTGGCCAGAGGGAAAGAGCCGGCCTGAATGCCGGGACGTCGGGACAGATACCGGAGCGATGCCGTTGTTGACGACGGTAGTTTCCGCTGCCTAGCGTGGTCAATCCTCGCTCTGAGGCGACTTCCCGACACCCTCGACAGCCAAGCGCACCTACGTTTCGAAACGGTTTCTCGCCCATGACCGAAAGCACCGTGGTCGTCTTCGGCGACGACCCACCCGTCCGTCTCGACCGGCTGGCCGGCCGGGCCAAGATCCTTGTCTGCGACGAGTCCTCGCTGCCCGAACTGCTGCCCGCCGCCGACGCCCTGCTGGTCTGGGACTTCGCCTCCGAGGCGGTACGCGCCGCCTGGCCCGGCGAGGGGCCCAGGCCGCGCTGGGTCCATACCGCGAGCGCGGGCGTGGACCGGCTGATGTGCCCCGAACTGATCGAGTCGGACACCGTATTGACCAATGCCCGGGGCGTCTTCGAGCAGCCGATCGCCGAGTACGTCGCGGGGCTCGTCATCGCCATGGCCAAGGACTTCTACGGAAGTTGGGAGCTTCAGCGGCAGCGCCGCTGGCGCCACCGCGAGACGGTGCGGCTGGCCGGCAGCCGGGCGGTCGTCGTCGGCGCCGGCCCGATCGGCCGGGCCATCGGCCGTACGCTGGCCGCCCTCGGCATCGTGGTCGACCTGGTGGGGCGCACCGCCCGCGAGGGCGTACGCGGCGCCGACGAGCTGAACGGGCTGCTGCCTGAGGCCGACTGGGTGGTCTGCGCGGCCCCGCTCACCGACGGCACGCGCGGCATGTTCGGGCGCGAGGCCTTCACCCGGATGAAGTCGAGCGCCGCGTTCGTCAACGTGGGGCGCGGGCCGCTGGTCGTCGAGGACGACCTGGTGGCGGCGCTGGTCGCGCGGCGTATCGCGGGCGCGGCGCTGGATGTGTTCGAGCATGAGCCGCTGGCCGCCGACGACCCCCTGTGGGACGTGCCGGGGCTGTTCGTCTCGCCCCATATGAGCGGCGACACGATCGGCTGGCGGGACCAGCTCGCCGAGCAGTTCCAGGACAACTACGACCGCTGGGCCGCGGGCGAACCGCTGCTCAACGTCGTCGACAAGCGCCTGGGCTACGTACCGGTCGACTAGAAGGAGAGGGTGGATGACCGATATCCACGATCTGACAGCCGTTCAACTCCTCGAGCGGTACGCCTCCGGCGACCTCTCCCCCGTCGAGGCGACCCGCGCCGCACTGGAGCGGATCGAACAGATCCAGCCAGAGGTCAACGCGTTCAGCCGGGTGGACGCGGAGGCCGCGCTGCGGCAGGCCGAGGAGTCGGCCGAGCGGTGGCGACGCGGCGAACCCGCCGGTCTGGTGGACGGGGTGCCGGTGTCGGTGAAGGACATCCTGCTGCAGCGCGGCGGCCCCACCCTGCGCGGCTCGCTGACCGTCGCGCCCGAGGGCCGGGCGTGGGACGAGGACGCGCCCTCGGTGGCCCGGCTGCGCGAGCACGGCGCGGTGTTCCTGGGGAAGACGACGACCCCGGAGTTCGGCTGGAAGGGCGTCACGGACAGCCCGGTGTACGGGGTGACGGGCAATCCGTACGACCCGAGGCGCACCGCGGGCGGCTCGAGCGGGGGCAGCGCCGCCGCGGTGGCGCTGGGCGCGGGTCCGCTGAGCCTGGGGACGGACGGCGGCGGCTCTGTGCGCATTCCGGCGTCCTTCTGCGGCATCTTCGCGTTGAAACCCACCTATGGGAGGGTTCCGCTGTATCCGGCGAGCGCGTTCGGCACGCTCGCTCATGTGGGTCCGATGACCCGCGACGCGGCCGACGCGGCTCTCCTGATGGATGTGATCTCCGGCGCGGACTGGCGTGACTGGTCTCAGCTCGGGGCCCCGGAAGGGAGCTTCCGCGAGGCGGTCACGGCGGGCGGGGGCGGTGTGGACGGGCTGCGCGTCGCCTACAGCCCGGCGCTCGGCGGATCGGCGGCGGTCGACCCGGAGGTGGCGGCGGCGGTACGGCGGGCGGTGGACCTGCTGGCCGGCCTGGGCGCGTCCGTGGAGGAGATCGATCCGGGGATCGCGGACCCGGTCGAGGCGTTCCACACGCTGTGGTTCAGCGGGGCGGCGCGGGTGGTGCAGCCGCTCGGTCAGGACAAGTGGGAGCTGCTTGACCCGGGGCTGCGCGAGATCTGCGCCCAGGGCGCCTCGTACAGCGCGCTGGACTATCTGGCCGCCGTGGATGTGCGCATGGCGCTCGGGCACGCCATGGGGCGGTTCCACTCCGCGTACGACCTGCTGGTCACCCCGACGCTGCCGATCACCGCCTTCGAGGCGGGGGTGGAGGTGCCGAAGGGGTCCGATCACACGCGGTGGACGGGCTGGACGCCCTTCACCTACCCCTTCAACATGACCCAGCAGCCCGCGGCGAGCCTGCCCTGCGGACTGTCGGCCGACGGGCTGCCGATCGGGGTGCAGCTGGTGGCCGCCCGCCACGCGGACGCGGTGGTGCTGCGTGCGGCGCACGCGCTGTACGAGGCGGGGCTGGCGGACGGCGTCAGGCCGCCGACAGCTGCAGGCTGACAGTGGCGGCAGGCTGACGGTGGCGGCCGGCTGACGGTCGCCGTCGGCTGGCGACGGCCCCCACCGTCCCGGCGAGGCCGGGCCACCCCGTCCCATCCGGGCCGTAAACAGCCCGGATGGGACGGGTCGGCCGCCTACGCCCGGCGGAAGCTCAGCGTCTCCCCCAGCGCCCCGGCCCGCCACAGGTCCTGGCAGGCGTCGGCCATCCGGTCGAGGCCGTCGACGACCGCGCCCCAGACGATGCCAGGCACCCACCCGGCGTCACCGTTGATCAGCAGGTTGTTGCGCTCGTAGAAGAGCGCGAGATCGACCACCTGCTGCTGCCCCTGGTGCTTGGCCTGCTGCTCATAGCCGTAGGAGGCGGTGCCCAGCTGGGTGTCGGTGAAGCTGAAGTAGCACAGGTCGCCGGGGATGGGGGTGATGGTCGGGTTCTCCAGGGGCGGCTCCTCGGGGGCGAAGGGGGGCAGCAGCGCGTAGATCTCGTTGCGCGCGTACTTGGCGTGGTAGACGTCGCCGCCCAGCGGCAGCGCGTTCCACACCGCCTCGCAGGTGATGGGCGCGCGGTCGTCGAGGAGCTTCGCCGTGCAGGTCACGCCCCTCTTGGCGAGCGATACCTCGATAAACCGGTCAGCCATGACATTCCTCCCACTCGTTTCCGGACCTGTTGCCGGGAGCGCCTACCCATCCGGGCCAAGCGTCAAGGGCCGAAAAGGATCTGCATATTTTCCGTGGGGTCGGGTAGCCGCGCGCCCATGGCTCCACCACGACGGACACACAAGGACATCAGCGGAAGACGGCTGAACCGCCGCGCGCTTCTGGCGGGCGGGGCGGCCATGGGTCTGCTGGGCGCCACGGCCTGCAGCCGGGTGTCCAGCGCCGATTCCAAGGACGGGGGTAACCTGCTGGAACGCCTGCGGTCGCAGGGGACGGTACGGCTGGGCATCGCGGGTGAGATCCCGTTCGGCTACATCGACAAGAACGGCGAGTTCACCGGCGAGGCGCCGGAAATCGCGAAGGTGATCTTCAAACGGCTGGGGGTGCCCCGCGTCCAGCCGGTTCCGACCGAGTTCGCGTCGCTCATACCAGGGCTGCGCTCGCAGCAGTTCGACGTGGTCTCCGCCGGTATGTACATCAATCCGGACCGCTGCCAACAGGTGATCTTCTCGGATCCCGACTACCGCGTCCGTGACGCGTTCATCGTGCGCAAGGGCAACCCGAAGAACCTCCACACCTACAAGGACATCGTCAAGACGGGTGCGAAGCTCGCCAGCGGCTCCGCGTACGCCCAGATCGGCTACGCGGTCAACGCCGGGGTCAAGGAGAGCGACATCATGGTGCTCCCCGACCAGCTGGCCGGGCTGCTGGCGGTCGAACAGGGCCGCGCGGACGCCTTCGCGGGTACGGCGGTGACGGTGCGCAATGTGATCCGGCAGAGCGGGGGCCGCCGGGTCGAGTCGACCGAGCCGTTCCAGGCGCTGCTCGACGGCAAGCCCGACATCGGCGCGGGCGGTTTCGCCTTCCGCCCCGAGGAGACCAAGCTCCGGGACGCCTTCAACGTCGAGCTGCACAAGATGAAGAAGAGCGGCGAACTCCTGCGGATCGTGCGGCCGTTCGGCTTCACCAAGGCCGAGATGACGGATCTGACCGCCAAGGAGCTGTGCCGATGACGACCGGACTGTGGGAGAAATGGCTCCTTCCGGGGATCTGGATCACCATTCAGCTCACCCTCTACAGCGCGCTCTTCGCCACCGTCGTCGCCTTCGGCGTCGGCATGGCCCGTACCTCCAGGCTGTGGATCGTCCGCTTCCTCACGGGCTTCTACGTCGAGGTCTTCCGCGGCACCTCGGCCCTGGTGCTGATGTTCTGGCTGTTCTTCGTGATGCCGCTGGGGTTCCAGTTCCAGCTGTTGCCGATGTGGGCGGCGGTGCTTGCCCTGGGCCTGACGTACGGCGCGTACGGCTCCGAGATCGTGCGCGGCGCGCTCGCCGCCGTGGCCCCGGCGCAGCGCGAGGCGGCGATCGCGCTCAGCTTCACGCCCGCGCAGCGGATGCGGCGGGTGATCCTGCCGCAGGCGATCCCCGAGATGATCCCGCCGTTCAACAACCTTCTGATCGAGCTGCTGAAGGCGACGGCACTGGTCTCCGCGGTGAGCGTCGCGGACATCACCTTCGCCGCCCAGCTCTCGCGGCTGGCGACCGGTGACAGCCTGGAGATCTACTCGATCATCCTCGTCCTCTACTTCGTGCTGGCCTTCGTCCTCACCCGGCTGATGCGGCTGCTGGAGCGGCGGGCCAAGGCGGGCATCGGGCAGGCGCCGGACCGGCGGCGGAAGGGCCCGCTGGTGACCCGGAAGCTGTCCGCCGCCCAGGAGACCGAGCAGTCCTCCAACCTGATCACGGCGGGAGGCCCCAAGTGAACTGGAACTGGGACGTCGCCAAGGACTTCCTCCCCGAGCTGGGCGACGGGCTGCTGATCACCCTCGAGGCGACCGCCCTGGGCTCGGTGCTCTCCTTCGCCCTGGGCCTGGTGTGGGCGCTGGCCTTCCGCTCGCCCACGCGCTTCGTGCGCTGGCCGGTGGCCGCGGTGGTGGAGTTCATCCGCAACACCCCGCTGCTGGTCCAGCTGTTCTTCTTCTACTACGTGCTGCCGACCTGGGACATCAAGTTCTCGGCGCTGACCACCGGGGTGATCGCGCTCGGCCTGCACTACTCGACGTACACCGCCGAGGTGTACCGGGCCGGCATCGACGGGGTGCCCAGGGGTCAGTGGGAGGCGGCCACCGCGCTCAGCCTCTCGCGCGGCCGCACCTGGATCGCGGTGATCCTGCCGCAGGCGATCCGCCGCGTGGTGCCGGCCCTCGGCAACTACGTGATCGCGATGCTGAAGGACTCGCCGATGCTCGCCCTCATCGGGGTCGTCGACATGCTGCAGAAGGCGCGGGCGCACGGCGCCACGTCCTTCGAGTACATCGAGCCCTACACGATGGTCGGCATCGCCTTCATCCTCATCGCCTACCCGGCATCCCTTCTCATGCGAGCTCTGGAGCGTCGCCTTGGCCACTGAAACCGAACGCACCAACCCTGCCGTGGACGGCAGCGAACTGATCCGCTTCGACCGGGTGACCAAGCGCTTCGGCGACAACACGGTCCTCGACGACCTCGACTTCTCGGTGTCCTCCGGGAAGCACGTGACCCTCATCGGCCCCTCCGGGTCCGGCAAGACCACGATCCTGCGGCTGCTGATGACGCTGATCAAGCCGGACCAGGGCACGATCAAGGTCGACGGTGACTACCTCACCCATGAGGACCGCGGCGGAAAGCTGGTCGAGGCGGGCGAGAAGCACACCCGCGAGGTGCGCAAGAAGATCGGGATGGTCTTCCAGCAGTTCAACCTCTTCCCGAACATGCGGGTGCTGCGGAACATCACCGAGGCCCCGGTGCACGTCCTGGGCCTCAGCAAGGACGAGGCCGAGGCTCGTGCCCGCGAGCTGCTGGACCTGGTCGGGCTCGGCGACAAGTGCGACGCCTACCCGACGCAGTTGTCGGGCGGACAGCAGCAGCGGGTGGCGATCGCGCGGGCGCTGGCGATGCGGCCGCAGGTGATGCTGCTGGACGAGGTGACCTCGGCGCTCGACCCGGAGCTGGTGGCCGGGGTGCTGGATGTACTGCGTGATATCGCTCACACGACGGACATCACGATGCTGTGCGTCACCCACGAGATGAACTTCGCCCGGGACATCTCCGACGATGTGCTGATGTTCGACTCGGGCCGGGTGATCGAGTCCGGGCCGCCGGAGAAGATCTTCACCGAGCCGGAGCACGAGCGTACCCGCGAGTTTCTGAGCGCGGTGCTCTGACGGACGCGGTGGCGGCGGGCCGGGGGAGCCACCCTCGGCCCGCTCCCCGCAGAGCATGCCTATGGCATATGCCAGAGTGATGCGCCGCTGCTGAGCGGCCCGCCGCACTCCATCAATATGCTCAACACCCACACAAAATCGCCCGCTTGGCGGCTATCGTGGTACGAAGCCGCGCCGCGCCGACGCTGCCGTGGGTAATCCCATGGCCATGACCTGCGGCGACGGCGCCGACGCAAGCGGTCACAACCTGCTAGGGGGGAAACCGTGGCGCTCAAGCCCGAGTCGACCGCGCCGTTCCACTCGGTACGGCACGCCCTCCGGGTCCTCGAAGTCGTCTCCCACCACACGGACGGCGTGACCGACGCCGGCATCGCCCGCGAAACCGGCCTGCCGCCGGCCCACCTCACCCAGTTGCTGCGGATGCTGCGCCGCGAGGGCTATGTGGAGCAGGTCGCGGACGGCGCCTATGTCGCCGGCGCCTCCCTGTCCCTCCTGGGCTCCTCCGGCCCCGACCGCCAGACCGCGGTCGAGCACAAGCTCCAGAAGTCACTCGCCGCCCTGCGCGACTCGGTCGGCGCGGCGATCTACCTCAGCCGCTATATCGACGGCGAGGTCCGGATCACCCAGTACGCCGACAGCCCCCGCACCCCCAAGGTCAACGAGTGGGTCGACTTCCGCTCCGCGGCCCACGCCATGGCCGCCGGCAAATGCCTGCTGACCCAGCTCGACCACGACGGCCGCCGCGACCACTTCTCCCGCCACAAGACCGTGCGGTTCACCTCCCGCACCACCACCAACGAAAAGGTCCTCTTCCGCAAACTGGAGAGCCAACCCGCCACGGTCCCCGTCCTCGACCTGCAGGAATACGCCGTCGGCACCGTCTGCGCCGCCGTCCCCATAACCGCCGGCCGCGCCGCCGGCTGCCTGGCCCTCTCCCTCCCCCTGGAACATGCCCACCGCCTGCGCCAGGCCGCGTACACCCTGAACCGGGAAGCGGCTCCGGTGCTGCTGTCCCTCACGATCTGAGGGCCGGGGAGCGAGGACCGGATGGTCAGGAGCACCCCTTGGGGCCAGGTAGTATTTACCACGTCAGCAGGCGCCGCTAGCTCAGTTGGTTAGAGCAGCTGACTCTTAATCAGCGGGTCCGGGGTTCGAGTCCCTGGCGGCGCACCTTGGCTCTTAGAGTCACTGACCTGGGGTTTCTCGGTTCTCCGAGAAACCCCAGTCTCGTTTACGGCCATGGTGGCGAATCTCTGTTGCCTCAGGCTTGGGGCACGGCGATGATCCCCGTTTATGTCCGACATCGCGTCTGAAGGCTCCGCGCTGAGGCCGTATCCCAAAATCTCGTCGAGAGGGCGGCCCGGCATGCCCGGGGTGCGGGAATGGATCGCGGCGGAGAAGGTGCACGGGGCGCACTTCGCGGTGGTCTGTGAGGGCACGGGTGTCCGTCCGGCGAAGCGGCGTGAGCTGCTGGGCGATGACGGGCTGGACGGTTTCTTCGGCGTCAGCAGGGTCTGGCCGGCACTGTCGGTGGCGGCGGCCCGCTTGGCCTCGGTGCTGCGGGGTGCGTGGGGTGCTGCCGCGGTGGTGACGGTCTACGGGGAACTGGCCGGCGGGTGCTATCCACACCCGGATGTTCCCGCTGCTCCCGGCGTCGAGCCGGTGCAGACCGGTGTGTGGTACGCGCCGGGCCTGCACTGGCTGCTGTTCGACGCCTCGGTCGACACCGCGGAAGGCCGCTGCTGGATCTCCGACCGCGCGCTGCGCGATGCCGCCGCTGCCGCCGAGCTCACCTGCGTACCCGCTCTCGGCCAGGGCCCGCTGAACAGGCTCCAGGACCTGCCCTGCGCCTTTCCCACCAGGGTGCCTGCTCTCTTCGGCCTTCCCGAGCTGGCCGACAACCTCGCCGAGGGCTATGTCCTCAAGCCGGGTGGGGAATGGTGGGAGTCGGGCCCTTCGGGCGCTCGCGGGCGTCCGATGGCCAAGGTGAAGCAGAATGCCTTCGCCGAGGACGAGCGCTTCGACGGCTCACGCCCCTATCTGGCACCGCCGCAGGGTGCGGCCGGGGTTCCCGCCTGGCTTCTGGTCCAGGCCTCGGCGCTCCTGACCCCAGCCCGTGCGGCTGCCGCGGTGAGCAAGCTCGGGCCTCGCGCTTCGGTGGACGACGTGGCGGAAGAAATCACACGGGACGTCGCGGAGGAGATCGCCGAAGCGGTGGGGGGACTGGAGGACTCGCTCCTGCGCTGCTTGGACCAGGCCGTCCGGCCCGGGGCACGGTCCCTGGCGGTGTTCGACGCCGCGGACCGCCAGAGGGTCCGGTCCACGTGAGACGTCACCACGTGATATCGAACAATCACTCACAGGAGTGATCCACCACGGAACGGGCCCCCGTCGTGCATACATCCGGAAACACTGGCTTCCACCAGGAAAGGGGTGCAACATGACGGTTATGACCGAGCGCACATCACACATGCTGGTGGAGGAGTTCGAGGAGATCGCCTCCGCCGCGCCCGAAACCGTCACGTTGGAGTTCATCAACGGGCGGATCGAGGAGAAGTGCGTGCCGGACGGGGATCACGACGAAATCGTCAAGTGGCTGCAGAAGCGCTGCATGCAGCACCGTCCCGACCTCTGGCTCTACGCCGGGGAACGTGGCCTGAAGGTCGAGACGTACCGCAAGGGACGCGCCCGCCCGGACGGGGTCCTGGCGCCGGACGGGCGCTTCGCGGGAGACGGTGAATGGTCCGACCCGGATGGGGTCCTCATGACCGTCGAGGTCACGTCGCACGACGGGGACACCGACCGCCGGGACCGCATCGAGAAGCCAGCGGGCTACGCGGCTGCTGGCATCCCCGTCTACCTCCTCGTGGACCGTGACGCCTGCGAGGTCATCGTGCACACCAACCCCGACCCGGAGAGTGGTCGCTACCGCGACATCCACCAGGCGGGCTTCGGGGAACAGGTCACGCTCCCCGAGCCGGTCGGCATCACGCTCGACACGGATGTCCTGAAGAACTACGTGCGTTGAACCGCTCCCACAAGGGACGTCCCGGCCGGTCGGCTGTCCGACCGGCCGGGGCCCGGGCTCAGCCCGCCTTCTTCACGAACTCCGTGGTGTAGGTCTTGTCCAGGTCGACCTTGGCGTTCTTCAGGTTCGGGTTGAAGGACTTCAGGACGCGCTCGACCGTCGCCGGGCCGTCCGCCGGCATGACGCCGTCCTTGGTGAACATGGGCAGGGTGGACTTGATCGCCTGGGCGTAGAGCGCCTTGCCGCCCTGGGCGTAGTCGGCCGGCATCTTGGCGGCGATTTCCTCGGGGGTGTGGGTGGACATCCACTTGAGGGTCTTCACGAAGGCGTTGGCCAGCTTCTGGACGGTGTCCTTGTGGCTGTTCACCCAGGACGTGTTCATGTAGAGGCTGGAGGAGGGGTACGGACCGCCGAGAGCGGCCTTGGAGCCCTCGGGGGTGCGCATGTCAAGGAGGATCTTGCCGAGCTTCTGGTCCATGATCTGCGCGACGGTGGGGTCGGTGGTCATGCCGCCCTGGATCGAGCCCTGCTTCAGGGCCGCGATGAACGTCTGGCCCGCGCCGACCGCGACCGGGGTGAATTCGCTGGTCTGCACGCCGCTGTTCACGGCCAGGTACTTGGTGAGGAAGTCGGTGGATGAGCCGAGGCCGGTGACGCCGAGCTTCTTGCCCTTGAAGTCCTTGGGCGAGGTGATCTCGCCCGCCGCCTTGTTGGAGACGATCTCGACCTCGCCGGGCGCGTGGGAGAACTGCACGACCGACTCCACCTGCTTGCCCTTGACCTGGAGGTCCAGGGTGTGGTCGTAGAAGCCGACCGCGCCCTGCACCTCGCCGGAGACCAGTGAGGTCTCGGCCTGGACGCCGGCGGGCTCGGTGAGGAGCTGGACGTCGAGGCCTTCGTCCTTGAAGTAGCCGAGCCGCTGGGTGAGCATCGCGGGCAGGTAGATGACCTTGTCCAGGCCACCGACCATGATCTTGACCTTGCCGTCCTTGCCGTCCCCGCCGGAGTCGCTGCCGCATGCGGTGAGGGTGGTCAGGGAGAGCGCCGCGGCGACCGCCGCCGCGGAGATCTTGGCGTAGCTGCGCATGTCATGTCCTTGGAAGAGAAGAGGAATTCAGAGGGGAGGGGAGGAGGTCGCGTCAGTGGTCGGTGCCCGGCTGGGCCGGCTTCCAGCGGAACAGCCGCCGCTCGAGGAAGGTGAGCAGGCCCTCGGCCAGCAGGGCCACCACGGCGAGGATGACCATCGCCGCGTACACCCCGGCCGCGTTGAAGGTGGACTGCGAGGTCGCGACGAGCAGCCCGATCCCCTTGGTGGCGCCGATGTACTCGCCGACGATCGCGCCGATCAGTGCGAAGCCGAAGCTGACATGGAGGCTGGTGAAGATCCACGAGGTGGCGGCGGGGATCACGACCTGCAGGGTGACCTGGCGGTTGCTCGCGCCGAGGATGCGGGAGTTGGCCACCAGGTTGCGGTCGACCTCCCGTGCGCCCTGGAAGGCGTTGAAGAAGACGGGGAAGAAGACCAGCACGACCGCCGAGGCGATCTTCGAGGCCGGTCCGAGGCCGAACCAGATGAGGAAGATCGGGGCGAGGACGATCCGGGGCAGGGCGTTGAGCACCTTGATGTAGGGGCCGAGTACGTCGGCGAGGAAGGGGGCGCGGCCGAGTCCGATGCCCAGGATGACGCCCGCGGCCACGCCGATGGCCCATCCGATGAGCGCTTCCTGGAGCGTTGTCCAGACCTGTTCCCACAGCGGGCCCTGCGCGGTGCCGTGCAGGATCCAGTCCTTCAGCTGGTCCCAGATCTTCGAGGGCATCGAGAAGTTGAACGGGTCGATGACGGAGGTCCGGGCGAGCCATTCCCACAGTCCGATGACCGCGATGAGCACCAGCGCGCGGGTGCTCTGGACGAGGATCGCGCGTTTGCGGGCGGCCCGTGCTCTGGCCGTCGTACGGTCCGTGCCGGGGTTCTTGCCGATCCCGTGGGTGACGGGGGTGGGCGCGGCAGCCGTGGCCTCAGGCATGGGAGGCTCCTCTCTCACGGGTGATCCGCACCTCTTCGCCGAGCGAGGACCAGATTTCGCGGTAGATCTCGATGAACCGGGGCTCCAGCCGCACCGACTCGACCTTGCGGGGCCGTGGCAGATCGATCTCGAACACTTCCTTGACGGTGGCCGGGCCTGCGGTCATGACCACGACCTTGTCGGCGAGGGCGATGGACTCCTCCAGGTCGTGGGTGACGAAGACGACGGAGGCGCCGGTCCCGGACCACAGCTCGAGCAGTTCGTCGGACATCAGCGCCCGGGTCTGGACGTCGAGGGCCGAGAACGGCTCGTCCATGAGCAGGATCTCGGGGTCGTTGACGAAGGTGGCCGCGAGCGCGACGCGCTTGCGCTGGCCGCCGGACAGCTGGTGCGGGTAGCGGTCCTCGAAGGACGCGAGCCCGACCCGGGCGAGCCACTCGCGCGCCCGTTCCCTGGCCTCGGCCTTGGGGACGCCGCGGAAGCGGGGTCCGGCCATCACGTTGGACAGCACGCTGCGCCAGGGGAAGACGGCGTCCTGCTGGAAGACGAAGCCGACCTTGGACCCGATGCCGCGGACCGGCTCACCGGTCACCAGCACCTCGCCTTCCGTGGGCTCCTCCAGGCCGCTGACCAGCGTCAGGGTCGTGGACTTCCCGCATCCGGTGGGGCCGACCACGGCGACGAACTCGCCCCGCCCGACGGTCAGGTCCAGATCCCTGACGGCGGTGTGGAGGCCCCCGGACGGAGTCCGGAACACCTTGCTAGCGCCCCGCAACTCGATGGCAGGGCTCGTTTGTCTGCTCATGGCCGAGGAGGCTAGGAGTGGCGCGGGCCACACCGGCAGCCTTCTGGGCACAACGCGTTCTTGTGAGCACAAACCCCGTTCTGCTCGTTTAGCTCGCGCTACGGCAACGAATCCGCTACGGACCCTGGGCAACCAGCACAGAGCGCCCTTACCGTGCGATTGCAGCGACGTAAACGGAATAGCTCCTACCGCATACGCGGAGGACCTGGAGACGGGGGTGACCGAGATGCGCATCCGCTGGCCCAGACGCGTCTCCGCCCAGGTGCTGGCCGTGCAGCTGACCCTCACCGCCGGGGTGATGGTGCTCGCCACCGGGCTTTTCCTCGCCCCGCTCAGTTCCGAGATCGACGATCAGGCGATGCACAAGGCGCTCTCCATCGCCCAGGCCACCGCCGCCGACCCCGGCCTCGCCGAGGATCTGCTGACCACCGAGCCCAGCGCGCACGGGCCGGTGCAGCAGGCGGCGGAGCGGATTCGCCGGGCCACCGGGGCGCTGTACGTCGTGGTGCTCGACCGGCGCGGTGTGCGCTGGTCGCACACCAACACCGAGCGCATCGGAGGACATGTCTCGACCGATCCGGAGGCGGCGCTCTCCGGGCAGCAGGTCATGCAGATCGACGTCGGCACGCTGGGCCGCTCGGCCCGCGCCAAGGTGCCGCTGCGCACCGCCGACGGGAAGATCGTCGGCGCGGTCTCCGTCGGCATCGGCTACGGCAGCGTCCATGACCAGCTGCTCGCCACTCTCCCCCGGCTGCTGCTGTACGCCGGCCTGGCGCTCGGTGTCGGCGTGCTGGCCGCGATCGTCGTCTCGCGCAGACTGCACCGCCGGACGCACGGGGTCGCGTTCGCCGATATCTCGGCGCTGCTCGACGAGCGCGAGGCGATGCTGCACGGCATCCGCGAGGGCGTCGTCGCCTTCGACCGGGAGGGCCGGATACGGCTGATCAACGACGAGGCGCGGCGGCTGCTCGGCGTCGGCGCGGACGCCACCGGCCGCACCCTGGAGGAGGCGCTGCCCCCGGGCCGTACCACGGAGGTGCTGGCCGGGCGGGCCGACGGGGCCGATCTGCTGACCGTCAGCGGTGGCCGGGTCCTGGTGGCCAACCGCATGCCGACCAAGGACGGCGGTGCGGTGGCCACGCTGCGCGACCGTACGGAACTCGAGCTGCTGGGCCGGGAGCTGGACTCCACCCGCGGGCTGCTGGACGCGCTGCGCGCCCAGGGCCACGAGCACGCCAACCGGCTGCACACCCTGCTCGGGCTGCTGGAACTGGGGCTGTACCAGCGGGCGGCGGAATTCATCTCCGGCCTCACCAACACCCACCGGGCCTCCGCCGAGCAGATCTCCGAGCGGGTGCGCGACCCGCTGCTCTCGGCGCTGCTCGTCGGGAAGGCCGCCATCGTGGCGGAGCGCGGGGTGGCGCTGCGCGTCTCACCCCAGACGCTGCTGTCCGAGCGGGTGGTCGACCCGCGCGACCTGGTGACCGTGCTCGGCAATCTGATCGACAACGCGCTGGACGCCGTGGCCGCGCGGCCACGCCCCGACCCGTTCATCGAGGTCGAGCTGCGCGCCGAGGGCACCACCGCCGTACTGCGCGTCAGCGACAACGGCCCGGGGGTGCCGCCCGAGATGCGCGAACAGATCTTCGCCGAGGGCTGGTCCACCAAGCAGGACGCCCCTGCGCCCTCACCGCGCGGGCGGGGCATCGGTCTGGCCCTGGTGCGGCGGCTCGCCGAGCGGTACGGCGGGATGGCCCGGGTCACCGCCCGGGCGGGCGGGGGCGCGGTGTTCACCGTCATCCTCCCCGAGGCGCTCGACCTGGACGGAGCGCCTGCCCCGGACCCGGGGCCGGCCGTCGTCGTGGGCGACGACGGCAACGTCCGCGAGGACACCATTCCCATCCAGCAGCTCACCACAGCGGGAGAGTCACGATGATCGACGTCCTCGTCGTGGACGACGACTTCCACGTCGCCGAGATCAACTCCGCGTATGTGGCCCAGGTGCCTGGCTTCCGGGTCGCCGCCCGCGCCCATACCGCCGCGCAGGCCCTGGCCACACTGGAGCGCACCCACGTCGATCTCGTCCTGCTCGACCACTACCTGCCCGACGAGACCGGGCTGACCCTCGTCCGCCGGATGCGGCAGCTCGGCCACCACGCGGATGTGATCATGGTGACGGCGGCCTGCGACGTCGCCACCGTCCAGGCCGCCATGCGGTACGGCGCGCTGCAGTACCTGGTCAAGCCGTTCAACTTCGCCGGGCTGCGGGCCAAGCTCGAGGGCTATATGACGCTGCGCCATACGCTCGAGGGTGTCGGCGGGCGCGGTGAGACCGGCCAGGAGCGGGTGGACCGTATCTTCGGCGCGTTCCGGACCGCCGACGCGACCGCCCGCTCCGCCCTCCCCAAGGGCCACTCCGCGCCGACCGTCGACCTCATCCGCCGCGCCCTGGACCAGGCCGACCACCCGCTGTCCGCGCATGAGGTCGCCGAGCGCACCGGCATCAGCCGCTCCACCGCCCAGCGCTATCTCAAGTACCTGGAACACGCGGGCCGCATCAGCCTCACCCTCAAATACGGCGACACCGGCCGCCCCGAGCACCGCTACTCGTGGGTGGCGGTGAGCTGACGGGGCGGCCGGTGGGCCGAAAAGCGGGGGCGGGTTACCAGCGGGTGGTCTCGCCGAAGAAGTCGTCGATGGCGATGGCCTCCCCCGCCTCGGTCGCGACGCGGTAGACGTGGGCGCCGACCGCGAGGTCGAGGACGCCGAGGCCGAAGGGGGAGAAGATCACGGGCTTGTCCTGGCCCGTGGTGATCTCGCCGCGGATGTGCTGGGCGAGGGTGCCGGTGACGAAGTCGCGGTTGCCGTATTTCTGCTCGGCCAGGTGCGGGGAGGTGTTGGCCTTGAGGCAGTGGTCGACGTCGTCGACGATGTTGTAGGCGTCGTGGATGATCTCGGGGCCGATGTCGCGCAGCGAGATGTTGAGGACCACCTGGCCGGGGGCGAAGGCGCGCGGGTCGAGGACGTAGGGCTCGCCGGCGGTGGTGGCGAAGACGATGACGTCGGCCACGTCCAGCGCGGTGCGCAGGTCGTCGGTGGTCTCGGCGCGGTAGTTGAGGGTGTCGGTGGCGTATCCGGCGAGGGCCTGGCCGTACTCGGGGTGCTGGTCGTGGACGACCAGGGTTTCGATGTCCCACTCCTGGGCGGCGAAGAACTCCAGGATGTTGCGGGCGATGATGCCCGCGCCGATCACGGCCAGCCGGCGGGCGGTGCGGCCGCCGGTCAGCTGCTCGGCGGCGAGGACGGCGGAGGCCGCGGTGCGGGCCGCGCTGATCTGGGAGGCCTCCAGGAGGGCGAAGGGGTAGCCGGTGGCGTAGTCATTGAGCAGCAGGGCGGCGGAGGCGCGCGGGATGCCGTTCTGGATGTTGCCGGGGAAGCTGCCGATCCATTTGATGCCGGCGACGTCGTGCTTGCCGCCCAGGTAGGCGGGGAGCGCGATGATCCGGCTGTCCGGCTTCTCGGGGAAGCGCAGGAAGTAGCTGTCCGGGTTGACGGAGTCGCCGTCGCCGTGGGTCAGATAGGTTTCCTTCACCTCCCGCACGATCTCCCGGCGGCTGCGGCCGATGATGTCGCGGGCCGTCTTGCCGCCGATCACGCTGAACTCGAACACGGGTGTCCTTCCGGTCATTGAGCGGGCTGGTCGTTGAGCGGGCTGATGGTTGCGCTGCGTCGGGTTTCTCCGTGGGGGGCGGGCGGGGTCGGCGTGTCGCCGGCCCCGCCCGCTGTCGTTACCTCAGTACGTTTCCTCGTGGCGAATGTGTCGATGTCACTGTCGCGCAGGGTGTGGCTCAGTGTGTGACAGGCACGCCCTGGGTCCCCCGCGCCGCCACATGGCTCGGACCGCTGTGGTCGGCCCCGGCGGGGCGGGACTTGCGGAGGAAGCCGGGTGCGGCCCAGTTCGCCCGGCCCAGCAGGGCCATCACGGAGGGCAGCAGGATCGCCCGGACGACCGTGGCGTCGAGCAGGACGGCCACCGCCAGGCCCACGCCCAGCTGCTTGAAGTCCTGCATGGCCAGGGTGCCGAAGACCGCGAACACGGCGACCATGATCAGACCGGCGCTGGTGACCACCCCGGCGGTGGAGCGAATGCCGTGGGCGATGGCGTCCCGGGTGGTGGCGCCGCGGTCGTAGGCCTCACGGATCCGGGAGACCACGAACACGTGGTAGTCCATCGAGAGTCCGAAGAGCACCACGAAGACGAACAGCGGCATCCAGGACTCCAGGGCGCCCGGCGCCTCGGTGCCGACCAGGGAGGCGCCCCAGCCGTGCTGGAAGACGGCGGTCATCACGCCGTACGCGGCACCCACCGACAGCAGGTTCAGGACGATCGAGGTCAGCGCGATGACCGGGGACCGGAAGGACACCAGCATCAGGAGGAAGGTCACGCCCATCACGAAGGCGAAGACCGGGACGATGCTGGACTTGAGCTGGTCGTTGTAGTCCTCGGAGAAGGCCAGGTCGCCGCGGACGAGCGCGGTGGTGTCCGAGACCTTGCCGAGGGTGTCGGGGATCAGGGTGTCGCGCAGTTCCTTGAGGGCCTTCTTGGAGGTGGCGTCGGTGCCGTTGCCGATCAGCGGGACGCTGATCTCGGCGATGTTCTGCTTGGCGTGCACCGTGACGTCGATCTGCCTGCCGGTCTGTCCGGAGGCGAGCGCCGCCTTCTTGAAGTCGGCGATGGCCTGGGTGACCTGCGGGGAGTCGATGTCCTTGGACTTGATCACCACTCCGGCCGGGGCCGGGGCGCCGGGGAACTCCTTTCCGATCCGGGTCGAAACGGACACCATCGGGTTGTCGGCGGGCAGCAGCTTGTCGGTGCCCAGCTTCTCGGTCTTCATGCCCAGGGCCGGCGCGGCCAGGGCGAGCAGCAGCGCGGCGCCCAGGACGGCGAACACACCGGGCCGGGCGAGCACCCCGCGCAGCAGGGCGTTGGTGCGGCGGCCGCCGACGGCCGCGGCGGCCGCGGCGCGGGCCTGGCGGCGGCGGGCGATGAAGGGGACGCGGCCCTTCTCGACCCGGTCGCCGAGCATCGCCATCATGGCGGGCAGTACGGTCATGGAGCCGATGACCGCGATCAGGACGACCTCGATGGTGGCGAAGGCGAAGCCCTTGAACACGGTCAGCCCGGACAGGAACATGCCGGCCATGGCGACCACCACGGTGATGCCGGAGATCAGCACCGAGTGCCCGGAGGTGGCGGCGGCGATGTGCAGGGCGGATTCCCTGTCCCGCCCGGCGGCCCGCTCCTCCCGCTCCCGGCGCAGATAGAACAGGCAGTAGTCGACGCCGACGGCCAGGCCCATGAGGAACATCACGGAGCTGGTCATGCCGTCGACCGGCACCACCTGGCTGGTCAGGGCCAGCAGGCCCATGGCGCCGACGCAGGCGGTGGCGGCGAGCAGCACCGGCAGCACGGCGGCCACGAAGGCGCCGAAGACGACCAGCAGGATGCCGAGGGCGACCGGGAGCGCGGTCATCTCGGCCCGTGCGAAGTCCTCGCCGAGGCTGTCGTTGATGCCCTTGAGGCCGGTGGCGGCGCCGTACTGGCCGAGCGTCACCGCTTCATGGGCCTTGTCGGTCTTCTCAACGGCGTCGATGACGGGCTGGATGCGGTCGGCCGCGGTGTCCGGGTCGCCCTTGACGTCGTACTGGATGAGGGCCGAGTGCTTGTCCTGCGAGACCACATGCGTGGTGTTCGGGTCGTGCAGGTTCGTGACCAGCCCGGTTCCCTTGAGCGCGGACACCGTGGCGGTGACGGCGCTCTTGAACTGGGCGTCGTCGGCGGTGAGTCGATCGCTGTGGACCAGGACCAGCTCCGCGGCGAGCGGCGCCAGATCGGCGTCCTGGAGGATACGCTCGGCCCGGCCGGAGTCCCCGGTCCCGTAGTCGGCGTTGGTCAGGGTCTTCTGTCCTGCGGCGCCGCCCACGACGGTGACCAGGACGACCAGGATCAGCCAGCCGAAGACGGCTGTCTTCCGATGGCGGGCGCTCCAGTCACCGAGCGCGGCGGCGAAATTTCGATGACGTGCCATTACCTCTCCTGCGGTCAGCGGCGTTTGCCCCGTAGCCGCGGAGGCCGTGGGGGATTAACCAAAACGCTAGGCGCTGTGCGGAGGCCATGGAGCCCGTGGAGCTTGCAGCAAGCTGCGCCTGCAGAGTACTGCCACCCGAATCCGGACATATCGGGCACCAGGCGTGCGATTCCGCTGCTACATTTCCCAGCAGCTTGATACCCGAACTCCCATGTTTCGAAGGGAATTCGGATTTCCATCGAAAGGGAAAGCTGGGAGAGGGGGATTCGTGGATATCGCCATCGCGGCAGAGAATCTTGGAAAGCGCTATGGAAATCACCAGGCGCTCGCCGGAGTGGATCTCGAAGTACGGGCCGGAACCGTGCTCGGACTGCTCGGGCACAACGGCGCGGGCAAGACCACCACCATCCGCATGCTGGCCACGCTGCTGGAACCGGACTCCGGCAGCGCCCGGGTCGCGGGCTTCGACGTCGTACGCGAACAGCGCGAGGTGCGCCGCAGGATCGGCCTGGCGGGCCAGTACGCCGCGGTCGACGAGCTGCTGACCGGCCGGGAGAACCTGGCCCTGCTGGGCACCCTGCTGCGTCTTGGCCGGCGCCGGGCCAGACAGCGGGCCGAGGAGCTGCTGACGGCGTTCGAGCTCACCGGGGCGGCCGACCGTCCGGTGCGCACGTACTCGGGCGGGATGCGGCGCCGGCTGGACCTGGCGGCCTGTCTGATCGCCTCGCCGACGGTGCTGTTCCTCGACGAGCCGACGACCGGGCTCGACCCGGCCAGCCGGATGGTGCTGTGGCAGATGGTGCGGGAGCAGGTCGCCCAGGGGGTGACCGTGCTGCTGACCACGCAGTACCTGGAGGAGGCAGACTTCCTGGCCGACCGGATCATGGTCTTCGCCGCCGGCCGCACCCTGGCCGAGGGCACTCCGGACGAGCTCAAGCAGAAGGTCGGCGAGGAGTGGCTGGAGGTGGCCGTGGCCACCGCCGAGGACCTGCCCGCCGCGCTGGCCGCGCTGGGTCCGGTGGCCGTCGCCAGTCCCACCGTGGACGAGACGGGTCACCGGATTTCCGTCCAACTGGCGGACAGGATGGGCTCCATCGCGGCCGCCGCGGCGGCGCTGGAGGGCTGCGGGGCCGATGTCGTCGACTTCGCGCTGCGCCGCCCCTCGCTCGACGACGTGTTCTTCCACCTCACCGGGGAGAGCAAGCCGGGTGGGAACTCCTCTGGTGAGAACCCCACAACCACGGCGGAGGACGGGTCATGAGCGGCGTGACGGGACCGGCGGAGCTCGCTGCCGGGCAGGCCGGGGGCCGGTTCGCGGCGGTCGGAGACGTACTGGCCCTGACCGGCCGCCATCTGCGGCATCTGCGCAGAACACCCGAGAAGCTGATCGCGGTGGCCCTGACCCCGGTGGCCATGGTGGTGATCCTGGGCTATCTGTTCGCCAGCGTCATCACGATCAAGGACAACGGCGGGGTCGAGTACCACGACTACGTCATGGCCGGGGTCTTCGCCCAGATCGGGCTCACCTGCATCGGCATCACCGCGCTGGGGGTGGCCTCGGACCTGGGCAAGGGCCTGATCGACCGGTTCCGCTCACTGCCGATGGCCCGGTCGTCGGTGCTGGTCAGCCACACCGCGGCGGATCTCGTCCCGGTGGCGATCAGCATGGTCGCGGTGGGCGGGATCGGTCTGCTGGTGGGCTGGCGCACCGACGCGGGGCCGCTGTCCGTCGCGGGCGGCTTCGCGCTGCTGCTGGCCTTCGCGTACGCGATGCTGTGGCTGGGCGCGCTGCTGGGGATGGTGCTGCGCAACATGGAGGCCATCAACGGCATCTCGGCCCTGGCCCTGGTCATCCTCTCGTTCATGTCCAACTCCTTCATGCCGCTGTCCGGGCTGCCCGGCTGGCTGCGCACGGCGGTGGAGTGGAATCCGGTCAGCTCGGTGTCCGAGGCCTGCCGGGTGCTGTGGGGCAACGCCCCCGCCTCTTCGGGCGGGAGCCTGCCGATGGAGCATCCGGTGCTGGTCTCGGTCATCACGGTGGGTGCGCTGATCGCCGTACTGATCCCGGTGGCCCTGCGGACCTTCCGCACGGCCGCCGTGCGCTGACGATGGCGGCCGCTCGCCGGTCAGTCCGGTTCCGAGGCCCCGTACGCGCTGCCCTGCAGCCAGCCCCGCTCGCCGGCGATCACACCGGCCTGGAAGCGGCTGCGGGCGCCGAGCTGGGTCATCAGTTCCGCGGTGATCCGGCGGGCGGTCCGCACCGAGATGCCCATCTTGCGGGCCACCACCTCGTCGGTGTGGCCCTGGGCCAGCAGGCTCAGCACGGCGCGGGCCTGGCTGGTGAGCCCGGTGTCCTCGTCGCGCCGCCGCGTGGAGCCGAACGGCGGGGCCTCTTCCCAGATGTGTTCGAACAGGGCGCACAGGGCGGAGACCAGCCCGGTGCCGCGCAGCAGCAGCGCCCCGACGGCGGTGTCGTCGGGGTTGCTGGGCACGACGGCCGCCTGACGGTCGAAGATGACCATGCGCAGCGGCAGCGAGGGGACCACCCGGACCTGGCAGCCGAGCCCGGTCAGCCAGTCCAGGTAGGACACGGTCTGCGGGTGGTTGATCACGCTCTCCAGGTAGACGCAGCGCATCCGTACGCCGCGCTCCAGGAGCGCCTGGTCGATCGGCCTGCTGGCCTGCCGGGACTCGGCCGACTGCCCCCCGCCGGTGGTGAATTCCATGATCTCGGAGGCGCAGTCATGGGCCAGCTCCTCGAGCCGGACCCGGACCATGTCGATGCCGTTCAGCTCCTCGACGTCCACCCGGCGCTTGTTCTGGACGGAGTCGACGTACTCGGCGACGATCTTGCTGATCGCGAGCCGGCCGGAGGTGATCTCCTGCTGCCGCTGGGTCAGTTCGACCTCCTGGCGCGCCAGCAGAGACACCAGGCTGATCTCGGGATTGATCAATAAGAGCCCGCCGGGCCGCTGATCGGACTCGCGCACCAAGGAGAGCCCGGCCAGTTCGTCCAGGGCGCTCCTGACCTGCTCTTCACTCCAGCCGAGTTGTCCGGCCAGGCCCGATATGCCCAGTTCTGGCCGGCCCAACATCGCTCGGTAGACGCTCTCGGCCGCGGAACTGACACCGAGGATCTCCAGCACGTGTGTACTCCCTCGTCCCCCCGCGCGCCCCCGCGCGTGATCGAAACCCACCCCTACGTCCCGATCACTGCATGTTACGGCACGAACGGGGTCCGACCGCGCGGTAGTTGATTAATTCACCTGTCCTTCGGCAGTCCGGCATCGAACCGTGAGAGGTGGCCATGTACATCGTCATGGGACGCATGCTGCGCGGCCGTACGATCGTCGACGCAGGGCAGCTACGAGCTCTGGTGTACGCCGCCGCCGAGCCGGAGGACGGTCTCGAGCACGTCTATGCCGAGACCGATCTGGAGGGCGCCGGCACCGTCCTCTTTCTGTGTGCCACTTCCGCGGAACGAGCTGAGGCCACCGCCGTCCGTATCGTGGACCGTCTGCTCGCCCAGGATGAACTCCGGGGCTGGGAATGGGAAGGCCGTCGAGGCGAAGTCTAGGGAGATCCCAAATAATCCCTGGCATTCTCCGGCCATCGCAGGACCCTGACAGCGTAAACACATGACACCGGGTCTACGGCGGTACAGACTCATAACACCGGACGGGAATTCAAACCATTCTGGAATTCCCGGTTCCGAAACTCGAGAGTAACGAATCCCCAGAGAAAAGGGAATACTCATGTCTGCCCTCAACAACTCCTCCGCCCGCATGAATGCGTTCATCTCGCTCGCTTTCGGAGCCGTAATTCTCGCCACCTCGCCGACCGCGGCGGGGGCCGCGGGCGGCGTCGGCTGGGACAGAGCCTCCGCGTTCGGACCGGAGGTCGGCTGGGACAAAGTCCTCGCCTCCCCCGAGGTCGGCTGGGACCTGGCGCCCGCCCACGGCCCCGGCGTGGGCTGGGACAACGTGGCGGCCGGCGCCCCGGACGTCGGCTGGGACAGCCCGGGCGCCGGCAAGCCCGACGTCGGCTGGGACCGCAAGCCCCAGACCGACAACGCGGGCGACGTGGGCTGGGACTGAGTAGCGGGACGGATACGGCGATCAGGGGGAAGGTCTCGTGCCCATCATCACGACGCCGCAGGAGTTCAACGAAGAGGACCTCTTCGTGGACCTGCGGGAGATGTTCGGTTATCCGCTCTACCTGAAGTGCGAGGGGTTCAACTTCGCCGGCTCAGTGAAGCTCAAGGCCGCCGCTTCCATGATCGAAGCAGCGGAACGCGGCGGGCTCCTGGGCCCCGAATCGATCCTGGTCGAGTCCTCTTCGGGAAACCTCGGTATGGCGCTCAGCGTGATCGCCGCCGCCAAGGGCTACCGGTTCATCTGTGTGGTGGACTCACGGACCAACCTGTCGACCCGGCAGGTCATCGAATCACTCGGCAGCGAGGTGCACGTCATCACCGAGCCGTCCGTCACCGGCGGTTTTCTCGGCGCCCGCCTCGATTTCGTACGCGGTCTTTGCACCACCGATCCGCGTTACGTCTGGCTGAACCAGCACGCCAACCAGAACAACTGGAAGGCGCACTACCGCACTACCGCGCCCGCCATCGAAAAGCAGTTCCCCAACCTGGAAGTGCTGTTCGTCGGGGCGGGCACCACGGGCACCCTGATGGGCTGCGCGCGCTACTTCAAGGCGCAGCCGAACTCCCCCGTCACCGTCGTCGGCATCGACAGCGTCGGCTCGGTCACCTTCGGAGCCCCGGCCGGCCCCCGCATGATCCCGGGGCTCGGCGCCGGAGTGCGGCCCGCCCTGTTCGACCAGCGGTACATCGACGACATGGTGCTGGTCCCGGAGATCGAGACCATCCGCACCTGTCACACCCTGGCCCGCGGCGGCTTTCTGTTCGGCGGCTCCACCGGCACCGTCGTCAACGGCGCCGTGAAGTGGCTGGCCGAGCACCGCCCCGGTCAGGACGTCACCGCCGTGGCCATCTCGCCCGATCTCGGCGACCGCTACCTGGACACCATCTACCGGCCCACCTGGGTCAGGGACGTCTACGGCCTGGACGCGCTGGAGCCGGCTCCCCGTCCGGGCGCCGTCACATCAGGAGTGCACTGACGATGAGAGAGACCGACCTTTTCGAGCTGCCGCTCTCCGGTGCGCAACGGGAGATGTGGTACGCGCAAGCGCTCGACCCCCACAACCCCGTCTACACCATGGCCGACCATCTCGACCTGGACGGGCCGCTGGACCTGGCGCGGTTCGAGCGCGCCTGGTGGCAGCTGATCCGCGAAACGGAGTGTGTGCGGGCCCGGTTCACCGAGCGCGACGGGGAGCCCGTGCAGAGCGTCCATCCGCTCGGGGAGCGGACGCTCGCGGTACGGGACTTCCGCGCCGCCCCCGACCCCGACGCGGCCTCCCGCCACCGGATGCACGAGGACCTGCGGCTCCCCTCGTCCCTGGGCCCCGAGGCGTTCCACAGCGAGCTGCATCTGCTCGGCCCGCGGCGCACCCGGCTCTACGCCCGGGCCAACCACATCCAGATGGACGGCTACAGCCGCTCGGTGTTCTACCAGCGGCTGGCCGCGCTGTACGAGGACGGCGAGGCGGCGGCCGCCGACGCGCTGCCCCCGCTGGCCGAACTGCTCGCCGACGAGGAGGCGTACCTCGCCTCGCCGGCCCACGCCCGCGACGCCCGGTACTGGGCCGGACGGTTCAACGCCGACACCGCCCCCGAGCCCACCCGGCTGTCCCGGCGGCGCCCGGCGCACGCCCGCCACACCCTGCGCCGCACCGCCCCGCTGCCCGCGGCCACCGTGGCGCGCCTGGGCGAGCTGGCCTGGGAGGCGCGGGTGACATGGCCCACCACGCTGATCGCGGCCACCGCCGCGTGGGCCGCCCGGGCCAGTGGCGACGGGGAGGTGCTGCTGACCCTCCCGGTGCCCGCGAGGACCGGGGCCACCGCCCGGGCCGTGCCCGGGATGCGCGCCAACTTCCTGCCCCTGGCCCTGTCGGTGCGCCCCTCGATGACCCGCGCCGACCTGCTGCGGCACACGGCCGCCGAACTGCGCGCGACCGTCCGCCACCAGCGGTACCGGGGCGATGAGCTGCGGCGCGAGCTGGGCTTCACGGGCGACGCCGACACCACCTACGGGCCCACGGTCAATGTGCTGGAGTCCGGGGCGGACTTCACCTTCGGCGCCGGGTGCACCGGCCGGCTGCACAACCTGTCCACCGGTCCGGTGCCCGATCTGCAGATCATCTATCTGGACGCACCGGGCGACGGCTGGACGCTGCGCCTGGACGCCAACCCCAGCCTGTACACCGACGCCGAGCTGACCGCCCACCAGGACCGGCTGCTCGCCGCCATCGAGGCCTTCGCCCACGGCGCCGACGACCTTCCGCTGGGCCGTGTCGACGTCACACTGCCCGCGGAGCGGGAGCGGCTGCTGGTCGACTGGAACGCCACCGAGCGCGGCGGCGGCTTCACGGACGTGGTGGAGCGGGTACGGGAGCTGGCCGAGCTGGCGCCGCACGCGGTGGCCGTCGACGACGGCGCGACCCGGCTGGGCTACGCCGAGCTGGTCGCCCGCGCCGACGCCCTCTCCCGCACCCTGACCGCCTCCGGGCTCACCACCGGCTCGCTGGTCGCGCTGGCCGCGGGGCCCAGCGCGGCGTTCGTGACCGCGGTGCTCGGCGTGCTGGGCGCGGGGGCCGCGTGGGTGCCGCTGGACGTACGGGCCCCCGTCGCCCGCGGGGCCGCCCTGCTGGCCGACAGCGAGGCGCAGGCGCTGCTGTTCGGCCGGGACCAGGAGGAGTTCGCCCATCAGGTGCTGGCCGCGTGCGGCGGCTGGCCGCAGGTGATCGAGCTGGACGCGACCGAACCGAGCGCGGAGGGCCCCGGGAATGCTGCGGCGGATCTTCTACCGGTTGCGGGCAAGGGCGACGACCTGGCTTACGTGATCTTCACCTCGGGCTCCACCGGCCGCCCCAAGGGCGCGATGGTCCACCGCCACGGCATGGTCAACCACCTCCTCGCCAAGGTCGAGGACCTGGATCTGACCGCCGCCGACTCGGTGATCCACAACGCGCCCGTGACCTTCGACATCTCCATCTGGCAGATGCTGTCCGCGCTCGTCGTGGGCGGCCGCACCCGGGTGGTCTCCCGCGAGGTGGCCGGCGATCCGCAGACGCTGTTCGCGCTGGCCGACGCCGAGCGGATCACCGTGCTCGAAGTGGTGCCCTCGCTGCTGCGGGTGGCCCTGGACGAGTGGGACACCGGGGCGGCCCGGCCCGAACTGTCCGCGCTGCGCCACCTGGTGGTCACCGGGGAGACCCTGCCGGTCGACCTGTGCCGCCGCTGGCTCGCGCACTACCCCGGTGTGCCGCTGGTCAACGCGTACGGACCCACCGAGTGCTCGGACGACGTCACCCACGCGTTCATCCGCTCCGAGGACGACCTGGGCCCGGTGCGGGCGCCGATCGGCTCGGCGGTGCGCAACACCAGCCTGTACGTCCTCGGCGACGGGCTGCGCCCGGTGCCCGCCGGGGTGCCCGGTGAGCTGTACGTCGGCGGGTTCGGGGTCGGCCGCGGCTATCTGGACGACTCGCGCCGCACCGCCTCCGTGTTCGTCGCCGACCCGTACTCGCCGGTGGCCGGTGCCCGGATGTACCGCACCGGGGACCGGGTGGTGCACCGGCCGGACGGGCAGCTGGAGTTCCTGGAGCGGGTCGACCACCAGGTCAAGATCCGCGGCCATCGCATCGAGCTCGGCGAGATCGAGGCCGTGCTGCGCGAGGTGCCCGGCGTCGTCGACGCCGTGGTGACCGTGGCCGTGGACCGCGAGGGCAACTCCCGGCTGGCGGCCTTCCTGTCCGGCACCGCCGACGTGGTCGCCGCGCGCGACAAGGTGGCGGGCGCGCTGCCCGACTACATGGTGCCCGCGGCGTTCGTGGTGCTGGACGCCCTGCCGCTGACCGTCAACGGCAAGGTGGACCGCAAGGCGCTGCCGGAACCGGACTTCGCCGCCGCCGCGGCGGGTTCGGGCCGCGCCCCGCGGGGTCCGCGCGAGGAGGTGCTGTGCCAGCTGTTCGCGGATGTGCTGCACCTGGAGCGGGTGTCGATCGACGACGACTTCTTCGGGCTCGGCGGCCACTCGCTGCTCGCCACCAAGGTGGTCAGCCGGCTGCGCGTGCTGCTCGGCATCGAACTGCCCATCAAGGCCCTGTTCGACGCGCCCACCGTCGAGCGGCTGGCCGCCGCGCTGGACGGCGCGGGAGTGGCGCGGCCCGCGCTCGTCGCGGCGGACCGCCCCGCCGAACTGCCGCTGTCCTTCGCGCAGCAGCGGCTGTGGTTCCTCGGCCACCTGGACAACCGCAGCGCCACCTACCACCTGCCCCGCGCGCTGCGGCTGTCCGGCGAGCTGGACCCGGCGGCGCTGGCCGAGGCGCTGGCCGACGTGGTCGCCCGGCACGAGAGCCTGCGTACCGTCTTCCCCGAGGTGGACGGGCGCGCCACGCAGCTCGTCCTGGCCGCCGAGGTGGCGCGCCCCGGCCTGCCGGTGACCGAGGCTGCCGAGGACGAGCTGGAGTCGCTGCTGGCCGAGCGGGCGGCGCGCCCGTTCGACCTGGCGGCGGAACTGCCGCTGCGCGCCGAGCTGTTCAGGGTGTCCGACGAGGAACACGTACTCCTGGTCGTGCTGCACCACATCGCCGGGGACGGCTGGTCGGTGCTGCCGCTGGCCCAGGACCTGCGCGAGGCGTACGCGGCGCGGCTGCGCGGCCGGGCGCCCGCGTTCCGGCCGCTGCCGGTCCAGTACGCGGACTACACGCTGTGGCAGCGCGAGCTGCTGGGCGACGAGAAGGACCCGGACAGCCTGGCCGCGCGGCAGCTGGCGTACTGGCGCGAGGCGCTGGAGGGGCTGCCGGACGAGCTGGAGCTGCCCACCGACTTCCCGCGCCCCGCGCTGCCCTCCTACCGGGGCGGCATGGTGGACTTCCGCCTGGAGCCCGAGCTGCACGCGGCCGTGGTGGCGCTGGCCCGCTCGTCCGGGGCCAGTGTGTTCATGGTGCTGCAGGCCGCGCTGGCGGCGCTGCTGACCAAGCTGGGCGCCGGGGAGGACATCCCGCTGGGCACGCCCGTCGCGGGCCGAGGCGAGGCCGCGCTCGAGGGTCTTGTCGGCTTCCTCGTCAACACGCTGGTGCTGCGCACCGATGTGTCCGGCGACCCGACGTTCCGGGAGCTGGTGGGGCGGGCGCGCGCCGCGGACCTGGCGGCGTTCGACCACCAGGACGTGCCCTTCGAGGCGCTGGTGGACGCGGTCAGCCCGGCCCGTTCGCTGTCGCGGCAGCCGCTGTTCCAGGTGATGCTGGCCTTCCAGAACACCGCGCCCGCCGACTTCGGACTGCCGGGCCTGGTCACCACGATGGCCCCGGTGCCCACCGGCACCGCCCGCTTCGACCTGGCCTTCGAGCTCACCGAGGAGCGCTCCCCCGACGACGCGCCCGGCGCGCCCGGCGGCATCAGCGGACAGCTGGAGTACAGCGCGGACCTGTTCACCGAGGCGAGCGCGGCGGTGATCGCCGAGCGGCTGGTGGAGCTGTTGCGCAAGGCCACCGCCGAGCCGGACCGGCCGCTGGGCCGGCTGGACGCCCTGCTGCCCGAGGAGGCCGCGCGCATCCTCGGCACCTGGGACGGCGGCGGCGCCCAGGCCCCCGAAGCGGGCACGCTCCCCGAGCTGTTCGCCGCCCGGGTGGCGCGGGACCCGGACCGTACGGCGCTACTGGCCACGGGCGTGGGCCCGGTCACGTACGGGGAGCTGGACGAGCGGGCCAACCGGCTCGCCCACCATCTGATCTCGCTCGGCGTGGGTCCCGAGGACACCGTCGCGCTGGTCCTGCCCCGCACCGTGGAGGCGGTGGCGGCGGTGCTGGCGGTGCTCAAGGCGGGCGCGGCGTATCTGCCCGTCGACCCGGCGTATCCGCAGGACCGCGTCGACTATGTGGTCGACGACGCCCGGCCGGCCGCGGTGCTCACCACGGCGGAGCGAGCGGGAACGTTCCAGCGGACGGAGGGCATCGTCGCGCTGGACTCGCCTCAGACCGCCGCCCGGCTTGCCGCGGCCCCCGCGCACGACCCGACGGACACCGACCGGCGGTCGCGGCTGACCCCGCAGCACCCGGCGTACGTCATCTACACCTCGGGCTCCACCGGCCGCCCCAAGGGCGTGGTCGTACCGCACGCCAATGTGGCGGTGCTGGCCGCGCAAGGCGAGCCGTTCGGGGTGCGGGAGGGCGTCCGGGTGCTGCAGTTCGCCTCGTTCAGCTTCGACGCCGCCGCCTGGGAGGTCTGCACCTCGCTGCTGACCGGCGCGGTGCTGGTGCTGGCCGGCGAGGAGGACCGGGCGCCCGGCGAACCGCTCGCCGCGCTGATCGCCGAGGCCCGGATCGACGTGGTCTGCCTGCCGCCGACCGTGCTCTCCGCCTGGCCCGAGGACCTGCCCATGCCGGAGGGGATCACGGTCATCACGGCGGGCGAGGCCTGCCCGCCCGAGCTGGTGGAGCGCTGGTCGGCCGGGCGCCGGATGATCAACGCGTACGGGCCCACCGAGACCACCGTGTGCGCCACCCTCAGCGAACCGCTCTCCGGGGCGGTCAAGCCGCCCGTGGGCCGCCCGCTGGCCGGCACCCATGTGCGGGTGCTGGACTCGGCGCTGCGGCCGGTGCCGGTCGGGGTGACCGGGGAGCTGTACGTGGCGGGCGCCGGCCTTGCCCGCGGCTATCTGGGGCGGGCGCGGCTGACCGCCGAGCGGTT
Source organism: Streptomyces sp. NPDC007917 (assembly GCF_042959105.1). Lineage (NCBI taxonomy): Bacteria > Bacillati > Actinomycetota > Actinomycetes > Kitasatosporales > Streptomycetaceae > Streptomyces > Streptomyces sp. NPDC007917. The sequence continues at coordinate 311,655 of NZ_JBIBKK010000010.1, forward strand.
CGTCGCCGACCCCTACGGGGAGCCGGGGGCGCGGATGTACCGCACCGGGGACCTGGTGCGCTGGCTGCCCGACGGGACGCTGGACTACGTCGGCCGCTCGGACGACCAGGTCAAGCTGCGCGGCTTCCGGATCGAGCCCGGGGAGATCGAGAGCGCCCTGCTCGCGGACCCCGGCATCGCGCAGGCCGCGGTCATCGTGCGCTCGGACCGCCCCGGGGACAAGCGCCTGGTCGGATATGTCGTACCGGCCGGGGACGAGGCGCCGGACGCGGCCCGGCTGCGGGAGCGGCTGGCCGACCGGCTGCCCGACTACATGGTCCCCGCCGCCTTCGTCACGCTCGACGCCCTGCCGCTGACCGGCAACGGAAAGCTGGACCGCAAGGCGCTGCCCGCGCCCGACTTCACGGCCCGCGCCACCGGCCGGGCGCCGGTCACCGCGCAGGAGGAGACGCTGTGCCAGGTCTTCGGCGACGTCCTGGGCCTGGAGCGGGTGGGCGCCGACGACAGCTTCTTCGACCTGGGCGGCGACTCGATCGTCTCGATCCAGCTGGTGGGCCGTGCCCGCAAGGCCGGGCTGCTGATCACCGCCCAGGACGTGTTCACCCACCGCACCCCGGCGGCGCTCGCGGCCGCGGCCAAGCCGGCCGCCGAACAGGTGGTCCTCGGCACGGACGACGGCGTCGGCACCCTGACGCCCACCCCGATCGTGCACTGGCTCCAGGAGCTGTCCCGGGGAGCGGAGTTCGCCGGGTTCCACCAGGCGGTCGTCGTACACACCCCGGCCGGCGCCACCCAGGCCACCCTGGCCGCGGCGCTGCAGGCCCTGCTCGACCACCATGACGCGCTGCGGATGCGGCTGGATGAAGCCGATGGACGCTGGACGCTGCGGATCGCCGAGCCGGGCGCGGTGCGCGCCAAGGACCTGCTGAGCCGCGTCGGCATCGCCTCGCTGCCCGAGGAGTCCTGGGCCGAGGCGGTGACCGGCTCGGCCGCCGCGGCCCAGGCCCGGCTCGACCCGAGCGCCGGCGCCATGGTCCAGGCCGTGTGGTTCGACGCGGGCCCCGGACGCACCGGGCGGCTGCTGCTGACGATGCACCACCTGGTCGTCGACGGGGTGTCCTGGCGCATCCTGCTGCCCGACCTGGCCCAGGCGTACGAGGCGGTCGCCCACCGCACACCGGTGGCGCTGCAGCCGGTCGGCACCTCGCTGCGCCACTGGTCGGGGCTGCTGGCGGCCGAGGCGCGCACGGTGCGCCGCGGCGCCGAACTGCCCTACTGGCGCGAGGTGGCGGCCACCTGCGACCCGCCGCTGGGCACCCGGCCGCTCGACCGCGCCCGGGACACCACGGCCACCGCCCGCACCCTGCGGCTGTCCCTGGACACCGACACCACGGCGGCGCTGCTGACCGAGGTGCCGGCCGCCTTCCACACCGAGGCCAACGACGTGCTGCTGGCCGGTCTGGCGCTGGCCGTGGCCGACTGGCGGCGGCGCAGGGGCGAGGAGAGCTCGGCCGTGCTGGTGGAGCTGGAGGGCCACGGGCGGGAGGAGTTCGCTGAGGGGGTGGACCTGAGCCGGACCGTCGGCTGGTTCACCACCACCTGCCCGGTCCGGCTGGAGGTGGGCTCGCACCTCGTGCACAACTCGGACTGGGCCGAGGCCTGGTCGGGCGGGCCCGCGGCCGGACTCGTCCTCAAGGCGGTCAAGGAGCAGCTGCGCGCCCTGCCCGACCACGGCCTGGGCCACGGTCTGCTGCGGCGCCTCGCCCCGGACACCGCGCCCGAGCTGGTCGCGGCCGACCCGCCGCAGCTGGGCTTCAACTACCTGGGGCGGCTGCCCGCCCCGGTGGCCGAGGACTGGTCCGTCGCCCCGGAGGCGGCGCTGGTCGCGGCCGGCGCGGACCCGGACCTGCCGCTGCCGCACGTACTCGGGCTCAACGCCCTCACCGAGGACGGCCCGGACGGGCCGCGGCTGGTGGCCGCCTGGACGTGGGCCGCCGAGCTCCTGGCGGAGGACGACGCGCGAGCCGTCGCCGAGGGCTGGTTCCGCGCGCTGAGGGCCCTGGCCCTGCACGCCCAGAGCCCGGATTCGGGCGGGCACACCCCTTCCGATGTCGACCTGGTGGAGCTGAGCCAGGACGAGATCGACGAGTTCGAAGACGAGATGGATGAGTGGTCCCTGTGAGCGGAACCCTGAGTCAACCGGAAGGCGCGCTACGAGCACCGGCGCGCACCGCCAAGCGGTCCAACTTCAGTGATGTCCTGCCGCTGACCCCGCTTCAGGAAGGGCTGCTCTTCCACGCGGTGTACGAGCAGCAGGCCGATCTCGACGTGTACGCCATCCAGCTGGTGCTGGACCTGGAGGGCCCGCTGGACGCGGGCCGCCTCAAGGCCGCGGCCGCCGCCCTGCTGCGGCGCCACCCGAATCTGCGGGCGGCGTTCCGCTACCGCAAGAACGGCGACCCGGTGCAGCTGATCCCGCGCACCGTCGAGGTGCCGTGGACAGAGACCGATCTGCGCTCGCTCGCCCCCGAGGAGCGGGCCGCCGAGGCGCGGCGCCTCACCGACGAGGACCGGGTGCGGCGGTTCGACGTACACCGCCCGCCGCTGCTGCGGTTCATCGTGATGAACCTGGGCGGGGGGTCGTACCGGGTGGTGCTGACGGCACACCAGATGCTGTTCGACGGCTGGTCCATGCCGCTGATCGTGCGCGAGCTGTTCACGCTGTACGGCGAGGACACGGCGGCTCTCGCCCCCATCGCCCCGTACAAGTCGTATCTGGCGCATCTGGCCGGGCAGGACCGGGCCGCGGCCGAGGAGGCGTGGCGCGGGGCGCTGGCCGGGCTCGACGAGCCGACCCTGGTGGCCCCGGCGGCGACCGGGCGTGAGGCGGCGCTGCCCGGACACCACGCGGTGGAGCTGCCCCAGGCGTTCACCGCCGAGCTCACCGCCTGGGCGCGCGGCCGGGGCCTGACCCTGAACACCGTGGTGCAGGGCGCCTGGGCGGCCACCCTCTCCACGCTGACCGGGCTGCGCGACGTGGTCTTCGGCGGCACGGTCTCCGGCCGGCCGCCGGGGCTGCCCGGGGTCGAGACGATGGTCGGCCTGTTCATCAACACCCTGCCGGTCCGGGTCGACCTGGACCCGGCCCGCTCCTTCGCCGAGATCCTCACCGCGCTCCAGGACCGGCAGACCGCCCTGCTGCCGCACCAGCACCTGAGCCTCACCCGTATCCAGCAGGCCGTCGGCGCCGGGGAACTCTTCGACACCGTGCTGGTCTTCGAGAACTATCCGCTGGACCCCTCGCAGATGGCGGAGCCCGCCCCCGGGCTGCGCGTCACCGGGCTCGAGGCCAAGGACGCCACGCACTACCCGCTGAGCCTGATGGCGCTGCCCGGCGAGCGGCTGCGGCTGGACGTCGGCTACGCCCCCGACCTGTACACGGCCGAGGACGCGGCCGCGGTGTCGCACCGGCTCACGGGGCTGCTGCGCACCCTCCTCGACCACCCCGACCGGCCCTTCGGACAGCTCGACGCGCTGCTGCCCGGGGAGCGCGAGCGGGTCCTCGACCTGCCCGCCGACCCGGCGCCGAAGGACCCGTTCGCGGACGTGGTCGAGCGGGTGCGGGCGCTGGCCCGAGAGCAGGCGGAGGCGCCGGCGGTCACCGACGGCCGGGAGACCCTGAACTACCGCGAGCTGGTGGGCCGGGGCAGCGCCCTGTCCCGGGAGCTGACCGGGCGGGGCATCGGCCCCGGCTCGCTCGTGGGCGTGCTCGCCGCGCCCGGGGCCCGGTTCGTCACGGCGGTGCTCGGCACGCTGGGCGCGGGCGCGGCGTGGGTGCCGCTGGACGTCACGGCGCCGGTGGCCCGTACGGCCGCGCTGGTCGCGGACGCGGGGGTGGCCCTGCTGCTGACCGACGCCGAACACTCCGCGCTCGCCGCCGAGGTGGGCGGCGCGCTGCCCGCCCTGACGGTGAACGGCCACCGCGACGCGCCCGACGACCTGGCACCGGTGGCCGGGGCGGGCGACGACCTGGCGTATGTCATCTTCACCTCGGGCTCCACCGGCCGCCCCAAGGGCGCGATGGTCCACCGCCGCGGCATGGTCAACCACCTGCTGGCCAAGGTCGAGGACCTGGATCTGACCGCGTGTGACACGGTCGTGCACAACGCGCCCGTCACCTTCGACATCTCGGTGTGGCAGATGCTGTCCCCCCTGGTCGTGGGCGGTCTGCTGCGGGTGGTGCCCAAGCGGACGGCGGCCGACCCGGCCGAGCTGTTCGGGATGGTCGGCCCGGAGCGGATCACCATCCTGGAGGTCGTGCCCTCGCTGCTGCGGGCGGCCCTGGACAGCTGGGACGCGGGCGCGGCGGTGCCCGATCTGACGCGGCTGCGCCGGCTGGTGGTCACCGGCGAGGCGCTGCCCGCCGAGCTGTGCCGCCGCTGGTTCGGGTACTTCCCCGGCGTGCCGCTGGTCAACGCGTACGGGCCCACCGAGTGCTCGGACGATGTGACCCACGCGGTGATCCGGGACGCCGACGAGGTGCCCGGGGTGCGGGCCCCCATCGGGTCCGCGGTCCGCAACACCGGCCTGTACGTCCTGGACGACGGGCTGCGCCCGGTGCCCGCCGGGGTGCCCGGTGAGCTGTACGTCGGCGGGATCGGGGTCGGCCGCGGCTATCTGCGCGACCCGCGGCGCACCGCCGCCGTGTTCATCGCCGACCCGTACTCGCCGGTGCCCGGCGCCCGGATGTACCGCACCGGCGACCGGGTCGTGCGGCGGGCCGACGGGCGGCTCGAATTCCTGGAGCGGCGCGACCACCAGGTCAAGATCCGCGGCCATCGCATCGAGCTCGGCGAGATCGAGGCCGTGCTGCGCACCGTGCCCCAGGTCACCGACGCGGTGGTCGACGTCGCGAAGGACACCCGGGGCGAGGGCCGGCTGGTCGGCTATCTGGCGGGCGCGGCGGACCCGGCGGCGGCGCGGGCGTCGGCCGCCGACCGGCTGCCGGAGTACATGGTGCCGTCCGCGTTCGTGCTGCTGGACGCGTTGCCGCTGACCGCCAACGGCAAGGTGGACCGCAAGGCGCTGCCCGCCCCCGAGATCACCACCTCGGCCGGGCGCGGCCCGCGCACCCCGCGCGAGGAACTGCTGTGCCAGGCCTTCGCGGAGGTGCTCGGCCTGGACCGGGTCTCCATCGACGAGGACTTCTTCGACCTCGGCGGACACTCGCTGCTCGCGACCCGGCTGATCAGCCGGGTGCGGTCGCTGCTGGACGCGGAGGTCCCGCTGCGTACGGTCTTCGAGGCGCCGACCCCCGCCGCGCTCGCCGCCCGGCTGACCGGCGCGGACGCGGCCCGGCCGGCGCTGACCCCGGCGAAGCGCCCGAAGCGGCTGCCGCTGTCGTTCGCCCAGCGGCGCATGTGGTTCCTGGGGCGGCTCGAGGGCCCGTCCGGCACCTACAACCTGCCGTGGACGCTGCGGCTGACCGGAAAGCTGGACCGGCCCGCGCTGCGCGCCGCCCTCGGCGATGTGGTGATGCGCCACGAGGCGCTGCGCACGGTCTTCCCCGAAGCGGCCGACGGCCCGTACCAGCGCATCCGCCGCCGGGTCCGGATCACCCTGCCGGTGCACCATGTCTCGGAATCCGAACTGGACGACGCTCTCGCCGAGTTCGCCTCGCGCGGCTTCGATCTGTCGCGGGAACTCCCCATCCGCGCCGCGCTGTTCGCACTGGGCAAGCAGGACCACGTACTGGTCACGGTCATCCACCACATCGCGGGCGACGGCTGGTCCAACGCCCCGCTGGCCCGGGACCTCAGCCGCGCCTACGCGGCCCGGCTGCGCGGCGAGGAGCCGAGGTGGAGCCGGCTGCCGGTGCAGTACGCGGACTACGCGCTGTGGCAGCGCGAGCTGCTGGGCGAGGAGAGCGACCCCCAGTCCCTGGCCGCCAGGCAACTGGCCTACTGGCGCGAGACGCTGGACGGGCTGCCGGACGAGCTGGAGCTGCCCACCGACTTCCCGCGCCCCGCGCTGCCCTCCTACCGGGGCGGCACGGTGGAGTTCACCGTCCCGGCCGCCACCCACGCCCGCGCCGCCGCGCTGGCCAGGGAGTGCGGGGCGAGCCTGTTCATGGTGGTGCAGGCCGCGCTGGCCACGCTGCTGTCCAAGCTGGGCGCCGGGGAGGACATCCCGGTCGGCACGCCGGTGGCCGGGCGCACCGACGACGCGCTGGACGACCTGGTCGGCTTCTTCGTCAACACCCTGGTGCTGCGCGGCGACCTGTCGGGCGATCCGACCTTCCGGGAGCTGGTGGGCCGGGTGCGCTCGGCGTCGCTGGCCGCCTTCGCCCACCAGGACCTGCCGTTCGAGCGGCTGGTGGACGCCCTGTCCCCGGCCCGGTCGATGGCCCGGCACCCGCTGTTCCAGACGATGCTGGCGTTCCAGAACAACGCGGCGGCGAAGCTGGAACTGCCCGGTCTGGAGGGGAAGGCCGGGGTGGCGCGCACCGGCAGCGCCCGGTTCGACCTGGCCTTCGACCTGGCCGAGGAGCACACCGGGTCCGGGGCGCCGGGCGGGATCGCCGGGCGCCTGGAGTACAGCGCCGATCTGTTCACCGAGGAGACCGCGCGCACCCTGGCCGCCCGCCTGGCCCATCTGCTGGACCGGCTCACCGCCTCCCCCGACGGCCGCCTCGCCGAGACGGACGCGCTGCTGCCGGGCGAGCGGGAGCGGCTGCTGGTGGACTGGAACGGCGCGCCCGCCCACGACGCCGAGCCTCCGCTGTACGAGCGGTTCCAGGCGCGGGCCGCGGCCGCGCCCGACCATGCCGCGCTGCTCTTCGAGGGGCGGGCCACGAGCTACCGCGAGCTGAACGAGCGGGCCAACCGGCTGGCGCGGGCCCTGGTCGCGCGGGGCGCGGGCCCCGACCGGCTGGTCGCCATCGCGCTGCCGCGCTCCCCCGAGATGGTCGTGGCGGCGCTCGCGGTGCTCAAGTCGGGCGCCGCGTATCTGCCCCTCGACCCCGCGTACCCGGCGGACCGGATCCGCTCCATGGTCGAGGACGCCCGGCCGGTGCTCACCCTGACCGACCGCGAGGTGGCGCGGGCGGTGCCCGGGCCGGCCGCCACGCCGCACCTGCTGCTTGACGACCCGTCGGCACGGGCGGAGATCGCCGCCCTCCCGGGGGAGGATCTGCGGCCCCAGGAGCGGCTTGCCGCGCCCGCCGCCGGCCACACCGCGTACGTCATCTACACCTCGGGCTCCACCGGCCGCCCCAAGGGCGTGATCGTGCCGCTCGGCGCGTTCGCCAACTTCCTGGCCGAGACCTCGCGTCTGCTGGACCTCGGCCCGGACGACCGGCTGGTGTCGGTGACCACCTTCGGCTTCGACATCGCCAACCTGGAGCTGTTCGTCCCGCTGCTGTCCGGCGCCACCCTGGTGCTGGCCCCGCCCGCGGCCGTACGGGACCCGCGGGCGCTGGCCGCGCTGCTGGTCGAGACCCGCGCGACCGTGATGCAGGCCACCCCGACGCTGTGGCACGCCCTGGTCGGCGGGCACCCGGAGGCGCTGCGCGAGGTGCACGCGCTGACCGGCGGCGAGGCGATCGGCCAGGACCTGGCCACCGCGCTGCACGGCGCGGCGCGCAAGGTGACCAATCTGTACGGACCGACGGAGACCACCATCTGGTCGACCGCCGCCGAGCTGGACGGCACCGGCACCCCGCCCATCGGCCGCCCGCTGGCCGGCAACCGGGCGTATGTCCTGGACGCGGCGCTGCGGCCGGTGCCGGCCGGGGTGACCGGCGAGCTGTACCTCGGCGGGGCCTCCCCGGCCCGCGGCTACCACGACCGGCCGGGCCTGACCGCGCAGCGGTTCCTCGCCGACCCCAACTCCCCGGTGCCCGGCGCCCGGATGTACCGCACCGGCGACCTGGTGCGCCGGCGGCCGGACGGCACGCTCGACTATCTGGGCCGGGCGGACCACCAGGTCAAGGTGCGTGGCTTCCGCATCGAGCTGGGCGAGATCGAGGCCACGCTGCTGAGCCATCCGCGGGTGGCACAAGCGGTGGTCGCGGTCCGCGAGGACGAGCCTGGTCAGCCGCGGCTTTCGGCGTACGTCGTGCCGCGCGGCGAGTCCGGTCTGGACCTCGCGGAGCTGCGGGCCCATCTGGCGGGCGCGTTGCCCGACTACATGGTCCCGGCGTTCCTCACCGAGCTGGAGCGGATGCCGCTGACGCCCAACGCGAAGGTGGACCGCAAGGCCCTGCCGGCCCCGGGGCTGCCCCGCGCGGCCACCGGCCGCGGGCCGCGCACCCCGCTGGAACAGACGCTGTGCCAGGCCTTCGCCGAGGTACTGGGCCTGGACCGGGTCGGCGCCGAGGACAGCTTCTTCGAGCTGGGCGGCGACTCCATCCGCTCCATCCGGCTGGTCGGCCGCGCCCGTGAACTGGGCGTCGGGCTCACCCCCGCCGATGTGTTCCTGCACCGGACGGTGGCGGGCCTGGCCACGGCGGCCACCGCGGCGGGCTCGGCGCCGGATGTGCCCGACGCGTTCGCGCGGGTGCTGCCGATCCGCTCCCAGGGGACGCGTCCGCCGCTGTTCTGCGTACACGGCGGGGTCGGGCTCTCCTGGCCGTTCCTGGAGCTGGCCGGCGCGCTCACCGAATTTCCCGTGTACGGATTCCAGGCGGGTGGAATTCTGTCACCGGCTCAGCAGCCCGCCTCCGTGAGGGAAATGGCTGCGGATTACATCCGGAGTCTGCTGGAAATCCAACCGGACGGCCCTTACCATATTGTTGGATGGTCTTTCGGAGCGCTGGTCGCCCATGAAATGGCCGTCCAATTGCAGGAGCAGGGGCGCGAAGTGGCGCTGCTGGCCGACCTGGACGGCTTCCCGGCGACGGAGTCCGACCCGGAGGAGGACCTGAGCGATCAGGCCCTGCTGGCCCAGATCCTGCTGCGCTGCGGCCTCGATCCGCGGGGCGGCGCCGAGGGCGGGGACGAGCTGGACGCCGCCGGGGTGCTGGCACTGCTCGCCCGGGACGGCAATCCCCTCGCCGAGCTCGACGAGGCACAGCTGGGCCATCTCATCGAGGTGATCCGTCACCTCAGCGGCCTGGGCTCGGCCCACCGGCCGCGCCGCTACCGCGGAGACCTGCTCTTCTTCGCGGCCACCCGGGGGCTCGCCCCGTCCGCACCGACCGAGGACCTCTGGTCGGCGCACATCGAGGGCGCCATCGTCCGCCACGAGGTCGACGCCGACCACGACGGAATGCTGGGCCCGGAGCCCGCCTCCCATATCGCCAAAGTCATTTCCGAAGCGCTCGGCGGCTAGCCGAGAAGACTTCCCGAAGAGAATGGTGAATTTCTTCCGAGGGATGCCCATGCCAGAAACAAGACAGCGAGAGAGGAAAGCATCCGGATATGACAAACCCCTTCGACGACGAGACCGGAACCTTTCTGGTCCTGGTCAACCACGAGGGCCAGCACTCCCTGTGGCCCGCGTTCGCCGAGGTCCCGGCCGGCTGGACGGCGGTACTCGCCGAAACCAGCCGTGAGGAGGCCCTGGCCTATGTCGAGCGCACCTGGACCGATCTGCGCCCGAAGAGCCTGATCGACGCGGCCTGAACCAGGCCGCCCAACTCCCGACCGACACCCGACCGACACCCGACCGACGCGGACCGGTCCCGCCCGGGCCGGTCCGCCCGAGGGCACCACCCAACCCCCCACCCCATCGCACATCACTTTCCCGACGGAGGAATTCGCAATGAGCGCCATCACCATCGACACCGCGGCCGAGGCCAAGGTCCGCGACATCCTCGCCAACTCCCTCGATCTGGACGGCGAGGAGCTGACCCGCACCGGGCTGTTCGTGGACGAGTACGGGGCCGACTCGCTGTGCGCGATCGAGATGCTGTCCGCCCTCGAGGTGGCCTTCGGCGTCACCATCGAGCAGGACGAGCTGGAGAACATGGTCCACTTCGAGGCCGTCCTCGAGGTGCTCTCCCGGGCCGAATCGCGATGACCGCCCAGCGAGTGGTGCTGACCGGACTCGGCGTCCTGTCCAGCATCGGCAATGGCGTCACCGAGTTCACCAGGGGGCTGCGCGAGGGCCGGTGCGGCGCCGGGGAGATCACTCTCTTCGACGCCACCGGCTTCCGCCGCCAACTGGCCCACGAGGTCAAGGACTTCGACGCGGCCGAGTGGATCCACCACACCCCGCTCGACGAGCTCGGCCGGGCCAGCCAGTTCTCCGTGGCCGCCACCCGGCTGGCGGTCCGGGACGCGGGGCTCGACCTGGACGAGCTGCGCGGCCGGCGCGGCCTGGTCACCATCGGCACCACCGACGGCGAGGCCAGGGAGCTCGACCAGCTCGTCGAGTCCGAGCTGACGGTGGGCATGGCGGGCCTGGACCCGACCGCGGTACGGCGGCTGCCGGCCCACCGGCTGGCGCTGGCCGTCGTCCGGGAACTGCGGCTCCCGCAGGCGGTGCCCTCCGTGCTCGGCACCGCCTGCGCGGCGGGCAACTACGCCATCGGCGACGGCTTCGACGCCGTACGGTTCGGCGAGGCCGACTACGCGCTGGTCGGCGGGTCGGACGCGCTGGCCCGCCGCACCTTCGCCGGCTTCTCCCGGCTCGGACTGGTCGCCTCCGACCGGTGCCGGCCGTTCGACGCCGAGCGGGAGGGGCTGCTGACCGCGGAGGGCGCCGGGGTCCTGCTGCTGGAGACCCTGGAGTCGGCGCGGGCGCGCGGCGCCCGGATCTACGCCGAGCTGCTGGGCTACGGCCTCAACTGCGACGCCCACCACCCGACCGCCCCCGACCAGGAGAGCGTCGCCCGCTGCATGGGCCTCGCGCTCGCCGACGCCGGGATCAAACCGGAAGAGGTCGACCTGGTGTCCGCGCACGGCACGGGCACCAGGACCAACGACATCACCGAGACGCGCGCGATCCGCGAGCTGTTCGGCGACCGGCCGCCGCGCACCGTGGCCCTGAAGTCCATGCTCGGCCACTCCATGGGCGCGGCCAGCGCCCTGGGCGCCGCGGCCTCGGCCGTCGCCCTGGCCCACGGCTTCATCCCGCCCACCGTCAACCACCGCTCCACCGATCCCGAGTGCGGCATCGACTGCGTGCCCAACCACGCCGTCCAGGCGCCGCTGCGGATCGTGGTCAACAACGGCCTGGCCTTCGGCGGCAACAACGCCTCCGTCGTCCTCGGCCGCTACGAGGAGGACCAGCGATGACCCCCGTACCCACCGAGGAGGTCACCACCGGGGCCCGGCCGCCCGCCCGTACCGACCGCGCCGTCATCACCGCCTGGTCGGCCGTCTCCCCGTACGGCCTGGGCCGTGCGGCGTACGCCGAGGGGATCACCGGGCGCCGCCCCACCGAGTCCGTACCGGACCCGGCGGCCTGGCAGACACCGGACGCCGCCGCCTGCCTGGTGCCCGGCTTCGACATCCGCCAGATCCTCGGCCGGGCGGGCACCCGCACCATGGACCGGGCCATGGGGCTCGCGGTCACCGCCGTACGCGAGCTGATCGAGGAGGCCGAGGCCGACGAGCGCCCGGTGACCCGCGGGGCCGGGACCGCGCTCGTGCTCGGCACCACCTTGGGCAGCGCGGCCAGTCAGCAGAACTTCAGCCGGGCCTCGTATCTCGGCGAGAAGCCGTACGACGTGCCGGCCCAGCTGATGCCCAACACCCTGATGAACAGCCCGGCCGGGGCCAGCGCCATCCGCTTCGGCCTCAAGGGCCCCAACACCACCGTGGCCGGCGGCCGTCCGACCGCGCTGCTCGCCCTCGCCTACGCCCGCCGGCTGCTGGCCGCGGGCCGGGCCGAGCGGGCGCTGGTGGGGGCGGTGGAGGAGTACTCCGGGGCCCGTTCCTGGCTGGAGCGCCACAGCCGTGGCGCGGACGAGGAGCAGACCGCGCCGCTCGGGGAGGGCTGCGCGGTGCTGCTGATCGAACCCGCCGACACCCTCCCCGAGGACCGGCCGGCGCTCGCCGAACTCCTGGCGATCGACGTACGGGTGGACGTCACCGGCGATCTGCCCGGCACCCTGCGGGAGAGCGTGCGCCACGCCCTCGGCGAGTCCGGCGTCGGCCCGGACGAGGTGTGGGCCGCGTCCGGGGGCGGGCTGGGCGGCGACGCGGGCGACCGGGAACAGGCCCTGCTCACCGAGGTGTTCGGGCGCGAGGCCGCCACCCGGTCGGTGTGCCACGAGCTGATCGGGGACACCGCCTCGGCCCAGGCCGCTTTCCAACTCGCCGCGGTCCTGGCCGCGGCGGCCGCCGACCCGGCCTCGGCCGGGCGGGCCGCCGTGATCACCTCGGTGGACCGCGAGGGCCTGGTGGCCTGTGGGGTGCTGCGGCTGCTGGGCGGTGCGCGATGAGCCCCGCGCCCCCGCCGGTCGCGCTGGTCAGCGGCGGCTCCCGGGGCATCGGCCGGGCGGCCGCGCTGCGGCTGGCCCAGGACGGCTACGCGATCAGCTTCTGCTACCGCTCGGACGAGGAGGCGGCCCGGCAGCTCGGCAAGGAACTGGCCGAGCTGGGGGTCGGCTCCCTCGCCCAGCGCCTGGACATCAGCGACGGCGAGGCCGTACGCGCATGGGTCGCGCGCACCGAACGCGACCTGGGGCCCGTCGCCGTCGCCGTGGCCAGCGCGGGCATCACCCGCGACAAGCCGATGCTGATGATGTCCGACCAGGACTGGCGGTCGGTCGTGTCCACCAACCTGGACGGGGCGGCCCACGTCTGCCGGGCCGTGCTGTTCCCGATGGTCAAGCGCAAGGCGGGCTCGATCATCACCCTCTCGTCGGTGTCCGGGGTCTACGGCAACCCGGGGCAGGGCAACTACTCGGCCTCCAAGGCCGGGATGGTCGCCATGACCCGGGCGCTGGCCAAGGAGGTCGGCCGGTACGGCATCCGCGCCAACGCCGTGGCCCCCGGAATGATCGACACCGATATGACCGGCGCCCTCAGCGGCGGCCAGCGCGACCGCGCCGTGGCGGCCATCCCGCTGGGCCGGTTCGGCACCGCGGAGGAGGTCGCGGAGGCCGTGTCCTTCCTGGCCTCCGACAAGTCCTCGTACATCACTGGCTCCGTGCTGCAGATCGACGGCGGAATCGTCCTGTGACGCCCCCGCCGCCGCCCACGGCACTCGGCCCGGTCCGTCCCTGCCCCGCCCACCACAGCCTGGCCCACGACAGCTCCGCCCTGCACAGCCTCGTCCACCACAGACCCGTCCCCGCCCCGCGACTCACCAAGGAGCACGCCTCATGACCACTCCCGCCACCACCGCCTCCGCCAACCTCACCCCGCTCGTCGACACCACCGCCTTCCCGGAGGCCGTGGACGGCGAGGTCCGCGCCGCCCACCGGCTGTACGAGCACCTGATCGGCATATGGGCTCCAGGCGTCATCGAGGCCGCCCAGGACCTCGGCGCCTTCGCCGCCCTCACCGTCGGCCCGGCCACCGCCGCGCAGCTCGCCGACGTCCTGGACACCGATCTGCGGGCCACCCGGGTCCTGCTGGACGGCCTGTACGCCTACGACGTCGTCGAGCGCACCAGAGGGGAGGACGGCCAGGCCGTCTACACCCTCCCGGCCGAGCTGCACGGCGTGTTCGCCCCCGACGGGATCTTCAGCCTCGCCGGGAAGATCGGCCATGATCGCAACGTCGCCTGGAACGCCTGGCGCCGGCTCGCCGAGAACGTCCGCTCCGGCGCCCGCACCGCCGAGGGCGCGCAGCAGCTCAACCAGATCTCGGAGGAGGACTACACCTCGCTGGTCCGCGGCATCAACTTCTGGGCGCCGCCGATCACCCGCTCGCTCGCCGGCGCCCTGCGCGAACTCGGCTGGACCACCGGCCGCTCCGCGACCCTCCTGGACGTCGGCTGCGGCACCGGCATCTACAGCCACCTGCTGCTGCGCGAGTTCCCGGAGCTGACCGCCCGCGGCCTGGACGCCGAGCGGATCATCCCGATCGCCACCCGGCAGGCCGCGCAGCTGGGGGTCGCCGAGCGGTTCCAGGGCGAGGCCATGGACTTCTGGAGCGAGGACTGGGGCAGCGGCACCGACCTCGCGCTGTTCGTCAACATCTTCCACCTGCAGACCCCCGAGTCGGCCCGTGAGCTGCTGCTGAAGGCGGTCAAGGGGCTTACCGAGGACGGGGTGATCGCGATCGCCGACCACATCGTCGACGAGGACGGCGGCGAGGGCTCGGTCCAGAACAAGTTCTTCCGGCTGTTCGCCGCCTCGATGCTGGCCACCGGCGGCGGCGACGCCTTCACCGTCCACGACTACGACCAGTGGCTGGCCGACGCGGGGCTGCGCCGCATCGGTCTGCTCGACACCCCGATGCACCGGGTGCTGCTCGCCCGCCGTTCCTGATCACCCCGTAGCCACCCCCCTGCCCCGGCAGCCACCTCCCCGCTCCCCGGCGTGACCCCGCGCGCCGGGGAGCACCTCTCTCCCCTCCCCCGTGAGTTCGCGGTGAGTATGGGACAGCGACACGCCGTGGCATTGGCGTATCGCTGTCCCATACTCACCGCAACGTCACGGGTTCACGGCCGCGGCCCGGAGGGCGCGGGCCCCGACCGTCCGCAGATGGGCCAGTAGCTCCGGGGGCTCATGCACCTGGAACTCGCAGCCCAGCATGAGCAGCCGGGACGCAAGCCACTCCAAGGTGTCGGCGTGTCCGTGCAGCTCACAGCTGTTCTCGTCGATCGGCCGCACCTCGCCGGGCGCCGCGCCGAGCCGCTGCGCCGCCTGGCCGGCCGGAAGACACAGCGTCGCCCGCACCTCGTAGGTGGGCGCGAGTGAGTACATCCTGCGGGTGACGAAGGCGGCCGCGTCCTTCTCGGGCAGTTCGCGGGGCGGGACGCGTACGCCGGTGGGCTGGAGGCGGGCCATCCGGTCGACGCGGAAGATCCGCCAGTCGTCGCGCTCGGTGTCGTACGCCAGCAGGTACCAGCGGTGCCGCGCCAGCACCAGCCGGTGCGGCTCGACCAGCCGGCGGGTCGTGCTGCCGTCCCCCGACCGGTAGGAGAACCGCAGCCGTTCATGGCCGGCCACGGCCGCGGCGGCCACTGCGAGCTCATGCGGATCGACGGGCGTGGCGCTCCCGGTGAACAGCGACTCCGTCGCGGCCCGGAAGGCCCCGACCCGGTGCCTCAGCCGGGACGGCAACACCTGCTCCAGCTTGGCCAGGGCGCGCAGGGACGCCTGCTCGATACCGCTCACCGGCTTGCCGACCGCCGTGCTGAGCGCGATCGCGATGGCCACCGCCTCCTCGTCGTCGAGCAGCAGCGGCGGCATGGCCTTGCCCGCGGCGAGCCGGTATCCCCCGGCGGCCCCCATGGTCGCCTCCACCGGATACCCCAGCTCGCGCAGCCGGTCGACGTCCCGGCGGACCGTGCGCGGGCTCACCCCCAGTCGGTCGGCGAGCTCGCTGCCGGGCCATTCGCGCGGGGTCTGCAGCAGGGACAACAGGGTCAGGAGCCGGGCCGATGGGGTGTTCATGGCGTCCATGATGCCCGGCCATCTAGGCCAGGATCCGACCTAGATGGCCTCTACTGTCGTCGCAGCGACCGCAAGACCCTCCGAGTAGAGGAACCAGCGCCCCATGAGCGACGACAACTGCCCCATTCGCCCTTTCCGCATCGACATCCCCCAGTCCGACCTGGACGACCTCCACGACCGACTGGTCCGCGCCCGCTGGCCGAGGCAGCTCCCCGGCGAGGGCTGGAGCCGTGGTGTGCCGCCGGCCCACCTCAAGGAGCTGGCCGACTACTGGCAGGGAGGCTACGACTGGCGCCGGCAGGAGGCGCGCCTGAATGAATTCCCCCAGTTCATGACCGAGATCGACGGACAGGACATCCACTTCCTGCACGTGCGCTCAGCCGAACCCGGCGCCCTGCCGCTGCTCCTCAACCACGGCTGGCCGAACTCCTTCATCGAGTTCACCGACCTCATCGGCCGCCTCACCGACCCCCGTTCACACGGCGGCGACCCGTCCCAGGCCTTCCACGTCGTCGTCCCGTCCCCGCCCGGTTACGGATTCTCCGCGCCGCCCCGCGAAACCGACTGGAACACCGCCCGGGTGGCCGGGCTGTGGGTGCGGCTGATGCACCGCCTGGGCTACGACCGCTACGGCGTCCAGGGCGGGGACCTCGGCGCGTACATCGCCCCCGAAATGGCCAAGGCGGCACCGGACCACGTGGCCGGCGTCTACGTCATCGCCGGGCTCGGCTTCCCCACCGAAGCCGACCTGCCCGAGCTGACCGACGACGAACGCGCGGTCTACGAACAGCTCCAGCAAGCCGACTGGATGAACGGCGTCCCCCACCACGCCCTGCTGCGCGCCGCCGCGCAGACCTTCGCCTACGGCTGGCACGACTCCCCCGTCGCCGCGCTGGCCTGGATGATCCAGAAGTTCAAGGAGTTCGCCGTCGTCGACAAACTCCCCGACGAGCTGATCGACCGCGATCTGATCCTCACCAACACGACCCTCTACTGGCTCACCGACACCTTCGGATCCTCCTCCTGGCCCATGTACGACAGCACGGGCTTCGGCTGGCCGGAGGGCCAGAAGGCCGTGCCGACCGGCGTCTACAGCGGCCCTCCCGGAATCCGGCGGCTCGCGGAGCGGCACAACACCATCGTCCACTGGCCCTCGGGCAACCCCAGCAACCACCACTTCCTGGCCATGGAGCAGCCCGACGCCATGGCCGCCGACATGCGCGCCTTCTTCGACAAGGTCCGCTGACCCGGGGTCCGCTGACCCGGGACACCGCCGACCCGGAACACCGCCGACCCGGAACACCGCTCATCCGGAGTACCTCGAAGGATGTACGCGCGTCTCATCAGCGGTCACGAGGTTCGCGGCCGAAACGGAACCGAGACTGGCAGCAGCACGGCGGACCGATCACCAGCTCAGCCAGGACGGGCACATGACGATGCAGCACCCGGGCGGGAAATCCGCCACTTCCCGACCCAACGCCCTGGTCAGGGCGCTCGCCGGCGGCCTGATCATGGCCGCCGCGCTGGGCATCGGCACGGCGGCGGGCTCGGCCGCCGCGGAGAGGGTCGGCCTCACCGGGACGGCGGCCCGGCTGGTCCCGGCCGTTCTGGTCAGCGCGCTGGCCCTCGTCCCCGTAACTCTCGCGGTACGGCGGCGCGGCGCATCGCTCAAGGCCCTGGGCCTCGGCGGTGCCGGGGCCGGCCTGCGGGCGTTCCTCACCGGTGTGGGCGTGACGGCGGCGTCGGCGGTGCTCGTCCTCGGCGCCGGGACGGCCGGGGGCCTGCTGCGCTGGTCGCGCCCGGACCCGTTGCCCCTTGCCGGCTTCCTGATAACCAACGCGGTGATCGCGCTTCTGCTCGAAGCCCTGCCCGAAGAGACCACGCTGCGCGGCTACGCCTGGACCGCCCTGCGCGAACGGTTCGGCGGCACCGCCTCGGCACTCGGCACGACCGCCGTCTTCCTGCTCGTACCGGGTGCGTCGACCGTGGCGTACGCAGCCACCGCACGCTTGACCGGCGCCGAGCCCGCCCCCATCGGCATCGTGCCACCGGGACAGGACACCGCCTCCTATCTGATCCTGCTCCCCATCTTCGGGCTGACCCTCGTCGCGGCCCGAACCGCGGTCGGCCAGGCCCCGCTCTGGGCCGCCATCGGCACCCACCTGACCTTTCTCACCGTCAACCGCGTCGCGCTGGAGGGCGACCGGCGCGACGCGGGCTGGTCGGCGGCCCAGACGTCCCCCGACGCGGTACTGCTCGTGCCCGCCTATCTGCTGGTGGCAGCAGTCGTGTTCATGCTGTGCCGCCGCAGGGGCACGTATGGGCGGCCCCGGACTTACGACACACGCAACGGACACCCCGTACCGACCCGCGCGCCGAGGTCCGCCCGCAGGGCCGCGAGCTCGGCCATCCGCGCGTCGATCACCCGGATCTTCTCCTCGAACAACGCGGACAGCGCCTCGGCGGAGTCGGGGGCATCGCGCAGTTCCTCGAAGTTCCGCCCGATCTCGGCCAGCGAGAAGCCGAGTGTTTGCGCGGTGCGGACGTAATGCAGCCAGGTCACGGTCTCCGGTGAGAAGTCTCGATAGCCGTTGGGCAGGCGTCGCCCCGTGACGAGACCGATCTTCTCGTAGAAGCGAATGGTGTCCTTGCTCATGCCCGCTTGCGCGGCCAGCTCCCCGATGCGCATGGCTCCCCGCCCGATGGTGGACTTGACCTTGGAGCGTACTCCACTGTTTAGCGTGAGGCCGCAGCCGCGCGCAGCCGAATGTCGCCGCTCGTAGCTGCACGTCGCTGCACGTCGCTGCCGAAATCCCAGCAGGAGCCTCACCATGAACCGCCTCTTCACCCCTTCCCGCCACACCTATCTCCGCGTCGTCCGCGCAAGCGCCTGGTACGACCTCGTGGTCACGGCGGGATTCGCGACGCCGTGGACGTATGCGCTGATCCACGACGCGCTCAACTCGCTGGGCGACGCCCTCTCCCTGGGCGCCCTGCCCGCCGGCGACCCCGTACAGACCCTCTACGCGAATCTGATGGGCTCGGTCGTGGTCGTCTGGGCGCTACTCCGCATCGTCAAGCCGCTGCCGATTCACGGGTTGTTCGACGGCGCCGCCCGCACGCTGTTCTCCATGTGGCTCGCGTACGCGTTGGCCGACGGTGTCACGCGGGTCCTGTGGGCTTTCTTGGTGGTGGAGGTGGCATGGGGTGTCGCCCAGCTTCTGCCCTGGTGGCGAACCCGGCGCGCCAGCCCGCTGAATGGTCCCGTGGGCCCCTCCGCCGCGCATCCCCTCGGCGCCGAGGGCCGGTGAGCCCGAGGCGAGGTCGGCTGCCCCGGCGTTCCGATTCGTTGGCCCGGCGGGTGGCTGGACTCAAAGAGGCTCCGCTGCGACTGCTGCCGCGCGGTGGCCGATGGAGGGGAGCAGCGGTGCGCTGGTCCGGGGCGCGGGAGCGTGACGTACGGGCCAGCGTCGTTGGACGGCATGGTCCGATTGCCGCGTGCGGGCATCGTCTCGCGCCTTCGGCGCACAGCGGCCAACAGCGGGAAGGAGAGGGGCGGGCCGGGGGCATCGCCGCCGTCCTGCCCAAGGGGTCGTCACCGGCTTATGGGCGGGGGACGGCGGATGGTCGCCCGAAACGGTGGACGCCGGTCCGGTTGGGCTCTCCCCCACCTGCTCTGGGTTCGTAGTGAGTATGGGACAGCGACACGCCGACGGTACGGCGTGTCGCTGTCCCATACTCACTACAAACGTCGAGCAGGTGGAGGGAGAGCCGATCCCGTCCCCCGGCGCCCGCCCATCCGTCGCGCTCGCGCGCCCCGGCCCAGCGCACCGCTGGACTCCTCGCTCAACCACCGCGCGGCAGCAGCTGCGGCGGAGCGCAGCGGAGCCTCTTTGAGCCCAGCCACCCGCCGGGCCCAGGAATCGGGACACCGGGCCCGCCGCCCCCCTCCCCCCTTCTCGCCAGCGCTTTGGACCCGAAGGGTCCGAGACGAAACCCGCACCCGCACAAGCCGAATGCCGCGAGACGGCGCACAGGCGCAGGCGAAGCGAAGCGCCGCCCACGCGCAGCGCTGCGCAGCCAACGCGCAGCGAAGCGCAGCGCAGCCGTGAGTGACCGCGCATATCCGGCCGCAGGCAGGTGCGGTAGACACATCTGCGTGGGCCAGGGAATAGCGGCACTGCTCGGGGCATCGGCGAGTTCACCGCGGCGTCGCGAGCCGTGGTACCCGGGGTCCGGTGCCCGTCAGGGGCGCCAGTACAGGGCGGGGTCGGGGTGTTTGACGAAGCCGAGTTCGCGGTAGAGCGGCTCGCCCTCGGCAGAGGCGTGCAGATCCACCCGGGCGACCCCACGTTCCCGGAACCAGTCGAGCAGGCCGCGCATGATCGCGCGGCTGTGGCCGCGCCGCCGGTACGCCGGGTCGGTGACGACGCCGAGCACCAGTCCGACCCGGCCGTTCCTCAGGTGCGGGCCGGGCAGCCGCTGCTCGAGGGTGCCGATGCCGCAGGCGTACGAGCTCCGGGATGTCGTCCTCCGTCGCCTGCCGTGCGGCGGTGGGGTGTCCGGCGTCGTGTCTCATGCCGACCAGACTGCTGTAATGGACTGATGCATCTCAACCCTTACGGCGAGGACGCCGTGAACCTCGCCGCGGATCTGGCCAACCGGCGCCCGACGAGCGCCGAGGAGCTGGCGGACCGCTGCCGCGCCGCCGGGCTGGCGCTGGAACGTCCGGCCACGCCGCAGGACCTGGAGCGCGCGCTGGCGGCGGTGGAAGCGTGGGAGGAGGTCGTCGACGCCACCGACGAACGCACACGCGCCGAGCTGGTCAACCGGATGCTGGCGGCGGCGGCCGCCCACCCGCGGCTGACCGACCACGCCGGCGACGGCTGGCACCTGCACTACCGCGACGACCACCAGCCGCTCGGCTCCCTGCTGTTCTCGCTGATCTCCGTGGGCACCGCGCTCCACCTGGCGGGACGCGGTATGCATCGGCTCCGGCGGTGCGCCGTGACGGAGTGCACCACGATCTTCGCCGACACCTCCCGCACCGGACGGCAGCGCTACTGCTCCCAGCGGTGCGCCAACCGCGACGCGGTACGCCGCCACCGCGCACGGGCCGCGGCCCCCGCGTCCTCGGTGTCAGGCCCCCATGTCATCCTCGGACCGTGACCAATGCGGAGACGGCCGACGACCGGCGCGACGACGAGATGCCCCTCCCCCCGGGGCCGACCACCCCTGCCGAGTGGGACGATCTGATCGCCGACTGGGACGAGATGCGCCATGGCTACTTCCTCGGCGATGCGCGACGCACGGTGCTGACGTGCGCGAAGCATCTCGAGGCGAGCGTGGCGGCCGGCGGCGCGGGGTCGGAGACGGCGCTGTGGACGCTGGGGCTGGTGCTGATCGGCCCTTATGTGATCTACGCCCGCCCGGACGCGGCGGCGGAGGCCCGGGTGATGGCGGCG
This sequence comes from Streptomyces sp. NPDC007917, assembly GCF_042959105.1. Taxonomy (NCBI): domain Bacteria; kingdom Bacillati; phylum Actinomycetota; class Actinomycetes; order Kitasatosporales; family Streptomycetaceae; genus Streptomyces; species Streptomyces sp. NPDC007917. Next base: position 332,643 of record NZ_JBIBKK010000010.1, read on the forward strand.
ATGGGCGCGGTCGAACGGGCCCTGGGACAGGCCTCCTGTGAGCATGAGGCGCATCCTTGTGACGACGCGCTGCTCGAGATGGGGCTGGACAACTTCCGGTACGTCCTGGAGATGCTGGCGCATCCGGAGCGGGACGCCGACCACGAGGCGGCCTTGGCCGATGAGGAGATCTGGCCCGACGAGGAAGGGGCGCAGTCCTGGTACGAGGGGCGGATGACGCGGGAGATATGGACCTGCCCGCGCAATCTGGCAGGTCTCGCCCGCGCCTTTCCCGGCTGAGGCCGGACGCCTCATGGCCGCTGTTGCCCGGCCGCTTCTTCAGATACGGCCCCGCGTGCGCGCCCGGTGGCCCCTGAGGTCGGGGCGGCCGATGTGGCCCGCCGGGCGCTGGTACTCGCCGAGCCAGATCTGCGGGACGTGACCGTGAACCGCCTCGACCACCGGCCGCTGGTGGGGAGCGGTCAGGACGATGCGGTGGCGTACGCGTGGCAGGCCGGGGTGGACCGGCTCCTCGTCGCGGACCAGGCCCCACAGGATCGGGTCGTCCCGGTCGATGGGGCCGCTGGGGTACAGCTCCAGGGAGTAGATCTTCCCGTTGCGCCCGAATTCGCTCCAGTACAGGGCGACTCCGGCGAGCGAGTGCCAGGGGATGACGTTCCGGAGGTTTCCCTTTTCGAGCCACAGGCCCGTGTGGTCGATGAGGATCCTGTTGCGGCGGTTCGCCCACAGGGGGACGAAGAGAATGACGCCGAGCACACCGAGGGCCACCGTGAACCCGAGTCCCACGAACCCGGTGACGGTGGCCTCTCCCTTCTGTTTCCCGGTGGCGACCAGGATGACGCCGAAGACGCCGACGGCGCCGAGCACCATGAGGGCGACGGAACAGGGGAGCCCGGTCATGGCGCTGCGGCGGCCAACGCGTATGACCGTGGCGTTCGGCGCGGGGGAGGGCGTGTGCGGCGAGGACATGGGGCGTGAGCTTAGTTGGCCTCACGTTCGGTGACCGATCCGGTTCAGATCGGCAGGGCGCCCTTGAAGCGGGAGTTGGGCAGGTCGGGGTGGGTCGTGGCGAGCCAGCCGTGGCCGTGGGTGTTCTCCGCGGACATGGGGCCGGGTTGGACCGAGAGGTTGTCGGCCGCCGTGCCCGCGTCAGGCACACCCTTGGCGTATTCCTCGTCTTCGATCCCGTTTTCCGCGTCTTCGATGAAGCTCATCTCGAAGGGCAGTGGCTCGCCCCGGAACTCCGGGTAGTCATAGGTGCCGTAGCTCCGCACCCTGCGGCCATCGCGCGCGACATACCAGACCGAGCTGGAGTGGTAGGGGTCGATGACGTAGAAGTGGGCCTCCCCGCAGCGCTCGCTGAGCGTGTCGGCGAGGGTGAACCCATCGCATTCGTCCACGAACGAATTTCCCCACACCATGCGCCAGTTCTTGATCGGCGGGTCCTGGTACCAGCTCTCGAACTCCGGGGTGATGAAGACCCGGTAGCCCTTCTGCTTCTCCCCCTGGGAATCCTCGAACTCCATGGCGTCGTCGGCTCGGGTGGTGGCGTCCACGCCCAGCACGGTGGTGACGGGCCGGAGGTCGTGCAGGCCGAGGGCGGATACGGCGTCGTCGAGCCGGTCCGCCGGGAAGGCCAGCCAGCGGCCGGCGTCCAAGGGGAGCTCCACCGGGAGTTCGTCCAGGAGCTTGATCCGCACGAGGCGTTCCAGGGCACGCCGGTCGGCGTCGTCGAGCACCTCCGCGCCACCCAGCTCGGCCAGCGCCTCCAGGGCCTTTCCGCGCAGCCGCCCGGGGCCATGGCGCCGAATCTCCCGAAGGCGCGGCAGCGCCTGGTCACCCAGCCGCTTCAGCACGGACTCGGCGCTGAATCGCGGGCTTCCCCGGCGCGTGTCGCGGACGTACGGCAGGAGCCGGTCGATGCTCTGCGTTCCGTACGCGACGAGGCCGTCCTCCGCGGCCCCGCGCACCGCGCGGTCCCGGTCCGAGAGATCCCGTATGAGGGCGTCAATGGCGTCTGACATGCCGCCCAGCCTAGGTCCCGCCGGCCCGGTCGCCGCCCGGGCCCGCGCTGCCGAGTCGCCGCACGGCGGCGCGGGTGTCCTGGCTGACGGAAACCTTGACGGCCGCTGTGCCGGGTGTCACGATTCGGGCGCCGCCATGTTTGCGTAAACATCGCCTCGGGTCAGCCCGGGCCGTGAGCTCCCGCCAACGCCTCGTTGGTGGGGCAGGGAGGAGCGGAACGGTGGGCTCAGCACCGCGGGCGAACGCCTTACGGCTTCGCTGAGTACATCACCGCCACCGCCACCACCAGCGCCGACGCCTCGCCCCGCCGCCCACGAGCGGGACGGCAGCCGCGCCAACCACATCTTCCGACGGCCGCTCGACCACGCGCAGGCTCCGCCCTGCGCTGAGCCGCCCTCCCCCGAAAGAGCAAGCGATGCGCCAATCCCCCGCCAGCCCTTCCAGAGCCCGCTTCACCCCCCGGCTGCGCGCCGCCTTCGTCGCGATCCTGGTCGCCGCGGCCGGCGGCACCACCCTCGCCGGCAGCCCCGCCTCCGCCGCCTCCGCCGCGCCCAGCGGAGACACCACCCAGTTCCGGGGCGTGAACTGGGCCGATCCCCGCGACAACTTCGCCGACGACCCGGTCGTGCTGTCCGGCCTGTCGACCTCCGACAGCTATGACCAGACCTACGCCAAGGCGAGCCGGATCATCTCCGGGTTCCGCGCGAACCTCGGCGCCAACACCGTCCGGCTGCCGATCAACCCGTACACGGTGGGCGGCGCCTACTGGAAGTCCTACCGCGGGGTCATCGACGCGGCCTCGGACAAGGGCTTCAAGGTCATCCTCTCCTACTGGGAGGGCACGGGCCCCCGCAAGGACGGCTTCATCGACGACCCCGCCACCTTCTGGCCCATGTGGAACACCGTGGTCGACGCGTACAAGGACGACAAGCAGGTCTACTTCGAGCCGATGAACGAGCCCCACGGCTACACCGACACCGAGTGGGCCGACATCGCGGCGAAGTGGCTGGCCACCTACCCCTCGGTCCCGCGCAACCGGGTGTTCGTCAGCGGCGCCGGCTACAACGACCATGTCACCTCGGTCTGCGCCGACCCGCGTCTGGACGGCACGTACCTGTCGCTGCACCACTACGGGTTCTGGAAGGACTACGCCACCTACGACCAGTGGGTGGCCGACCTCAAGGCGCGCATCGGCGACTGCGCCAACCGGACCGTCGCCGACGAGTTCGGCGCGCCGATGACCACCGGCCTCAACTACAACAAGCCGGCTCCGTCCAACAACTACATCAACTACGTCCAGGCCGTCACGGACACCTTCCGCGAGCTCAAGATGGGGTCCGTCTACTGGCCCGGCCTGCGCACCGACGACACGTACACGCTGCAGACCCTGACCGGCGACCCCGCCCGGCCCTCGCTGGCCACCACCAACCAGTCCGGCGCCGACCGGCTCGCCTGGGGCTGGGGACGCGGCAAGCCCGTCCGGCCCTGACGGCAGGCGGTACCGGCAGGCGTGCCGGTACCGCCGTCCGCGCCAAGCGTCCGAAGGGATGCTGCTCATCGGCTCCCCGACGCGCCTTCAGCAGCAAACAGGCGTGTCGGCTTCGACTGCCGTGCCGGGCAGCCCGGTGAGCCAGGCACCCTGCACCGGACCGGCCGACGTTCCGGCCGACGCGGCGGCTGCCGTCGACGACGAGGCGGCGGCGGGAACGACCGCCGCGCTCAGGGCCAGGACACTTCCCGCGAGAGTCGCGGCGATCTTTGCTCCGATGCTCATGGGTGTCTCCCCTTTGTTCAGTGGTGCATGAGCCGAATTCAGTGCCGGCACGTTTCCGGACCGAACGCACTGCGGGAAACAGTGCCGAACGAGGCGTGCGCAAAGCTTGCGCAAACCTTGAAAAGGCAGGTCGGCAACGGAGTCGGCAACGGCCCGCCCGGACCGCCGCTCATCGCGGCGGTCCGGGCGGGCCGTCATCCGAAGGAACGAGGCGCCGGAAGGAAGGGGAGTGCGTCAGCTCACCAGGTGGTAGTTGCCCGCGACCGCCAGGAAGAGCACCGCGGCCAGCGCCACCGCGCTGTAGTGGATCCGGGCCGCCCAGCCCCACCAGCGGCGCCACCAGGCGATCACGGCGCACACCAGCACGGCCGCCGTGGTGGCCAGCGCCGCCTTCACCAGCACCGGGACCAGCTTGAGCATGGGCGAGTCGCCGAGGAACACCGTCTGGTTGAGCGAGTTGGGGTCGGCGACCAGGAGGGCGAAGCAGGCGGTGGCCACGGTGAGGAGGACGCCGGTGGTCCAGGCGAGCAGGCGGGCCAGCTGGGCGCCGGCCGGGGCGGCGGTGGCGGAGCCGCGGCGGCGGCCGATGAGGGCGCCGATGGTCCAGGCGGTGACGGACAGCAGCAGTACGCCGAGGGAGCCGAGGAGGAGTTGCTGGTGCAGGACGGGCGACTCGTACCAGGGCAGCCGCTCGTAGGCGACGGTCGGGTCGGAGGCGAGGAAGAGCTTGCCGTCCTTGAAGGCGAGCCGTTCCTGGCCGCCCTTCTCCTGGAAGAGTCCGTCGCCGATGCGCACCCAGTGCTGTTTGGTGACCCCCGGGTCGCGGCTGAGCGGGCCGGTGGTGGTGAGGGTGGAGTCCGGTCCGGCGGTGACCTGGACCGAGCTGGTCAGCGCCGCGGCGCGGGTGAGGTCGGAGTGGCTGGTGCGGGTGGAGCGGTAGAAGCCGGCGAACTTGCCGGTCTCGCCCATGCGGGCGGCGGCGGCGCGGCGCGGGGTGCCGAAGATGTGGTCGGCGACGCGGCCCACGAGTTCCTGGCCGGCCCAGGAGGCGCTGCCGTCCTCGCCGTCGCCGTTGTACGCGACGTACACGCCGGTGTCCCGGTCGGGCAGCAGCGCGAGGTTGTCGTGGAAGCCGGGGACGTCGCCGTCCTTGACGAGCATGCGGTGGCCGTCCCGACCGCGCTCCTCCAGGATGTAGCCGATCCCGGGCAGCCGTGGGTCGTTGCCGAACTGGCGGTGCTGCATGGCCCGGGTCAGCCGCTCGCCGAGCACCCGGTGGCCGTCGAGGCTGCCGCCCGCGAGCTGGGCGAGCATCAGCCGCCCCATGTCGGTGGCGGTGGTCACGGCCGCGGCGCCGGTCGGGGTCCAGGCGCCGTACTGGCCCTCAGCGGGCACCTGCCGCTTGCCGTCGGGGCGGTAGCCGCCGGCCCGTTCGGTGGCGATGGCGGCGGGGTGCGGCTGGGCGAAGGAGGTGCGGGTCATGCCGAGCGGCCGCAGGATGTGGCGGCCCACGTATGTGTCGAAGGACTCGCCCGAGACCAGCTCGACCAGGTATCCGGCCAGCGCCACGCCGTAGTTGTCGTAGCTGGACACCTTCCCCGGCGGGCGCACCCGCTTCGGCTGGTGTTCGGCCAGGCTGTCGCCGAGCCGTTCGGCGTCCTCGGGGTGGGCGGTGGCGCGGCCGATGATGCTGTTGTCGAACCCGGCGGTGTGCGTCAGCAGGTCGCGTACGGTGACCGGGCGCCCCGGATAGCTGTCCTTGATGGTGAAGCGGGCCTTGTGGCGGGTGAGATAGCGGTTGACGTCGGACCGTAGGTCCAGCTTCTTCCGCTCGACCTGCTGGAGCACCGCCATGGCGGTGAACACCTTGGCGTCCGAGCCCATGAAGAAACCCGTACGGCGGGCGTCCACCCGGGTGCCGCGGTCGATGTCGGCCACCCCGTACCCCTTGGCCAGCACCTGCCGCCCGCCGGAGACCATGACCACCGCGGCCCCCGGAATCCGGTACTCGTCCAGCTGCTTCTTGACGAGGCCGTCGATCAGGGCCTCAAGGCTCCGCGGGCGCGGGGAGCCGGGCGTGGCGGAGGCCGAGGCGGCCGTCGCCAGCACGGTCATGAGGACGGCGAGCAGCAGGGACACCGCCGCGGTAACGCTGCGTCGAGCACTCATTTACCGGCTCCTTCGCTCACAGAGGGCTTGCGTCGTATGACCACAAGTCAACTCAGTTCGTCCGCGGAGGCCGAGGGCCTTGTGTGGCGTCTTGTGGGGGACCTGACTACACCCCCCGAAACGCCACCCGAGTCCAGTGCTCCCAGGGGCTCGCCACGGGCAGACTGAATGGCACACAGCGGCGGAAGGGCCGTCCCGAGGAGGGGGTTACGAGATGAGCATCATGATGGACGAGAGGACCGACGGACGACAGGTCGGCGGCAGCGGCCCTTGGCCCGTCCGCGGAGTGCGCGCCATGGGCCGCGGTCTTGCGCTGGCCGCCCTCGCCCCGTGGGAGGTGGTGCTCTTCTGCCTGATGGTGACCGCGATCTCGCTGCTGGGTGTCGGCCTCGGGGTGTTCCTGGTGCCCGCCCTGGCGGTGGCCCTGCGGGGGACCACGGCGATCACCCGGCGGCTGGCCGGGCAGTGGTCGGGGGTCGAGATCGAGGCCCCGTACCGGCCGCAGCCGGCCCCCGAGCCGGGCTTCAAGGGCTTAATGCAGCGCAACCAGTGGATTCTCACCGACCCGGCGACCTGGCGGGACCTTGCCTGGACCCTGGTCAACCCGGTGGTCGGGCTGGTGATCGCGGTGCTGCCGCTGGCGCTGGTCGGCTATGGGGTCTTCGGGATGATCATGCCGCTGATCTGGGAGGACATCGCCGACGCGGGCGGCAACAACTGGTACGCGATGATCAAGGTGACCAGTGACGGCTCCGCCCTGATGGCCGCCGCCCTCGGCGTCCCCGTCGCGCTGGCCGGTCTGGCCGCGGGCCCGCACCTGATCCGGCTGCACGCCCAGTTCGCCAAGTCGCTGCTCGCCCCCACCGAGATGTCCCGCCAGGTGCGCCACCTCACCGAGACCCGCAGCGACGCCGTCAACACCTCGGCCGCCGAGCTGCGCCGCATCGAGCGCGACCTGCACGACGGCGCCCAGGCCCGGCTGGTCGCGATGGGCATGAACCTGGGGGTGGCCGAGCGGCTGCTGGCCAAGGACCCGGAGGCGGCCCGCGCCATCCTCGCCGACACCCGCCAGGCCTCCGCCACCGCCCTGAACGAGCTGCGCGACCTGGTCCGCGGCATCCACCCGCCGGTGCTCGCCGACCGCGGCCTGGCCGACGCCGTCCGTGCCCTGGGCATGGACAGCCCCCTGGAGGTCGAGGTCAACGCCGAGCTGCCCGGCCGCCCCGAGGCCCCGGTCGAGTCCGCCCTGTACTTCGCGGTCTCCGAGGCCCTGACCAACGCGGCCAAGCACGGCGAGGCCCAGCGGGTCACGGTCGACCTGTGGTACGAGACGGGCCGGCTGCGCGCCCAGGTCACCGACGACGGGGTGGGCGGCGCGGACCCCTCCCGGGGCACGGGACTGCGCGGAATGGAGCGCCGGCTTGCTACTTTCGACGGTGTCCTTGCCGTGACCAGCCCCCAGGGCGGTCCGACGACACTGACCATGGAGCTGCCGTGCGTGTTGTCCTCGCCGAAGACCTCTTCCTCCTGAGGGACGGGTTAGTCAGGCTTCTGGAGGCATACGACTTCGAAATCGTCGCCGCTGTGGACACCGGCCCCGATCTCCTGCAGGCCCTCGTCGAGAAACGTCCGGACGTGGCAGTCGTCGATGTACGACTCCCCCCGACGTTCACCGACGAGGGCCTGCAGGCCGCTTTGGAGGCCCGCCGCCAGATCCCCGGCCTCCCGGTGCTGGTCCTGTCCCAGTACGTGGAGCAGCTGTACGCCAAGGAGCTGCTGGCCGACGGCACCGGCGGTATCGGCTATCTGCTCAAGGACCGCGTGTTCGACCCGGACGAGTTCGTCGACGCGGTCCGCCGGGTGGCCGCCGGGGGCACCGCCATGGACCCCGACGTCATCGCCCGCCTCTTCGCCGGCACCACGTCCTCCGCCGCCGACCCCCTGGCCCGGCTGACCGCCCGGGAGCGCGAAGTCCTCAGCATCATGGCCGAGGGCCGGTCCAACGCCGCGATCGCCGAGCGGCTGGTCATCACCGAACGGGCCGTCATCAAACACACCTCCAACATCTTCGCCAAACTGGACCTGCCGGTCTCGGACGACGACAACCGGCGGGTCCTCGCCGTTCTGGCGTATATGAAGTGACGTCGCGGCACCGGGCGGCGCGACGTGTGACCGTCTAGGCCAGGCTGAGCCCGTGGAGCGTGACCGCAGGGCGCACGGCCGCCGGGCCGTCCGTGCGCAGCGCGACCGCGGCGGCGTAGCCGGGCGGGGCGGGTACGTCGGCCAGCGACCAGCCGGGCGGGGTGGTGGAGCCGGGCGGGGCGAGGTGGTCGGCGAGGCCGACGTGGTGGGTGCGGAGGCCGCCGGGCAGACCGGTGCCGATGCCCTTGAGGTAGGCCTCCTTGCGCACCCAGCAGCTGAGGAACGCCTCCTCGTGCAGCGCCTCGGGCAGCGCCTCGATCGCCGTCCGCTCATCGGCGTGGAGCTGCCGGACGAGGCCGGCCAGCACCGTGCCGCCGCGCCGCTCGTTCCTGGCCTCGATGTCGGCGCCGACGGGCGCGTCGGCGAAGGCGTACATCGCGGCGTCCTCGGCGTGCGACAGGGAGAACCGCAGCCCGGGCTCGCCCGCCACGGCGGGGCGGCCATGCGGCTTGTCGCAGTCCGGCATGCCGCACAGCTCGCGGATCAGCTCGACCTCGGCGGGGTCGATGCCGAGGTACGCGCCGAGGAGGACGCGCAGGCCCACGTGGGAGGCGACATAGCGCTCCCGCAGGGTGGCGTCGCGGAACCTGGCGGCCCGTTCGCTCTCGCGGGCGTCCAGCATCCCGGCGCGCGCTGCGGCGGCAGCGGCGGACGGCGGGATGCGCAGCAGCCATACGGCCACCTGGGCGCCGGAGGGCCGGTCCTCGGGGCGGGGCAGGGCGCGGACCGGTCCCCATGACCGGTCCCCCGCGCCGCTCCCCGTCCCGTCCGCCCTGCCGTCCGCCGTGTCGACGGCGGGATGCTGGACGCCCGAGTTGGTGTACGACACGATTCCCTCTCCCCCCGCAGCACTGAGCCTGGGTCAACATCCTTGCCCCGGGGCCGCGTTGCCGCACGGGCGGCACCCGGTGACTTAGGACACGTTCCCTACCGGCTGGTATGGTCTCCCGTCCGCACCACTACGATCAAGCACAGTCCGTGCACTTTCCGTAATGGGGGTTTGCGACATGGCGACGGGATTCTCGGCGAAGGCGGCCTCGGCGCTGGCCCTCCCGGTGGCTCCGCTGTACGGCGCCTTCCTCTCGTACTTCATCTACCACCCGCCCCGCAGGCCGTACCACAAGAAGCCCGCGGACCTGGGGCTGACCAGCACCGATGTCACCGTGCCGCTGGGCGGCGGAGGGCGTCGGCTGCATGTGTGGCTGTGCCAGGGCGACCCGGACCGGGTGGTGGTGCTCGGGCACGGCCTGGGCCTGAGCAAGTCCGCGAGCCTCGCACATGCCCGGCTGCTCCACGAGGCGGGCTACACGGTCGCGATGTTCGACCACCGCAACCACGGCAAGAGCAGCGCCGACCGGGCCTGCTGGGGCATGAGTGACCGGCACACCGACGATGTGGTCGCCGTGGTCAGGCATCTGCGCGGCATGGCGGAGTACGCCTCGGCGCGGATCGCGGTCTACGGCTTCTCCATCTCCGCCTTCCCCTCCTTCTACATGCTCAGGAGGGACGGGGAGCGCCCGGTCGACGCGGTCGTCTTCGACAGCGGCCCGGCGCTGGAGCTGCGCCCGCTGTTCCGTAACTTCCTCGCGGCCGACGGGCTGCCGATCCCCGGCCCGCTGCGGAAGGGGCCGTCCCGGAAGGCCCTGGAGAAGGTCGCCTCGACGGCGGCGGTGGCGATGCTGCGGGTGCAGTGGCCGCCCGCGGCCACCGGGGCGTACGCGAGCACGCCGATGCTCTTCCTGGCCGGCGAGAGCGACACGATGATCCCGGCGGCCGGGGTGCGGGCGCTGGCGGAGCGGTATCCGCTGGCGGAGGTGCACACGCTGCCGGACACCGAGCATCTGCAGGGCGTCAAGACCCATCCGGAGCTCTACGCGGAGACGGTCCTGGGGTTCCTGGGGCGGACGATGAAGAAGTGATGCCGTGATGCCCGCTCGGGCATGGCTCGGGCCGCCTACGCGCCGATTCGGGCACGGGAAATTGGCCTCCCCCGCCCCCGTTACGCGGGGGAGACCAAGTTCACCGGTGATGCCGATGGTGCGGAATCACCGGCTCCATGGTCTGTCACGTGGGCTTCGCGCCCCAGACCCATGGCACGAAGATGCCATATGAATTAACAGGCCCCCGTATCCGGCGCAACCGGTGAGACGGGGGCCCGGTGGGCTTTGAAACGGTCATGGGTCCGGCCGTGTGGCGGGGTGTCAGTCCCGTTCTCAGTCCTTGATTTCGCAGATGACGGCGCCGGAGGTGATGGAGGCGCCGACTTCGGCGGCGAGGCCCTTGACGGTGCCGGAGCGGTGGGCGTTCAGCGGCTGTTCCATCTTCATCGCTTCCAAGACCACGACCAGATCGCCCTCGGCGACCTGGTCTCCTTCGGCGACGGCGACCTTGACGATGGTGCCCTGCATGGGCGAGGCCAGGGCGTCACCGG